>DAISXI010000015.1:0-24877 GCA_036825935.1 Hydrogenophaga sp.
CCGAGGTGCCCACCGAAAACAAGGCCATGATGAGCGCGCCGTCCCAAGCACTGGCCGACAGCGATGCCACCAGCAAAGCCGAGTACAACAATCCACAGGGCATGAGCGCCCAAGCCGCGCCCAAGACAAACGGGGCCTTGGTGCCCAAACGCGTCAAGATCGGCTTGGCGCGACGCCAGACCCGCTGGGCCCAATCCTCCATCCACGCGGGTTGTCGTGCGCGCCACAACAAAGCCAAGCCCATGGCAAAGGCCGCCACATGGAACATGGTCCACAAGGGGCGGACCAGCGCGGTGTTGGTGCCCAGCCAGGCCAGGCCTTGGACCGAACCCGCCGCGAAAGCACCAAAAGCCGCGTAACCCAGCAAACGGCTGAACTGAAAAGTCCACAGGGCTTGTGTGCTGCGCGCTCCGGCTGCGCGTCCAATGCCCGCACAAGCGGCGCCGCACATGGCCACGCAATGTGGACCACCCGCCAGGCCCATGAACAAGGCCGTCAAGGCCATCGAAGTTTGCATGGCGCCATGCTAACGGATGGTCGCGTCAGCGTTGCTCAAATGATTTTGGAAAAACGGGCCCGGTCGCGATCGGTCTGCAGGTTCTTGTCAAAGACCATGGCAATGGCACGCACCAAATACCAACCGGTCTCGGTGACTTCAACCCCCGTCTGACTGATGCGAACCAAGCCCTCTTGCTCAAAGTCGAGCAAGGCCTCGAGTTCACGCGCGAAGTAACGTTCAAACTCGATGAAATGACCCAACTCGATGGACTCGAACAACAACTCACCTTGGCACATCAAAGCCATGATCACCGAGCGGCGCAGGATGTCGTCACGGCTCAACGCCAAACCGCGCACGATCGGCAAATGCCCTTGGTCCAGGGCGTCGTAGTAAGCCTCTAGGGTCTTGGCGTTTTGGCTGTAAGTCCCTCCGATGCGGCCAATGGCCGAGACACCCAGCGCGATCAAGTCGCAATCGGGTTGGGTGCTGTAGCCCTGGAAGTTTCGGTGCAAACGCCCCTGGCGCTTGGCCACGGCCAAGGCATCGTTGGGCAAAGCGAAGTGGTCCATGCCCACATAAACATAGCCCGCCTCGCGCATGGCGTCCAAAGACATCGACAGCATGGCCAATTTTTGGCTGCCGCTGGGCAGTTCGGCCGTGTGGATGCGGCGCTGCGGCTTGAATCGTTCGGGCAAATGCGCATACCCATACAAGGCAATGCGGTCGGGCCGCAAGTCGCCGACCTGCGCCAGCGTGCGAGCAAACGATTCGGCGGTCTGCAACGGCAAGCCGTAAATCAGGTCCACGTTGAGCGATTCAAAACCGATGCGACGGGCCGCAGCGACCAACCCAAACACCTGCAGGGCGGGTTGGACGCGGTGCACGGCTTTTTGCACCATCGGGTCGAAATCTTGAACGCCAAAACTCAAGCGATTGAAGCCCATGTCAAACAAGGCTTGCAGACGCTCGGGCGAGACCGTCCGAGGATCCACCTCCACCGAGTACTCGCCGCCCGGCACCCAATTGAAATAGTGGCGCAACATGGCCAAGAGCTGTCGCAACTCGTCGTCGCTCAAAAACGTGGGTGTGCCGCCGCCCAAATGCAGTTGTGAGACAGATTGACCTGTGCCGACGTGCCCGACTTGCAAAGCGACTTCGCGCTCCAGATAGCGCAAATACTCCGCGGCACGCTCGTGGTGCTTGGTGATGACTTTGTTGCAAGCGCAGTAGTAGCACACCGATTCACAAAACGGAATGTGCACATACAAGGACAGGGGCGTCGCTCCGCCTGCTGAACGCCGATGCACCAGGGCTTGGATGTAGTCAACCTCGCCAAAAGCTTCGACGAATCGATCAGCGGTCGGGTACGAGGTGTAACGTGGCCCCGGAACGTCGTAGCGCTGGAGCAAATCATCGGGAATGGCGTGACTCAAAGAATACCTCCTCATGGACAATTGACTGTAGCGAGCCCAGCATTTCAACGCTTGACCTAAATCAAAAAATGGTGATCCACCCACGGCCGTTGTCGCACTCTAGGCTCTGTAAGATAAACGGAAACTCCATGGAGTATGCTCGACAGGTATCGAAAGAAACGCCATGGACATGCTCAGCATCAAAGTCGCCTGCTCCAGTTGCAACCTCAGGGAGTTGTGTTTGCCCATGGGCCTCAAGGCCGATGAGATGCAAAAACTCGACGCCCTCGTCTCCAACCGCAAGCGCATCAAACGCGGCGAGGCGCTGTTCAGTGCCGGCGAGCGCTTCAGTTCCTTGTTCGCTGTTCGATCGGGGTTCTTCAAAACACGCGTAACCACACCCGATGGACGCGACCAAGTGACGGGCTTTCAGATGACCGGCGAGATCATCGGTTTGGACGGTATCGTCACCGACCAACACACCTGCGATGCGGTGGCGCTGGAAGACGCTGAGGTGTGTGTCATGCCGTTTGCGCAATTGGAAGAACTCTCGCGTGAATTCACCTCGATGCAGCACCACGTGCACAAAATCATGAGCCGCGAGATCGTCCGCGATCAAGGCGTCATGATGATGCTCGGCAGCATGCGGGCCGAAGAACGCTTGGCTGCGTTTTTGCTGAACCTGGTTCAACGTTTGCATGCTCGGGGCTTCTCGCAGTCCGAGTTGGTGTTGCGCATGACGCGCGAGGAAATTGGCAGCTACTTGGGTTTGAAATTGGAGACGGTGAGCCGAACATTTTCCAAGTTCGTCAATGACGGGATCATCGAGGTCAAACAGCGCTACGTCATGATCAAGGACATCGAAGCCCTCAAAGCCATCGTGAATCCGCCCAACTGCGACTGAACTGGCAGGTTCAGCCCACCGGGTCACTCGCCACCAGCAGCCACGGGACCCTAGGCCCTTAATCGCTTTTGGCCGGCACGATGGGCGAAGCGGCATGGTTGCGGGCCTGATGGGCAGGCTGCAACTTGGCCAAGGCGTCGATGCGCGCTTGCCCCTCGAGTTGATTGGCGAAAGCCAAATCGCGCTGGTAAGCGGCCTTGTCCAGCACGGGATCGGGAATAGAGAATGCGATCGTCACCGTGACCACACAAGCGGCCACCACCACCAGCGGTCCGCCCACGACCAGCCACATTTGGGGCACGCGCCACCAAGCCACTGGCGCCGGTGATGAAGGAACTGTCATGGAGGTCTCCTGAAAAAAATCAACGTGGAACCAAAAAGGCGGCCGCTTCTCGGACGCGAACATCTTCGTTGTCGATGGCTTGAATGTCAAAGTTGATGGAATAAGAACCCGGCGCAACGCCCGGCGGTATTTGAACGCGAACCACCGCGGAACGAACCTCGGCTGGCAAGACCTCGAATTCGTGCTCCGACGCCAACGTGATGCCGGCAAGGCCTCGAACCGCCACCGAATAACGCTGTGGCGTTTCCGTGACGTTCATGATCTGCAGGCGAAAGACGTTTTCAATGCGGCCTTGCTCCACCATGCGCGCCAAAGCACCACGGTCGCGGATCACGTCGACTTTGAGGGGTGTGCGCAGCCACAAGCTCACAAAGACCGCGGTGGTGATGGCCAACAAAATACCGGAGTAAATGAGCACACGCGGGCGCATGGCACGGCGCAACATCTGGGTTTTGCTCCAGTGGTTGGCCAAGCCATTTTGGGTGGCGTATTTCACCAAGCCGCGGGGGTAACCCACCTTGTCCATGACGTCGTTGCACACATCGATGCACGCGCCACAGCCAATGCATTCGTATTGCAGGCCGTTGCGAATGTCAATGCCGGTGGGGCACACCTGAACGCACAAGCTGCAGTCCACGCAAGCCCCCAAACCCATGGCTGCGGGGTCGGCCTTTTTCGAACGCGGGCCGCGTGGCTCACCGCGCTCTTCGTCGTAGGTCACGATGAGCGTGTCTTTGTCGAACATCGCGCTTTGAAAGCGCGCGTAAGGGCACATGTATTTGCAGACCTGCTCGCGCATGAAGCCTGCGTTTCCATAGGTTGCAAAGCCATAAAACAGCACCCAAAAGGTTTGCCATGGCCCAAGCGCCACAGCGACCGTGAGCGCAGCCAACTCGCGAATGGACGTGAAATAGCCCACGAAGGTGAAGCCTGTCCACAGGGCCACGGCCATCCAAGCGCCGTGTTTGGCCAAACGCTTGAACAGCTTGGCCCAGGAAAAACCGGCATGGTCCAAGCGGATGCGCGCCGAGCGATCGCCCTCCACCCTCCTTTCAATCCACAAGAATATTTCGGTGTAAACGGTTTGTGGACAGGCGTAGCCGCACCACAAACGCCCCGCGATGGCGGTGAACAAAAACAAAGCCAGGGCGGAAATGACCAACAAACCGGTCAGGTAAATGAAGTCTTGTGGGTGCAAGACCAAACCAAAAATATAAAAGCGCCGCGCTTCCAAATCAAACAACACCGCTTGCCGGTCGTTCCATTGCAACCAAGGTAGGCCATAAAAGACCAGTTGGGTGATCCACACCGTGACCCAGCGCCACGCTGAAAAAAAGCCCGCCACCGATCGGGGATGGATTTTTTCTTGAGCTGCGTACAACGAGACCTCGATCCCGTCGTCGTTACCCACAGGCGCAATAGGGATGATTTTGGTCACAGCTTAAGGCGCGGCTTTGGCTTGAGACAGACCCCAAACATACGCAGACAACACGTGGATTTGGTCTTCGCTCAGCTTCGCAGCCTGTGCTGGCATCTGGTTGGTGAAGCCCGCATTGACAGCGCGGATGATCGCCCCCTCACCCCAGCCGTGTAACCAAGTGTCATCGGTGAGGTTGGGTGCACCCATGGCGGTGTTGCCTTTGCCATCGGCACCGTGACAAGCGGCACAAGCGGCGAACTTGGGTGCACCTTGAACCGCGCGCACAGGGTCATGCGGGGTCTTGGACAGGCTCATCACATGGTGTGCAACGTTGAGCACGTCGTCTGCACTGCCCACCGCCGCCGCCATGGGTGGCATCACCCCCATGCGCCCTTGAACCAGCGTGGTTTTGATGGCGGCATGATCACCGCCCCACAACCAGTCCTTATCGGCCAAGTTGGGGAAGCTGCGACTGCCTCGAGCGTCAGACCCATGGCATTGGGCGCAGTTGTTCATGAACAAGCGTTCACCAATGGCCATGGCTTGCTTGTCTTGGGCCAAGTCTTCGGCCTTCATGTCCTTGAACTTCGCATACAAAGGGGCGATGGCCGCTTGCAGCTTGTCGCCCTCGGCTTGGTGCGCGCCGGTCGAGGACCAGCCCAACAAACCCGGAAACTTGCCAAAGGTCGGGTACAAAGCCCCGTACATGAAGGCAAAAATGACGGTGACGATGAACAAATACACCCACCAGCGCGGCAGGGGGTTGTTCATTTCTTGCAAGTCTTCGTCCCAGGTGTGGCCTGTGGTGTTATCGCCCGAGGCTTTGACCTTGGTGGTGCCGCTGATCCACAGCAAAACCAAGCAAGCCACGATGCTCAAGATCGTCAGGCCAGCCACGTACAGGTGCCAAAAATCACTGGTGAAGTCGCTCATGGTGTTTCTCTTGTGTCGTGCCAAGGTTGTTCGTCTTTGAAGGGCAGCTCAGCTGCCTCATCAAAACTGGCTTTGTTGCGTTTGGACCAGGCCCAAACGATGATGCCCAAGAAGGTCAGCAGGCTCACCACGGTGACGGCACTGCGCAAATCGTTGATATCCATGTGGCCTCCTGCGCTTATTTCACTGCGGTGCCAAGCACCTGCAAATAAGCAATCACGGCTTCCAACTCGGTTTTGCCCTTGACATCCTCCACAGACTTGGCGATTTCATCATCGCTGTAAGGAGCGCCCAGGGTACGCAGCACAGCCATGCGCTTGGGCATGCTGTCGGCATCCACGGTCTTTTTTTCCAGCCAGGGATAAGCCGGCATGTTGGATTCGGGCACCAAGTCACGCGGATTCAACAAGTGAATGCGGTGCCACTCATCGCTGTAACGGCCGCCCACGCGGTGCAGGTCTGGACCGGTGCGCTTGGAGCCCCACTGGAAGGGACGGTCGTAAACGAATTCGCCGGCCAAGGAGTAATGGCCATAACGCAGCGTTTCGGACTGGAAGGGGCGGATCATCTGCGAGTGACAGTTGTAGCAACCCTCTTTCACATAGATGTCTCGACCAGCGAGCTGCAGCGCGGTGTAAGGCTTCAAACCCTCCACCGGTTGGGTGGTGGACTTCTGGAAAAACAAAGGAACGATTTCCACCAAACCCCCGACCGCCACCACCAGCGTGATGAGCACGATCATGAGGAAGTTGTTGGTTTCGATGCGTGCGTGGCCGACGGCCTTTTCGTGTTGAGCCATGGTCTTTTGCTCCTCAGGCGTGGGCGGGGTTGACCGCGGGAATGCGCACCTCTTGGATCTGGCCTGGCAAGGCCGTTTTCCAAACGTTCCAAGCCATCACCAACATGCCGACAAAGTACAAGGCGCCACCCACCAGTCGGATCACATAGAAGGGATAGGTGGCTTTCACCGACTCGACAAAGGTATAGGTCAATGTGCCGTCGGGGTTGATGGAGCGCCACATCAGGCCCTGCATCACACCGGCGATCCACATCGCGGCGATGTAGAGCACGATGCCGATGGTGGCCATCCAGAAGTGCAGTTCAATGGCGGGCACCGAGTGCATCTTTTTCTGACCAAACAGGCGCGGCACCAAGTAGTAGAGCGAGCCCATGGACACCAAGCCCACCCAACCCAGAGCGCCCGAATGCACGTGCCCAATGGTCCAATCGGTGTAGTGGCTCAAAGCATTGACGGTCTTGATGGACATCATCGGACCTTCAAAGGTCGACATACCGTAGAACGACAGAGACACGATCAAGAAGCGCAAGATGGGGTCGTCGCGCAGTTTGTGCCAAGCACCCGAAAGCGTCATGATGCCGTTGATCATGCCGCCCCAGCTGGGCGCCAACAGAATCAAGGAGAACACCATGCCCACGGACTGAGTCCAGTCGGGCAAAGCGGTGTAGTGCAGGTGGTGCGGGCCTGCCCACATGTAGGTAAAGATGAGCGCCCAGAAGTGGACGATCGACAAGCGGTAGGAATAGACCGGACGCTCGGCTTGCTTGGGGATGAAGTAATACATCATGCCCAAGAAGGCGGCGGTCAAGAAGAAGCCCACGGCATTGTGGCCGTACCACCATTGCATCATCGCGTCTTGCACACCCGCATACGCAGAGTAGCTGTGCGTCATGCTGGTGGGAATCTGGATGTTGTTGAAGATGTGCAACAAGGCCACGGCGATGATGTAGGCGCCGAAGAACCAGTTGGCCACGTAGATGTGGCGCACTTTTCGGATGCCCACCGAGCCAAAGAACACAAAGGCATAGGCCACCCAGACCACGGCGATCAGCAAGTCGATCGGCCAGATCAGCTCGGCGTATTCCTTACTCTGGGTCAAGCCCATGGGCAAGGTCACCACCGCCGCCACGATGACCGCGTTCCAACCCCAGAAGGTGAAAGCGGCCAACTTATCGGAAATCAAGCGCGTCTGACACGTGCGTTGAACGATGTAATAACTGGTGGCGAACAAGGTGCAGCCACCGAACGCAAAAATCACCGCGTTGGTGTGCAAGGGCCGTAAACGGCCATAACTCAACCATTCGATGCCCAAGTTCAGCGCGGGCCAAGTCAGCTGGGCGGCGATGATCACACCCACCAACATGCCTATCACGCCGTACACAATGGCCATGATGGCGAATTGCCGAACGACTTTGTCGTTGTAGACCGTCGCTTGACTGGCCTGGGTTAAAACCGACATGCAGGACTCCTCTTGAATTTCACTCCAAGGAGTGTCGTGTAAGGAATCTCTGCAGACCTTGATATAAATCAATCGTCGCGCAAAACCCGCTCACCTTCTCGCTCGATGCTGTCGAATTGGCCGCCTTGCAAGGCCCACCAAAAAACCCCAATGATGGCGAAGACCACCACAATGGAGACGGGTATCAGTAGGTACAAAATATCCATATCAAACTTTCTGAGGGTTTCTGGTCAAACGCATGGCGTTGCCAATGACCCACAAGGAACTGCCCGCCATCCCCACGCCCGCCAACCAAGGGGGCATCCAACCCACCAAGGCCAGCGGCACACACACCGCGTTGTAAGCGGCCGCCCACAACAAGTTTTGCTTGACGATCTGCAAGGTCTTGCGGGCCAGCAGCAAGGTGCTGACCACGTCCATGACGCAGCCGCCCTGCACCACAAAATCCGACTGCGCTTGGGCCAAGGGCGCAGCATGGCCCAAAGCAAACGAGGTGTCTGCCGCGGCCAAGACGGGACCATCGTTCAAACCATCGCCGACCATGGCCACGCGCCAGCCTTGGGCTTGCAAGGCCTTGACATAGGCCAATTTATCTTCGGGTGTGGCCTGCGCCACCACCTGGTCCACCCCCACCTGTGTGGCCACGCCCTGCGCGGCCTGGGCACGGTCGCCACTGAGCAAATGGGTGCGTATGCCCAAGGCCTTCAGCGCTGCAATGGCTGGGGCTGCATCTTCGCGCACCCCCTCGCTCAGCTCGATGGTGGCAAGCCAGCCGCTGGCGTCGGCCACGTGCACGCGCGGACCCATGCCCTGCGCTTGAGGCTCCTCGGCGGGCTTCAATCCACACCACCCCCAAGTGCCCAATCGCCACCATCCAACGTCCGTCCATTGTGCCAACAGCCCTTGACCGGCCACCTCTTGCACGTCGGGGGCGACTGGCACCTCATGGCCTTGGAGTTGCCGCGCCAAAGCCTGTGAGACCGGGTGCAGAGACCCCACCGTCATGGCCAACAAACGGCGCTCCAAAGCGACGCGATCAACCCCATCGCGCACACGCCATTCGCTCACGACCAAACGGTCGTGGGTCAAGGTGCCGGTTTTGTCGAACACCACCGCAGTCACCCGCGACAACGCCTCGAAGGCCTGCAGGCGGCGCACCAACACACCCCCTTGCGCCAGAGCCCCTGCAGACGACAGCATGGCCGCAGGCGTGGCCAAAGACAAGGCGCAGGGGCAGGTCACGATGAGCACCGCCACCGCCACCGACAAAGCTTGCGTGTGGTCGATGGGCCACCAATACCCGGCCGCAGCTGCAGCGGCCAACATCACCAGGACCAAAAATGGCGCTGCGATGCGGTCGGCCAAGATGGCCAAGCGCGGCTTGTCGGTGGAGGCTTTTTCCATCAGGCTGACGATTTGCCCAAAGCGGGTCTGCTTGCCCAGCACGCTCAAGCGCACCAACACCGGCCCGCCCAAGTTGAAGCTGCCGGCCACCACCGAATCCCCCATCACTTTCGTGACTGGCTCGGACTCTCCCGTGAGCAAGGCTTCGTCCACCGAGGCACGCTCGCTGAGCATTGCAGCGTCACCGGCAAACACTTGGCCTGCGGAGACTCGCACCACATCGCCCACCACCAGACGCCGCGTCGACACCGTTTTGAACGAACCGTCGGCTTGCTGTTGATCGGCCACTTCAGGCAATCGGTTCATCAAATGGTCCAGCGCACCGGCCGTTCGGTCGCGGGCCTTTAGCTCCAAATACCGCCCCCCAAGCAAAAAGAACACGAACATGGTGAGCGAGTCGAACCAGACCTCATCGCCCCAAAGTCCCGTGGGGTCAAAGGTCGCGGCCGAGCTGGCGACGAAGGTCACGATGATGCCCACGGACACGGGCGTGTCCATGCCGATACGCCCCAATTTGAGGTCGCGCCAAGCGCTTTGAAAAAACGGTCCGCTGGCGAAAAACACCACCGGCAAACTCAACACCCAGCTGGCCCAACGCAGCAGCTGGTCAATGTCGGCGGGAATGTCGCCGGGTTCGGCCACATAGGCAGGCCACGCGTACATCATCACCTGCATCATGCAAAAACCGGCCACGAACAAGCGCCACAAGGCTTTGCGGGTTTCGGCCAGGCGCTCGCTGATGGACAGGGCTTGTTTCAGGGGCAGCAGGCGGTAGCCGCTGGCGCCCACGGTCTGGGCCAAGCGGGACAGCGGTGTGTGGCTAGGGTCCCACTGCAAAACCAAACGCCGCGTGGCGGCGTGCACGCGGGCCGATCGAACGCCCGGCACGCCTTGCAGGGCGCTTTCGACCGTGTCGGCGCAGGCGGCGCAGTACATGCCTTGGACCAACAAGACCGACTCCCGCACACCCGCAGCGTCGTCCGTCAGTGACGATGTGAAATCGGCTTGCTCAACCGGATCATCCAAGACAAGAAAGTCATCCTCAACCGTCAGCGGACCGCGGTGGTCGGCAAAAGGCGCAAGGACGGCACGGTTCATTCGGTCAAGGTTAACCCAAGCCACTGACGCAAAGCTTGATAAAGATCAAGCCCAGCGCGCCCAAAAGGCGTAGTCTGGTGCTTTGCCCCAATCAGGAGAACCCCATGTACCAACGCATCTTGGTCGCCACCGATGGCTCCAAACTCTCCCAAAAAGCCGTGACACACGCCATCACTTTGGCCGATATGACCGGCGCTGAATTGGTCGCGCTCAAAGTGGTGCCCCGCTACCCACTGACGTACTTTGAAGGCGGCATAACGGTGGCCATGAACGAAGTCAACCGCATCGAAGAAGAGTGGTTGGCTGAAGCAAAGGCAACCGTCAATGCGGTGAAATCAGCCGCACAAAAAAAAGCCGTCAAGGTCAAGGCGGTGACGGTGAAGTCGGACTTGATCGCCGAGACCATCATGGCCACCGCCAAACGCAGCCAATGCGACCTGATCGTCATGGCCTCTCACGGTCGCAAAGGCATCCGGCGACTCTTGCTGGGCAGCGAAACCCAGCACGTGCTCACGCACTCGGCGATCCCGGTTTTGGTCTTGCGCTGACCGCTGCCCTTGGGTTCAAGCAGCGAACAGCGCCTTGAAACGTTCGCGCAAACGGTTTTTCTCGACCTTGCCCATGGCATTGCGTGGCAAGTCGGGCTCGATCACCCAATGCTTGGGAATTTTGAAATTGGCCAAACGGTTTTTGATGTGGGCCTTGAGCGCATCCAGATCAAGCTTGGCGCCGGCTTGGGGCACGACCAAGGCCACACCCACCTCACCAAAGTCGGGGTGCGGGGCGCCCACCACCGCGCTTTCGGCCACACCTGCAAAAGCGTTGATTTCCGACTCCACCTCGGCAGGGTACACATTGAAGCCCCCCGAAATGATCAGATCCTTGCTGCGGCCCACGATGCGCACATAACCCTGCCCGTCTTGCAAGCCCACGTCACCCGTCTTGAACCAAGCATCGGGTGTGAAGGCCTCCTGGGTTTTCTCGGGCATGCGCCAATAGCCTTGAAAAACATTGGGCCCACGCACCTCGATGCCGCCGACCTGCCCCAGGGGTACCACTTGACCTTGGTCGTCGACCACCCGCAAACTCACCCCTGGCAAGGGAAATCCGACCGTGCCACCACGGCGCAGCGATTGCCCGCCATGACGCGCATCGGCGTGCTCGGGGTTGGAGGTCAGCATGACGGTTTCGCTCATGCCGTAACGCTCCAGAATGGTGTGACCGGTGCGCGCTTGCCAAGCTTGGAAGGTCTCTGTCAGCAGGGGTGCGGAGCCAGAAATGAACAAGCGCATGGCTTGCGTGGCCTGCCGGTTCAGGCTGGGCTCGGCCAGCATGCGCACATACAACGTGGGCACACCCATGAACACCGTGGCCCGGGCCATCCAAGCGATGGCCGCACGCGGCTCAAAGCGCGACATCCAGCGCATCGGTGAACCACCCATCAAGGCCGCGTGGATGGCCACGAACAAACCGTGCACGTGGAAAATCGGCAAAGCGTGAATGAGCACATCGTCTGAACGCCAACCCCAGTACTGGTGCAGCACTTGGGCGTTGCTCATGAGATTGCCGTGGCTCAGCATGGCCCCTTTGCTGCGACCGGTCGTGCCGCTGGTGTAGAGGATGGCCGCCATATCATCGGCTTGGCGCTGCACCGGCAACTGCACATCGGCGTGGTGACTGGCGCGCTCGAGCAAGCTTCCGGTGCGGTCATCGTTGAGCGTGAGCACGTGGCGCACCCCCGAGTTGAACGCCAGCTTGCTCAGCCAGCCCATGTTCGCTCCGCTGCACACCACCACGCTGGGCTGAGCGTCATTCAAGAAATACGCCATTTCGGCGGCTTGGTACGCGGTGTTGAGCGGCACGATCACGTAGCCTCCCCGCAAACAAGCCAAATAAAGCACCAAGGCCTCCACCGATTTGTCGACCTGCATCAAGATCCGGGCTTGAGCCGGCACAGCCCAATCAGCGAACAAGTTGGCCACCATGGCCGAGGCGCGGTCCAAGTCTCGCCAGCTGTACAGCAGTCCGGTGTCGGTTTCAATCGCGGTGACGTCCAAATCGGCGGGGAAGCCCGCGCGCAAAACCGAAAAAGCGTTGGCGTTGGAAGTACTCATCTTGGTGTCCGTGTGGGGTATGACGATCAAAAGCGGGCCGCGCGCTTGTCCAAAAATGCCGCGATCCCTTCGCGGTGTTCCAGACTGTTGGCATAGGCATAGGCCTGGGGCCCAGCGTTGGGGACAAGCCCCGCGCGCCAAGCGCGTAGGGCTTGTTTGTTCAAACGCGCGGCCTGTGGGCTCAGCGCCAGCACGCTCTGTACCACCTCGGCGCAACGTGCGTCCAAGGCTGGCGTGTCATCGCAGGCATTCAAAAACCCGCGCTGCAACAACGTGGTCGCGTCCAAGACTTGCGCGAGCAAGAGCATTTCGCGCGCCGTCATGTCGCCCACGGCCGCGCCCAC
This sequence comes from Hydrogenophaga sp., assembly GCA_036825935.1. Taxonomy (GTDB): domain Bacteria; phylum Pseudomonadota; class Gammaproteobacteria; order Burkholderiales; family Burkholderiaceae_C; genus Hydrogenophaga. The sequence continues at coordinate 12,730 of DAISXI010000015.1, forward strand.
CAAGGCCGCTTCGCGCGGTGCCATGGGAAAACCCAGCTTGGCGATCGGCGCACCAAAACGCGCCTGCACATGCGCCCAGCGCACATCGCAACAACTCGCGATCTCCACCCCAGCGCCCATGCAGTTGCCACGGATGTCGGCCACCACCGGCACGTCCACGTTCAAAATCGCCGATAAGCCGCCCCAGACCTCGTTTTCGTGAAAGTCACGCAGCGCCGCTTCGTCAAAGCGAAAGCTGGGGTATTCGCTGATATCGCCACCCGAACAAAAATGCACGCCCTCGCCGCGCAAGAGCACCACGCGCAGCGCGCTCTGGGTTTGCGCCGCTTCAAACACATCGCGCAATTGCCGCCACATCGAGCGGCTCATGGCGTTGAACTTGGCTGGGTTGGACAACACCACCTCGGCCCAATGGCCGTGGTCCGCCCAACGAACCTGCCCGCTCATGCTGCGTCAGCCCGCCGTGCCGACCAGCGCCACAGCGCAGCGCCGCCCAGCACCATGGGCACACACAACCACTGCCCCATGCTCATGCCCAGCGAGAGCAAACCCAAGTGTGCATCGGGTTCGCGGAAAAATTCTGCGATGAAACGCAAGACGCCGTAGCCCATGGCAAACACCGCACTGACCTGCCCCAGCGGGCGCGGCCGACGGGCAAACCACCACAAAACCACGAACAGCAGCAAACCCTCAAGCAAAAATTGGTAAAGCTGCGAAGGGTGGCGCGGCGCATCGCCCGCGTTGGCGAACACCATGCCCCAGGGCAACGATGGGTCGGCCACACGGCCCCACAACTCACCGTTGATGAAGTTGCCCAAGCGCCCAGCGGCCAAGCCGGTGGGCACGCAGGGCGCCACAAAGTCCAGCACCTGCAGCGCGTGGCGCTGGCGGCTCTTGGCGAACCAGATCAAGGCCACGATCACCCCCAGCAAACCGCCATGAAAACTCATGCCGCCTTGCCACAAAGCGAAGATTTCCAGCGGGTTCGACAGGTAATAACTGGGCTGATAAAACAGGCAATAGCCCACGCGGCCGCCCGCAATCACACCCATCACACCAAAAAACAAAATGTCTTCGACGTCTTTTTTCTGCCAGATGCCCTGGGCGCTGAGGGCTGCGAACGGTGGCTGCTGCAAACGGCGCAGACCCAGCGCATAAAACAAGGCAAACGCTGCCAAATAGGTCAGGCCATACCAATGGATGGCCAAAGGGCCGATGGCCAAAGCCACGGGGTCGATGTTGGGATGGGTGAGCATGGTGCCTATTGTGCCTTGGTATATTTAGCCACCTCTCCTGTTTCCTCCCCAACCGCAAAGAACACCATGGCCGAGAACAAAGTCATCCCGATCCAACCGATCAACCGCCGCAGCGCCAACATCACCCAAGGCAAATCGCGCGCGCCCAACCGCTCCATGTACTACGGCATGGGCTACCAGGAAGGCGACTTCGGCAAACCCATGGTCGGCGTGGCCAATGGCCACAGCACCATCACGCCTTGCAACAGCGGCTTGCAAAAACTCGCCGACGCGGCGGTGGCGGGCATCGAAGAAGCCGGTGGCAACGCCCAGATTTTTGGCACCCCCACCATCTCCGACGGCATGGCCATGGGCACCGAAGGCATGAAGTACTCGCTCGTTTCCCGCGAGGTCATTGCCGATTGCGTGGAAACCTGCGTACAAGGCCAGTGGATGGACGGTGTGGTGGTCATCGGTGGCTGCGACAAAAACATGCCTGGTGGCTTGATGGGCATGCTGCGCGCCAACGTGCCTTCCATCTACGTCTACGGTGGCACCATCTTGCCCGGTCACTACAAGGGCAAAGACCTCAACATCGTCAGCGTGTTTGAAGCCGTGGGCGAGAACGCCGCGGGCAAACTCAGCGATGAAGACCTGCGCGAAATCGAAATGCGCGCCATCCCTGGCACCGGCTCGTGCGGCGGCATGTACACCGCCAACACCATGTCCTCGGCCTTTGAAGCCTTGGGCATTTCGCTGCCCTACTCGTCGACCATGGCCAATCCCCACGACGAAAAAATCAATTCGGCCAAAGAATCGGCCAAGGTGCTGATCGAGGCCATCAAGATGGACCTCAAACCGACGGACATCGTCACCCGAAAATCCATCGAAAACGCCGTGGCCGTGATCATGGCCACGGGCGGCTCCACCAACGCGGTGCTGCACTTCTTGGCCATCGCCCACTGTGCGGGCGTCGAGTGGACCATCGACGACTTCGAAATCATCCGCAAACGAACCCCCGTGTTGTGCGACCTCAAGCCCAGCGGCAAAGCCTTGGCGGTGGACCTGCACAAAGCTGGTGGCATCCCTCAAGTCATGAAGATTTTGCTCAACGCGGGTTTGCTGCACGGTGACTGCATCACCATCACGGGTAAAACCATCGCCGAGGTGCTCAAAGACGTGCCCGACGCGCCACCCGAGCAAAGCGTCATCCACACCATCGACCAAGCCATGTACAAGCAAGGTCACTTGGCCATCCTCAAAGGCAACCTGTCGCCCGAGGGCGCGGTGGCCAAGATCACGGGCTTGAAGAACCCCGTCATCACCGGCCCGGCCCGCGTGTTCGACGACGAGCAGTCCGCTTTGCAAGCCATTCTGGCCGGCAAGATCAAGGCCGGTGACGTGATGGTCCTGCGCTACCTCGGCCCAAAAGGTGGCCCTGGCATGCCCGAAATGCTGGCCCCCACCGGCGCGCTCATTGGCGCCGGTTTGGGCGAAAGCGTGGGCCTGGTCACCGACGGCCGCTTTTCTGGCGGCACGTGGGGCATGGTCGTGGGCCACGTGGCTCCCGAGGCCGCCGTGGGTGGCACCATCGCGTTTGTTCGTGAGGGCGACAGCATCACCATCGACGCGCACCAACTGATCCTGGAACTCAACGTGCCTGAGGCCGAGCTGGCCAAGCGCCGTGAGGGCTGGGTCCCGCCTGCGCCACGCTACACCCGCGGTGTCCAAGCCAAATTCGCCTTCAATGCCTCCAGTGCCAGCAAGGGTGCTGTGTTGGACGCTTATTGAACGGGTATGGGAACCAAACATGCCCCTTAGAATCGAATCGATTTCTCAACCAACCTGTCAAAGGACACACATGAAACGCTTCGCATTGGTGCTGACCGCTTTCGCCGCTTTGTCGGCCCCTGCCATGGCCAGTGAGGCCTTGGCCAAAGCCAATAACTGCATGGCTTGCCACGCCGCCGACAAAAAATTGGTCGGTCCTGCTTACAAAGACATCAGCAAAAAATACGCAGGCAATGCCGCGGCTGTGGCTCAGTTGGCCACCAAAATCCAAAAAGGCGGTTCGGGCGTGTGGGGAGCCATTCCCATGCCAGCCAACCCCAAAGTCAACGATGCCGACGCCAAGGCTTTGGCCCAGTGGGTTTTGAGCATGAAGTGATTCTGGCCGTGAGCCTCACGGCTCACCCGGCAAGAAAAAAGCCACCCTCTCGGGTGGCTTTTTCGTTGGAGCTTTTGGCCGATCAGTAGGCCTGACCCAGCTGGCTCAGGATCGCTGGGTTTTCCAGCGTGCTGGTGTCTTGCGTGATGGCTTCGCCTTTGGCCAGCGAACGCAACAGGCGACGCATGATCTTGCCCGAACGGGTCTTGGGCAAGTTCTCACCGAAGCGGATGTCCTTGGGCTTGGCGATTGGGCCAATTTCCTTGGCGATGTGGTCGCGCAACTGCTTGGCAATCGCCTTGCCTTCTTCGGTGTTGGGCAACGAGCGCTTGAGCACCACGAAGGCGCAAATCGCCTCACCTGTGGTCTCATCAGGGCGGCCCACCACGGCGGCTTCGGCCACCAACTCGGTGCAGCTCACCAACGCGGATTCGATTTCCATCGTCCCCATGCGGTGACCAGAGACGTTGAGCACGTCGTCGATGCGGCCAGTGATGGTGAAGTAACCGGTCTTCTCGTCGCGTATCGCGCCATCGCCCGCCAAGTAGTACTTTCCCTTGAAGTCTTCAGGGTAGTAGCTCTTCTTGAACCGCTCGGGGTCGCCCCAAATGGTGCGGATCATGGAGGGCCATGGTTTTTTCACGACCAAAATGCCGCCTTGGCCGTTGGGCATGTCTTTACCGGTTTCGTCCACGATGGCCGCTTGGATGCCGGGGAACGCCAGCGTGCAGGAGCCGGGCACCATGGGGGTCACGCCCGGCAGTGGGGTGATCATGTGGCCGCCGGTTTCGGTTTGCCAGAAGGTGTCGACGATGGGGCAATTGCCGCCGCCCACATGCTTGTGGTACCACTCCCAGGCGGCAGGGTTGATCGGCTCGCCGACCGAACCCAACAAGCGCAGGCTGCTGAGGTTGTAGCTCTTGGGGTGTACAGCATCGTTGGCTTCCGCGGCCTTGATGAGCGAGCGGATGGCGGTGGGCGCGGTGTAGAAGATCGAGACCTTGTGGTCTTGGATCATCTTCCAGAAGCGGCCAGCGTCTGGATAAGTGGGCACTCCCTCGAACACGATCTCGGTGCCACCCAAGGCCAAGGGGCCGTAGGTGATGTAGGTGTGGCCCGTGACCCAGCCGATGTCGGCCGTGCACCAGAACACGTCGTCGGCCTTCAGGTCAAAGGTCCAATGGGTGGTCAGGGCTGCGTGCAGCAAATAGCCGCCGGTGCTGTGTTGCACACCTTTGGGTTTGCCGGTGGAGCCGGAGGTGTAGAGCAAGAACAGGGGGTGCTCGGCACCGACCCACTCGGGCTCGCAGGTGGTGGCTTGCTGGTCGGCCAAGTCGGCCATCCACAGGTCACGGCCAGCGGTCATGGCGATCTCGGCACCCGAGCGCTTGACGACCAGCACGTTTTTGATGGAGCCGCAGCCACCCAGTGCAATGGCTTCGTCCACGATGGACTTGAGGGGCAGCAGCTTGCCGCCGCGCACCTGGTTGTCGGCGGTGATGACGGCGACAGCGCCGGTGTCTTCGATGCGGTCGCGCAGCGACTGGGCCGAGAAACCACCGAACACCACCGAGTGGGTGGCGCCGATGCGGGCGCAGGCTTGCATGGCGGCCACGCCGTCGATGGACATGGAGATGTAGATGACCACGCGGTCACCTTTTTTGATGCCCAGGCTCTTCAAGGCGTTGGCGTATTGGCAGGTCTTGGCCAGCAGTTGGCTGTAGGTGACCTTGGTCACCTCGCCGCCGTCGGCTTCAAAAATGATGGCGGTTTTGTCGCCCAGGCCTTTTTCGACGTTGCGGTCCAGGCAGTTGTAAGAGGCGTTCAGGGTGCCGTCTTCGAACCACTTGAAGAAGGGCGCATTGGACTCGTCGAGCACCTTGGTGAAGGGAGTTTTCCAAGTGACAAGCTCTTTGGCCAGTCGGCCCCAGTAACCTTGGTAATCGGTCTCGGCTTCTTTGCACAGCGCTTGGTAGGCCGGCATACCCGAAATGTGGGCATTTTTCACAAACGCTTCGCTGGGCTGATAAACGGCAATGTTGCTCACGGTGAGGTCTCCTTAAACGGAACGGGTTAATTATCAACAACCCCGAATGTCGTTGACCCCTCTTACAAAGTACTGACTGATCTGAGCCCTAAAATCAGGGGCAAATCCACCCAGGCTTTGCCTTGGCCCGTTTTCCCTAGGACCGCCCCATGACCACCCTTATCCAACAAGACGACCTGATCGAATCCGTTGCCGCCGCCCTGCAGTACATCAGTTACTACCACCCAGCCGACTTCATTTCGCACCTGGCCAGTGCCTTCGCCCGTGAGCAAAGTCCTGCCGCCAAGGACGCCATTGCGCAGATCCTGACCAACAGCAAGATGAGCGCCATCGGGCACCGCCCGATTTGCCAGGACACCGGCATCGTCAACGTGTTCTTAGAGGTGGGCATGGACGTGAAGTTCAACGGTTTCACCGGTAGCTTGGAAGACGCCATCAACGAAGGCGTGCGCCGGGGCTACAACCAGTCGGACAACATGTTGCGCGGATCCATTGTCTCTGACCCGCACTTCACCCGCAAAAACACCAAAGACAACACGCCCGCCGTCATTTTCACCAAGATCGTGCCGGGTCACCACGTGCATGTGACCGTGGCGGCCAAAGGCGGCGGCAGCGAGAACAAGTCCAAGTTGGTCATGCTCAACCCCGGCGACAGCATCGTCGACTGGGTGCTCAAGACCGTGCCCACCATGGGCGCGGGCTGGTGCCCACCCGGCATGCTGGGCATTGGTATCGGCGGCACCGCCGAAAAAGCCGTGCTCTTGGCCAAGGAAAGCCTGATGGACGACCTGAACATGTACCAGCTGCTCGAAAAATCCAGCAAGGGCGAGAAGCTCGACCAGGTTGAAGAGATGCGCCTGGAGCTGTACCACAAGGTCAACGCCCTGGGCATCGGCGCGCAGGGCCTGGGTGGCCTGACCACGGTGCTCGACATCAAAATCAAGATGTACCCCACGCACGCGGCCAGCAAGCCCGTGGCCATGATCCCCAACTGCGCAGCCACCCGCCACGCGCACTTCGTGCTCGACGGCTCAGGCCCCACGTATTTGGAAGCGCCTTCGCTGGACCTTTGGCCCAACGTGGGCTGGACGGCCGACACCGAGAAAAGCCAGCGCGTGGACCTCAACACCCTCACGCCCGCGCAAGTGGCCGCTTGGAAACCTGGCCAAACGCTCTTGCTCAACGGCAAGATGCTCACCGGCCGCGACGCTGCGCACAAACGCATCCAAGACATGCTGGCCAAGGGCGAAAAGCTGCCCGTGGACTTCAGCAACCGCGTGATCTATTACGTGGGTCCCGTGGACCCCGTGGGTGACGAAGCCGTCGGCCCCGCAGGCCCCACCACAGCCACCCGCATGGACGGCTTCACCGAAATGATGCTGGCCAACACCGGCTTGATCGCCATGATCGGCAAAGCCGAGCGCGGCCCCGTCGCGATTGAGGCCATCAAAAAGCACAAGAGCGCTTACCTGATGGCCGTGGGCGGCGCGGCCTACCTGGTGTCCAAAGCCATCAAACACGCCAAGGTCTTGGGCTTCGCCGACATGGGCATGGAAGCCATTTACGAATTCGACGTGGTCGACATGCCCGTGACGGTGGCCGTGGATGCGGGCGGCACCAGCGTCCACACCACCGGCCCAGCCGAATGGCAAAAACGCATCGCCACGGGCGAGTTCAAGGGCATCGGCGTCAACGCCGGCTGAACGTGAACGCCCCCATCGGCGTTTTTGACAGTGGCATGGGTGGCCTGAGCGCCTTGCCGGCGCTGCGCGCCGCCCTGCCCCACGAGCACCTGCTCTACTGGGCCGACAGCGCGCACGCCCCCTACGGCGAAAAAGGCGACGACTTCGTGCGCCGGCGAAGCCTGGCCATCACCGAACACTTGGTGAACGTGCACGGCATCAAAGCGCTGGTCGTGGCCTGCAACACCGCCACCGCCGCCACCATCGCCGCCCTGCGCAGCACCTACCCGCAACTGCCCATCGTGGGTTTGGAGCCCGCCCTCAAGCCCGCCGCGCAACTCACGCGCACCGGTCGTGTGGGCGTCATGGCCACCCAAGGCACGGTCAGCAGCGAGAAATTTCAGCGCCTGTTGCACAGCCTGGAAGGCCAAGCCAACTTCGTCGTGCAGCCCTGCCCCGGCTTGGCTTTGGCCATCGAGAACAGCGCCCACCCCGCCACCCAAACGCAAGCCACTCAAGCGGTGCACGGGCTGCTGCAGCGCTTCACACAGGCCATGGGGCGCTTTGGCACACAGCCCGGCGAGATCGACACCTTGGTTTTGGGTTGCACCCATTACGTCTTCGTGCAAGACGCGTTGCAGCGCATCGTCGGCGCCGACGTGCGCTGCTTGTCCACCGGCGAGGCCGTGGCCCAACAAACGCGGCGCTTGTTGGAGGCGTCTGGCACCCTGCGCACCAGCGCTGCTGGCGCGGCCCAAACCCAGCTGTTGACGAACGGCGACTTGGCTGGCTTACAAGGCGCAGCGCAACGCTGGCTGGACCTGAGCGCCGATCACTGCGCCTTGGCCGACCCCGCCATCTGAGCGCAGCGCTGGCCCCGGACCATGTCGATGGGCCGCAGCAAGAACCAGCCCAGCACAAACAAACCCGCCGTGGCCGCGATGGCCAAACGCTGGTTGCCATCGGTGAGCCAGGTCACCAAGCCATAACCCACCGGGCCCAAGATGCTGGCCAAACGAACGGCCATGGACCACAGTCCAAAGAACTCGGCCAAGCGGTGTTCGGGCACCAACAAACCGGCCATGGCGCGGCCCGCCGATTGGCTCGAGCCCAGGCACAGACCCGCCAAGGCAGCCGCCACCCAAAACACCGCCTTGCTTTGCGCCAAAGCCGCCACCGCGCACACCACCACCCAACCCAAGAGGGTCAGGCCCAAGGTGCGCTGATGGCCCCAACGGTCTTGCACATGGCCGAAGGCCAAGGCGCCGCCAAAGGCCGCGATGTTCAACACAAAAATCAAAACCATGGTCTCTTGTGGCGCAAAGCCCATGACCTGCTCGGCGTAAATCGCCGCCAAGGTGATGGCCACCGCCACACCGGCTTGGTAGGCCACGGTGCACACCAACAAGCGGCGGTAATCGGGGAAGTCGCGCGAGTCGCGCCAAGTCAGCCGCAGCTGCGCCCACACCGACGGACGAGCCGCCAGCGTGCTGGCGGGCACGGGCGCGGCGCGTTCGCGCAGCCACACAAAGGTCACACAAGCGGCCAATCCATAAATCGCCGCGGTGATGAGCATGGTCACGGGCACGAACTGTGCCGCGCCCTCACCACGCGCCTGCGCCGACAAAACATAAGCCAAACACACGCCCAGCGTGAGCATGCCGCCCACATAGCCCAGCCCCCAGCCCCAGCCGCTCACACGGCCCATGGCCTGCGGTTGCGCCAGCTCGGGCAAAAACGCCGCTGTGACCGATTCGCCATAAGCGTAGAACGTATTGGAGAGCACCAACAAAGCCAAGGCCCACGCCACTTGGCCGGGCGACACGCTGGCCAAGGCCGCCGTGCTCAGCACACAGGCCAAGGTGGTCACCATCAAGACCCGTTTTTTGGCGGCGTGCCGGTCGGCCCACGCGCCAATGAAAGGCATGGTGAACAAGACCCACGCATACGAAGCGCTCAAGCCCAGCGTCCACGCCAAGGTGGCCCAGGGTGCGCCACCGGCCACACCGCCCACAAAATACGCCGAGAACACCGCGGTGATGACCACCGTGGTGTAGCCCGAATTGGCGAAGTCGTACATGGCCCAAGCCCAGACCTCGCGTCGGCGAACACCGGATTGGAGCACGTCGGACATGGGCGAACTCAGTGCAGGTGGCGCGGTTTGCGCGGGCCGCCGTGGCCCGACGAGCCACCGTGCCCGCCGCGCGGCGGCTTGCCCAGTTGCATGGAGCTCACCAGCGCGTCAAAGCGCTGGGTGAACAAAGCGTCGATGCTGGCCACCACACCGCCGAGCTCGCTCGGGTCGAAGTGGCGCTCCATGATGTGCGTGACGTCGTGCACCAACAAATCGCGTTGCACCTGCATGATGGCCGCGGGCGTGGGGCCCACAAAACACATCATGAAATCGTCACGCGCGTCTTCGTTGTTGTCGGGGTCTTCTTCATCGAAGTCGGCGTCGTAAAACGACACCTCGATGGCCGCACCGGCCAACGCGATGTCGTTGAGGCCCATACAAGCCTCTTCCACCGCTTGGCGAAAATCGTCGTCGCCGGTCACCGTCCAGCACATGCGCAAGACGTGATCGGCGGTGTCCAAGCGGATGCCCGGCTCGTCGTCGAAATGGCTGTTGGCGGCCGCCTCCAAAGAAGGCGCACCGGCGTACTGCCACAAGGGCTTCAAAGCTTCTTGGATCTGCTCGTGACCCACGTCCTCGCGCAGAGGCACATCGCCGTGCACGTGGATTTCAAAAGGGGCGTTAAAACGGGTCATGCGAACTCACTGAACCGGACCATCCGGCTGATGCTGGTGCCTCGGACCGGAATCGAACCGGTACGCCCCCTCACGGGAAAGCGGCGGATTTTAAGTCCGCTGTGTCTACCAATTTCACCACCGAGGCGCGCCCTGTATTGTGACGGCAAAAACCCGGGCCACAGAACCCAAGTGCCGACAGGGCATGAGATTCTAACGAGTAATGCATCCCCTTCCATGCAGGCCATAAAAATTATGGGTCACAATGTTGGCGTTCGGTAGCGATCACGGTTGTCGCAAGGCTCGATCGCCATGACCCTGACTTGTTGATCGTGACGGTCATGACAAACACGAGGTGATTCATGAAAAAACAACTCCACTACACCGCTTGCGGGTTGGACAACGTCTGGTTGGAAAACGGGTTCACGGTCAAAAGCAGCGCGTTGGGCGAGGTGGTTTCCGTGCAGGACGCCGACGGCTTACACCACTTGCTGGCCATGACCTTGGTTCAAAAACCAGGCTTGCTCACCGGCAAAGAATTTCGGTTTTTGAGGGTCCAACTGGGCTTATCGCAAGAGGCGTTGGGCCAACTGTTGGACTTTTCAGAAAACGCCGTCAGTCTGTGGGAACGCAAAGACACCGTGCCCCTGACCTGCGACCATTGGCTTCGAATGTGCGTATTGGCCAAACTCGCTGGCAACACCAAGGTGGCCGACGCGCTTGAGCGAATCAAAACCGTTCAACCACTGGTTTATCAAAAGTACGTGGTCAAGGGCGTCCAAGGGCGACGAACCGTTTCGGTTCAGCGGCAACCCAAACCAACACTGGCATAAGAACACGGCGCCATGGCCGACTTTTTCTATTGGATTCTTGAAGCACCAAAAATTCCCAAAATTGCAACATCAAAATACCAATTTTACGTATCTACTTTCCCAAATTTACATCGGCGATCAGCTGGTATTGGCGAATGCTGAATATCAAAGCCGTTCGGCTTGTGCGCCGTTTTCATAGGTAAAAGCGCGTGCAGGTCGTTTGGCCGCTGCGGCTTTGGGCGGTGTTGCCGCACGAACCTTCACGGCGGTTTTTGGCCGTATGACCAAGCCCACTCGCATGCCAGCGCTGGTGGCCATGTTCACCAGCGCGTCGAGACTGAAAATGTCAATCTTGCCCTTGAGGAGTTGATTCAGGCGCGGTTGTGTCACCCCCAGCACCTTGGCTGCGGCGGCTTGGGTCAAGCCGCTGGCGTTGAACCACTGCAACAAAGCGATCATGGTCTGCGAACGCAGCTGCAGGTTTTGTGCTTCCTGCGGATCGAACCCGAGGTCAGCAAACACATTGGCGCTGCCTTTGGTGATGTTGATATCTGTCATTTCGTGCTCCTGTCTTTGGTCAAGACTATCGCCAAGCCCCAACAATGGTTTGGGTTGCGCCTTCATCGGAAGCCTCCAATAATATTCCAGTTTTAGAATAAATAGATCCGTGCGATCCCTGGTTTTAAGCAGTCGATCTCTTTATCAAACCCCCGGTTATTCAACATACCCCCGCCCATCAAACCGATAAACATATTCCTGCTTCGACGGGCAGTCGGCGTAGCGGATGTCGCGCAGGCCTTGGGTTTTGGTGGTGAGGAGTTCGATCTTGTCGCAGCCGAACAAGCTGCCCACCTCGGTCCAGCCTGGGTCGCTGCGGTGCAGGATTTGGGTGGTGCAGCCGCCCGAGCCGCACAGGCCCAGTCCTTGGAGTTCCACAAACACGGCGTCCCAGCTGTTGCCGCTCAAACTCGCGGCGGCGCTTGACACGGCCACCGACCACTCGGCGTTGGTAAAGCCATGTAACTCGACCACGCTTTGGTGCGTCAACCAAGCATCCGCCAACCAAGGCTTGACCACCCCAGCCATGCTGTCTTTGCCCGGCGCGGGCAAGCCCGGCAACAGCACGACGGTGCGCGACAAGACCTTGGGCATCGGGTGGGTCGGTATGGCGGCCCATTGGGCATCGATCGCTTCAGGGGGCGCACTCAATTTGGGCGCGGCAGGCACCGGAACAGCGGCAGGCGTGGGCACCGACTGCGGCCACCAAAAGGCAGCCGCGCTCAACACCGCCACGGTCACGGCAAGACCCCAAGGCCAAAGCGTTTTACGCATGCTCGCCCCCATTCAACACCCGCGCACGCCGCACGCTCGCGGCATCGATCTCCAGGGTTTGGTCGGGCGCGGTTTGCAGCACCAAGGTCCAGCCGGTGGGCTGTATGCGAATGCGCTGGATGAGG
>DAISXI010000016.1:0-24110 GCA_036825935.1 Hydrogenophaga sp.
CCGCAACAAAGTGCTCAAAGCGTACGAAGACGTTTTGAACATGCCGGTGTGATGCACCTTTAACTCGAAGCGAACACGACGATGTCTACTGCAACCGCCACCATGAACCCCGGCATGGCCATGGGCTCTGCCCCCGCAGCGCCCGCTGGCTCAACCGCCTTGAGCACCACCAGCGGCAGCTTGCCCGCCACCACCGATGCGGGCGCAGCACCCGCAGCGCTCAGCGTTCAGGACCAAATCCGCCGGGTGGTCATGCAACCCGCGGTGCGAAAAGCCCTGCCCGCGATCGTGACCCTGTTTGTGTTGGTCATCTTTGGCCTGACCTATGGCTGGATGCAATCCACGCCTTACCGCCCGGTCATGCCCGGCCTGAGCGCGGCCGACCAGCAAGAAGCCTTGGAAGCATTGAAGGCCGCCAACTTCAGCCCACAAATCGACCCGACCAATGGCCAGTTGTCGGTGCCACAGAACCGCTACCACGAAGCCCGCATTTACCTCTCCGGTCAAGGCATTCCCAAGAGCGTGCCCACCGGCATCGAGGCGCTGCGCGACCAGTCCGCCATGACCACCAGCCAGTTCATGGAGCAAGCCCAGTTCAACGCAGCCACCGAACAAGAGTTGGCCCGCACCATCATGCAAATCGGCACCATCCAGTCCGCCCGCGTGCACCTGGCCTTGCCCAAACAAAGCGTGTTCGTGCGCGACCGCACGCCACCCAAAGCCTCGGTGGTCATCGGCACGCACGCCGGCCGCATGGTCTCTAAGCCCCAGGTCGACGCCATCGTGCATTTGGTTTCGTCCAGCGTGCCTTACCTGCTGCCCGGTGACGTGACGGTGGTGGACACCTACGGCAATCTCATGACCCAGAACCCGACCGAAAAAGAGTTGGGTCTGACCTCGTTGCAAGCCGAACACAAGCAAGGCCTTGAGGACCTGTACCGCAACCGCATCTTGCAAATCTTGTCACCCGTGGTGGGCGAGCCCAATGTTCGATCGCAGGTCAACTTGGTGCTCGATTACACCCAAGTGGAAAGCACCACCGAAGATTACGACAACGGCGGCAAAGGTCCCAAGACCCGCTCTGAGGTGTTGGCCGAAGACCGCGAAGTCAAGCGCAACGCCGAAGGCATCCCTGGCGCCTTGTCCAACACCGCGCCTGAGCAGCCCGCAGCCACCACCGAAACCGCGGTGGACGAAGCCAAAGGTTTGAGCGAAGCTGGGCAAACCCTCAGCAGCCGCACCACCCGAAACTACGAAATCGACCGCGTGGTGCGCCACGTCAAGAACCCCACGGGCAACGTGCAACGCCTGAGCGTGGCCGTCGTGCTCAACGAGCGCCCAGCGCCGCCCCCAGCCGATGGCAAAGATCCCGCGCCCGATGCGCCCAAAACCATTCCCTACACACCCGAGGAATTGCAACGCTTGCAAGAACTCGTGCGTGGTGTGGTTGGCTTTAACGAGGCCCGCGGCGACGTGGTTTCGGTGGTGCCTGCTCGATTCGAGCCCGTGGTTGAAATCAACACCGTGCCGTGGTACACCGAAGATGCGGTTCACAGCGGCATCAAGAACGGTTTGCTGGGCTTGGCGTTCATTGTCTTCATGTTGGTGGTGATCCGCCCGCTGATGCACATCGTCACCGGGGCCGACAAGCGCGCTGCCGAAGCCGAAGCCGCCAAGACCAAAGTGCCCGATGGCGAGTTGACCGAAGAAGACATGCGCATGATCCAGATCGGCGAAGGCGAGACCTTGGAAGACATCAAGGCCAAGCTCAAACCCAAGAAGTCGAGCATCTCGGCCGACATGCTGGACACGGCCAACACCTACGACGACAAGGTGGCCCTCATCCGGATGTTGGTGGCCGAAGACTCGGGCCGCGTGGCCAACGTGCTCAAGAACATGATCAAGGTGGCCTAAGCGGCCCCACCCAGAGGACACCACCATGGCCGATAAAAAAGACGCTGGCAAAGACGCCAAAAAAGACCCCAAAGCCAAAGACGGCAAGGGCAAGGATGGTAAAGACGCGTCGGGCAAACCACCGGCTTTGCCAGGCGGTCCTGAGATCGTCATGACCGAGGCCTTGCAGGCCGAGTTGGATGCGCTCACCAGCACCCAGCGTGCGGCCGTGTTGATGCTCTTGCTCGGCGAGCAACAAGCCTCTGAAATCATCAAATTCCTCAACCCGCGCGAAGTGCAGTCGCTGGGCGGCGCCATGGTGTCGGTGGCCGATTTGTCGCAAGAGGCGGTCAACATCGTCTTGGACGAGTTCGTGGCCACGCTGAAAAAACAAACCAGCCTGGGCTTGGGTACCGGCGACTATGTGGAGAAAGTGTTCCGTCGCGCCCTGGGCGACGACAAGGCCGCTTCCGTGCTCAGCCGCATCATGCCGGGGCAGGGCAGCAAGGGCTTGGAAATCTTGAAGTGGATGGACGCGCGTTCGATCGCCGACATGATCCGCGGCGAACACCCCCAGGTCACGGCCATCATTTTGTCGGTGCTCGAATACGACGTGGCCGCCGACGTGCTCAACTTTTTGCCCGTTGAGGTTCGACCTGAAGTGCTGCAGCGTGTGGCCAGCTTGGAAACCGTGCAGCCCTCGGCCATGGAAGAACTCGAAGGCATCATGAAGAAGCAGTTCGCTTCGAGCTCGTCGGCCAAGTCCTCGAGCTTCGGTGGCGTCAAGGCAGCGGCCAAGATCATGAACTTCGTGAAGGTCGACTTGGAGACCTCCATCATGGGTGGTTTGGAGAAGATCGACCCCGAGCTCAAGCTCAAGATTCAAGACAATATGTTCACGTTCGAGAACCTCTCGATGGTGGACAACCGCGCCATCCAGACCATCATGCGCAACGTCGAACCCGACATGCTCATGACCGCGCTCAAAGGTGCGGCCGAGTACGTCAAAGAGAAATTCTTCGACAACATGTCGCAGCGTGCGCGTGCCATGTTCATCGACGAGATGGAGGCCAAAGGCCCTCTGCGCATCACCGACGTCGAAGACGCACAAAAGGCCATCATGCGCATTGCCCGTAAGTTGAGCGACAAGGGTGAGTTGGTCTTGGCGGGCCGCGGCGATGACTTTGTTTGACAAACCCAAACGCCCTGCGGCGTGGGTGCCCGATCCCTTGTTGGCGACGGTGCAATCACAGCCTCACTTTTTGCGGGTCAATTGGAACGAGAAATTGGCCAAAGATTTCGGTCCTTGGCGCATGGCACCTTTGGGCGAGCCTTTGGATGCGGTCGAAGTACCGCAAGACGATCTCGGGATTGAAGACGGCGCAAGTGCTGAGCCCGCCACCGATGACATCAACACCGACCTCCCCAGCGCCGAGTCGCCTGACAGCGACGCCCTTGGTGATGCCGCGGTGTTGGACGCTGCACCGATGCAAGGTGGTGTGTTGCACAGCCCCGACGAATGGCAACGCATCACCCAAGAGGCCCATGCCCAAGGCTGGGCCGAAGGTCATGCCCAAGCCCAAGCTGAAGCGGCCGCTCAACAAGCCGCTCAAACGGCGCTGCTGGGCGAGCTCATGAACGGTTTGCAGGCCTTGAACCACGAACCCCAACGGTTTTTTGAACCGCTCAAGCGCTTGGCCTTGCACATGGCCGAGCAGTTGGTGCGCGGCGAGTTGCAGGTGTCTGGTCAAGCCGTGGCGAATTTGGCCAAACAAGCCTTGGACACCTTGGGTGAGACCCGAGAAAAAGTCATCCTGCATTTGAATCCCATGGACGCCGACGCTTTGAGCGAAGCCGCGCCGGAATTGTTGGCGCAGTGCGCCATCGAATCCGATGCGCAATTGCAGCGCGGCAGCGTGCGCGTGGCCGTGAACGACACGGTCGTGGAAGACCTGATCGAACACCGCATGGAGGCTGTGGCGCGACGCGTCTTGGCGCAACCCGACGCCTGGATGAAACACTCCAGCCTGATGCACCCCGTCGCGCCCGTCACGCCACGCTGGGCCAAGCCCGAGAGCAAACCCACGGTGAGCGAGGTTGAAGACGTGCTAGACCTGCGCGAATCCAAACCCACGCAGCCCGAAACAGACGCCGTCGACAGCACCGACGAACCCGGGTTGGAGCCACGCCATGATGGACTTTGACGACGAAGTCAGCCATCTGGTGCAAGACGTTCGTGCGCCTGAGCCACAGCGCAGTGGCACCTTGGTGCGCTTGGTGGGCATGCGTTTGGAGACGCGCGGCATCATGGCGCCCTTGGGTGCGTGCTGCGAGGTGCGCGGCCAGATGGGCCACAGTGTGGAAGCCGAGGTCGTGGGTTTCAACGACCAAACGCTGTACTTGATGCCCTTCACCGACCCGGTGGGCATTGGTCCTGGTGCTTCGGTGCGCTTGATCAGCTCGAGCGCGCAGGTTCGCTTGGGCGCAGCCCTGTTGGGCCGGATTTTGGATGGGCGTGGCGAGCCGCTCGACGGCAAACCCGCGCCCATTTGTGAGGATGTGCTCAGCTTGCACGGCCGGCCCATCAACCCCATGGAGCGGGGGCCCATCAACCAGGTGCTCGATGTGGGTGTCAAAGCCATCAACGGCATGCTCACGCTCGGCCGTGGCCAGCGTTTGGGCTTGATCGCCGGCTCGGGCGTGGGCAAAAGCGTGCTGCTGGGCATGCTCACGCGCTTCACCGAAGCCGATGTGGTGGTGATCGGTTTGATCGGTGAGCGTGGCCGCGAGGTTCAGGCCTTCATTGAAGAGTCCTTAGGCCCAGAAGGCTTGGCCAAATCGGTCTTGGTGGCCGCCCCGGCCAACGTCTCTCCCGTGTTGCGCCTCAAAGCCACCCACATGACCCACGTGATCGCGGAATACTTTCGCGACCAAGGCAAAAACGTCTTGATGTTGGTCGACAGTTTGACGCGCGTGGCACACGCCCAGCGCGAAATCGGCTTGGCCATTGGCGAGCCCCCAACCGCCAAGGGCTACCCGCCGTCGGTGTTTGCGCTCTTGCCCAACCTGATTGAGCGCGCCGGTGTCGGTCGCCACGGGCACGGCTCCATCACCGCCATTTACACCGTGTTGGCCGAAGGCGACGACGGCAACGACCCCATCGTGGACATTGCGCGTGCCTCGCTGGACGGACAGGTGATGCTCTCGCGCAAATTGGCCGACGCGGCGCATTACCCCGCCATCGACCTCAACGGCTCGATCTCGCGTGTGATGCAAAACCTCTTGTCGCCCACCGACCTGAAGCGGGCCAACCGATTCAGGCGTTTGTGGTCGATTTACCAGCAAAACCAAGACCTGATCCAGGTCGGCGCTTACGAGGCGGGCAGCAACCCCGAGCTCGATGCCGCCATTCGCCTGCGTCCCGTGATGGAGCAGTTTTTGCAGCAAGACATGCATTCACCCCTGAGCTTCAGCGATTCTTTGGCCACCGTGGCCCACGTGCTGGACGAATGACACCGGAGGTACCATGAGCACCCAACCCCGCCAATGCTGGTCTGTGCTGGTTCAAAAAACCACGCGCGACAAAACGGCTGCACAACTCGCGATGACCCAAGCGCAAGCGCAACTGGAGCGCTTGCAAGCCAACGCGCAGCGCATTGAAACGATGATGAGCGACTACCGCACCCAACACGAATCGGTGCAGGGGCAAGCGCACCAGATCGCCGACAGCTTGAATTACCGCCGTTTCATCGACCAGCTCGAAACCCTGCGCGAGCGGGTGCAGCGTGACGTCACGGCCGCGGCCACACAACGCGAGCGCTTGCGCCAAGTTCTGTTGGGTTTGGAAATGGAACTCAACAAATTGGCCAAGTTGCAAGAGCAAGACGCCCAAAAAGCGCTGCAACAACTCAACAAACGCGAACAAAACCGCCTGGACGAATGGGGTGTGATGCGCTACCAGTTCGGCAAACAAGCCGGCTGACGGCCTTCAGATTTTGGTTTTGGCCACGCGCTGGCGGATGCGCTGGCGTCGACTCCAGCGGGTTTTGAGCACCCACAACAGGCTGACAACCACGTAGACCGCGACGCCAAAGAAGCACGCCAAAATCACCAAACCCACCGCCAAAGGCTTGCCCACGGTGGTGATTTGCTCGAACCAGTGCGAGATGCTTTCTCGCCAAGTGCGATCGACGACCTCGGGCGATGTCTCTAAGGGCTTGAGCGCCTCGGGCATGTCGTTGGAGTCTTGACCCAGCACCCACTCGCCCAAGTGATAGGCACCGTAATAGACCGGCCCAAAGGTCACCGGGTTGGTGACCAAGGTGCTGGCCACGGCCATGGGCACGTTGGCGCGCAACAGAACGGCCAAGGTTGCCGATGCGGGTATTTGAGCGATGGGAATCAGCAAACCGAAAAACACCCCCAAGGCCATGCCCAAAGCAATGCCTTTTCGGCTGAAGTGCCAAAGCCGCGGGTTGTTCAAAATGGGGCCCATCCACCGCAGCCAACGGTTTTGGCGAACGGTGTCGGGGGAGGGCAACCAAGCTTTGATGCGGTTTTTCATCGACCGCGATTGTCACCGATAAATGGGCATGGCGACGAAACGCGCGACAATACGGCCACCATGACGCCCCTGCAAGACATTCTTTTTTCTCAAGGTTTTGGCACCCGACGCGTGTGCTGCGGCTTGGTTCAACAAGGCCGCGTCCAGTTGGGCCCCGATGATCGGCCCGTCACCGACCCCGCCGAGCGCTTCGATACCGATGGCCTGGTGTTTCGGGTCCAAGGCGAACGCTGGGTTTATCACGAGCGGGCCTACGTGCTGATGCACAAACCCATGGGCCACGAGTGCTCGCACAAACCCGGCATGCACCCCAGCATTTACACGCTTTTGCCCGGGCCTTTGCGCTCGCGCGGGGGCGGGGCGGCCGCGGGCGTGCAAGCGGTGGGCCGATTGGACCAAGACACCACTGGCCTCTTGATTTTGTCGGACGACGGCAAGTTCATTCACCGCCTGACCTCGCCGCGCCACCACGTGCCCAAGGTCTACGAGGTCACCGTCAAGCACCCGCTGGACGCTCCACAGGTCGAGCGTTTGCTCCAAGGGGTGGTGCTGGACGACGATCCCAAGCCCGTCAAGGCCGCCGCGGCCGTGGCGGTGAGCGAGCTCCATTTGCGCCTGACCCTCACCGAGGGCAAGTACCACCAAGTCAAGCGCATGGTGGCGGCCGTGGGCAACCGCGTGGAGGGCCTTCACCGCTCGGCCATGGGTGATTTGGTGCTACCAGCGGATTTGGCCCCAGGCCAGTGGCGTTGGTTGAGTGCCGACGAAGTGCAAGGCCTGCGCGGATGAGCCCCTTGTTGGATGCCGCTTGGCGGGCCTTGGTTTATTGTTTGCACCCCCGCGTGGTGGTGCTGTCGTTTTTGCCACTGGTGCTGATGCTGGCCCTGGCGTTTGTGTTTGGGTATTGGCTGTGGGACCCAGCGGTGCAAGCGCTGAGCCAAGCTTTGCAGTCGGCACAACTGCTGCAAGCCCTTTTGAATTGGCTCAGCCTGCTGGGTTTGGGCGATTTGCGCACCGCGTTTGCTCCATTGTTGTTGGTCGTGCTCATCACACCCGTGGTGGTGGTGCTGTGCCTGCTCTTGGTGTCGCTGTTCATGACGCCGGCGATGGTGGGCTTGGTGGCTGAGCGGCGCTTTCCCGCACTCCTGCGTTTGCGCGGTGCTTCGTGGTGGTCATCCCTGTGGTGGTCGCTGGGGGCCACGGCCTTGGCTGTGCTGGCTTTGGTGCTGACCTTGCCCTTGTGGTGGGTGCCGCCCTTTGTGCTGGTGGTGCCCCCCCTGATTTGGGGTTGGTTGACCTACCGGGTGTTCGCGTTCGATGCTTTGGCCGACCACGCCACCGAAGAGGAGCGCCACGCCATTTTGCAGCGCCACCGTTGGCCGTTGTGGGGCATGGGCGTGGTGACCGGCTATTTGGGTGCCGCGCCCAGCGTGTTGTGGGCTTCGGGTAGTTTGTTCGTGGTGTTTGCCCCAGTTTTGTTGCCTTTGGCGATCTGGATCTACACCTGGGTGTTGGCGTTTTCTTCGCTGTGGTTTGCCCATTACACCTTGGCGCTGCTGGCGTCCAAGCGCATGGCCCGTTCCGCAGCCGAATCTTCAGAGGTGTTTTGACATGCAACCCAGTTTCGGTTTGATCATCGTGGGCGATGAAATTTTGTCGGGCAAGCGCGCCGACAAACACCTGCCCAAAACCATCGAGTTGCTGCAAGCGCGCGGCCTGACGTTGTCGTGGGTGCGCGGCGTGGGCGACGAACGCTCCCGCATCACCGAGGCCTTGCGCGACGCCTTTGCCAGCGGCGACCAGGTCTTTTGCTGCGGCGGCATTGGGGCCACGCCCGATGACCACACGCGCCAGTGTGCCGCCGCGGCCCTGGGCGTGGACTTGGTCTTGCACCCAGAGGCCAAAGCGCTGATTCAAGAGCGCATGCGCGACGTGGCCTTGGAAAAGGGTGAACCTTATGACCCCGAACACCCCGATAACGTGCACCGCTTGAACATGGGTGTGTTTCCATTGGGCGCGCAGATCATCCCCAACCCCTACAACAAAATCCCCGGTTTCACTTGTGCCACTGAGCGTGGCACCGTGCATTTTTTGCCCGGTTTCCCCGTCATGGCCTGGCCCATGATGGCGTGGGTCTTGGACGAGCGCTACGCCGAGCACCACCAAGCCGGATCCTGGATGGAGCGATCGGTGGTGATTTTTGGCGCCATGGAGGCCACGCTGACCCCGCTCATGGAGCGCATCGAGGCCGAGCACCCGATCAAGGTCTTCAGTTTGCCCAGCGTGGACCACCCGGTGCATGGGCGACACATTGAGCTGGGCGTCAAGGGCGAACCTGCGGCGGTGGGACAGGCTTTTGAGGCATTGATGAACGGCTTGGTGCCCTTTGATCTGCGTTTAGGACCCGAAATGGTGCGCTCCTGATGGCGCGCTATTTTGGTGCATGGTCGTTTTATGCACCAAAATAATGCCATTGTGGGCCTGTATTTCTGCACCAAAATAGTGAATAATGGCCGGTCAAGGAATGAAAGTTCGATGATTTTGGGGCGTTACCTTCGGCCATAATCCTTGTGTGAACAGGGTTTGCCCAGAAAACAGCCCTCACCGCGATGGCGGTGGCACACATTCTGCTCTGTCAGAGCATCGAATTCATTTCCAACCACCGCTACACAGGAGCTACTGATGGCCAAGACCGTCGCCGACGTCATGAACATGGTGAAAGACAACGAAGTCAAGTTTGTTGACTTCCGTTTCACCGACACCCGAGGCAAAGAACAGCACGTGACCGTGCCCGTTTCGCACTTCGACGAAGACAAATTCGTTTCTGGCCACGCCTTTGACGGCTCGTCGGTCGCCGGCTGGAAGGGCATTGAAGCCTCGGACATGCAGCTCATGCCCGACGCCAACACCGCCAACATCGACCCCTTCTTCGAAGAAACCACGCTGTTCATGCAGTGCGACGTGATCGAACCCAGTGACGGCAAGGCCTACGACCGCGACCCTCGCTCCATCGCCAAGCGCGCCGAAGCTTTCTTGAAAGCCTCTGGTTTGGGCGACACCGCTTACTTCGGCCCTGAGCCCGAGTTCTTCATTTTTGATGGCATCCGTTGGGCGAACGAGCCCGGCCGCGTGATGGTCGAAATCGACGAATACGAAGCCCCTTGGAACACCGGCACCAAGCTCGAAGGCGGCAACCGCGGCCACCGTCCCACCACCAAGGGCGGCTACTTCCCCGTGCCCCCTGTGGACAGCACGCAAGACATGCGCGCCGAAATGTCCTTGATCTTGGAATCCTTGGGCATCCCCGTTGAGGTGTTCCACCACGAAGTGGCGGGCGCTGGCCAAAACGAAATCGGCACCAAGTTCAGCACGCTGGTTCAGCGTGCCGACTGGACACAACAGCTCAAGTACGTGGTGTGGAACGTGGCCAATGCCTATGGCAAAACCGCCACTTTCATGCCCAAGCCTTACGCCGGTGACAACGGCTCGGGTATGCACGTGCACCAGTCGATCTGGAAAGACGGCAAGAACCTGTTCGCCGGTGACGGCTACGCCGGTTTGAGCGATTTCGCCCTGTACTACATCGGCGGCATCATCAAACACGCCAAGGCCTTGAACGCCATCACCAACCCCGGCACCAACAGCTACAAGCGCTTGGTCCCAGGCTTCGAAGCCCCCGTCAAGCTGGCTTACTCTTCGCGCAACCGCTCGGCATCGATCCGCATCCCTTACGTGGCCAACCCCAAGGGTCGCCGCATCGAGGCCCGCTTCCCCGATCCATTGGCCAACCCTTACCTGTGCTTCTCCGCACTGATGATGGCCGGTTTGGACGGCGTGGAAAACAAGATCCACCCCGGAGAAGCCGCCACCAAAGACCTGTACCACCTGCCACCCGAGGAGGACAAATTGGTCCCCACCGTGTGCCACAGCTTGGACCAGGCTTTGGAGCACTTGGACAAAGACCGTGCGTTCTTGACCAAGGGCAACGTGTTCAGCGACTCCATGCTCGACGCTTACATCGAGTTGAAGATGGGCGAAGTGCAGCGTTTCCGCATGGCACCGCACCCCGTCGAATTCGACATGTACTACAGCCTGTGATGCGCACAGGCGCCTGAGAAAAAGGTGGCTCTGTGCCACCTTTTTTTTGGCCCTTCACCCCAATCCACGGTTCAAGCCAACCCATGAGTGCTCAACGCTTTCAATCGCTGGACATGCTGGCCACTTTGGTGGCGGTCGTGCGTGGCGACGGCACTTTGGTCTTCGCCAACGCGGCCTTGGAAGATGCGTTGGGTTTGTCGCGCCGGGCCTTGCAGGGCAGCCGTTTTCAGGACTGCTTTGAAGACCCGCCGGCCTTGGTCTCGGCGCTCGACGGTGCACGCAACAACGACTTTGCCGCGCTGCGCTACGACGCTTGGCTCAAGCGCCTGAACCAAGACCCCTTGCAGGTGCACGTGGTGGTGGCGCAAACCGAGGCGTCCGATGAGGTGCTGGTGGAGTTGTTGCCGCTGGAGCAACAAACCCGACAAGACCGCGAAGATCGCCTCATGGAGCAGGCGCAAGCCAACAAAGAGCTCATCCGAAATCTGGCCCACGAAATCAAAAACCCTTTGGGCGGCATTCGCGGCGCGGCGCAACTGTTGCAAATGGACCTGCACAGCAAAGAGCTGATCGAGTACACGCAGGTCATCATCCGCGAGGCTGACCGTTTGCAGTCATTGGTTGACCGCTTGCTCGAGCCCCACCGCCACGCCCACGTGGTGAGCGACGTCAACATCCACGAGGTCTGCGAACGTGTGCGCAGCCTGATCCTGGCCGAATTCCCCAAGGGCCTGCGCGTGGTGCGCGACTACGACACCTCCATCCCCGAGTTCCGTGGCGACCGCGAGCAGCTGATCCAAGCCGTGCTCAACATCGCGCACAACGCCGCACAAGCTTTGGCCGAACGCATCGCCGACCAAAGCGCTGTGCTGACCCTGCGCACCCGCGTGGGCCGCCAAGTGACCTTTGGCAAGCAGCGCTACAAACTGGCATTGGAATTGCATGTGATCGACAACGGCCCAGGGATTCCCGATGACATCAAAGACCGCATCTTCTTTCCCTTGGTCTCTGGACGTGACGGCGGTTCGGGTTTGGGGCTGACCCTGACCCAAACCTTTGTGCAGCAACACCACGGCTTGATCGAGTGCAGCAGCGAACCGGGCCGCACCGATTTCAAGATTTTGATTCCCTTGCCTTGAACTGGAAAACACACCCATGAAGCCGATCTGGATAGTGGACGATGATCAATCGATCCGCTTCGTGCTGGAAAAAGCCTTGCTGCGCGAGAACCTGCCCACGCGCAGCTTCACCAACCCGCAAGAGGTGCTCACGGCCTTGGCGCAGTGCGCCGAGCACGAATTGCCGCAGGTCTTGGTCAGCGACATCCGCATGCCCGGCTCCAGCGGCCTGAACCTGTTGGAAAAAGTCAAAGCGCAACTGCCCCAAGTGCCCGTCATCATCATGACCGCGTACTCCGACTTGGACAGTGCGGTGTCGGCCTTCCAAGGCGGGGCCTTCGAGTACCTGCCCAAACCTTTTGACGTGCCCAAAGCGGTCGAGCTGATCCGCCGCGCGTTGGAGGAGAGCTTGCGCGAAGAAGTGGCCGTGGAGAGCAGCCAAGACGCGCCCGAGATGCTGGGCCAAGCCCCGGCCATGCAAGACGTGTTTCGCGCCATCGGGCGTTTGAGCCAAAGCCAAGTCACGGTGCTCATCACCGGCGAATCCGGATCGGGCAAAGAGTTGGTGGCGCGGGCCCTGCACAAACACTCACCAAGGGCCGAAGGACCTTTCGTGGCCATCAACACCGCGGCCATTCCCAAAGATTTGCTCGAGAGCGAGCTCTTCGGTCATGAGCGCGGCGCTTTCACCGGCGCACAGGCCGCGCGTCGCGGGCGTTTTGAACAAGCCGACGGCGGCACGCTCTTCCTCGACGAAATTGGTGACATGCCGTTTGACTTGCAAACCCGTTTGTTGCGGGTGCTCTCAGACGGGCACTTTTACCGCGTGGGCGGCCACAGCGCTGTCAAAGCCCATGTGCGCGTGATCGCCGCGACCCACCAAAACCTGGAGCAGCGCGTCAAAGATGGTGCGTTTCGCGAGGACTTGTTCCACCGACTGAACGTGATCCGCTTGCGCTTGCCGGCGTTGCGCGAGCGCCGCGAAGACATCCCCACGCTCACGCGCCACTTTTTGCAGCAGAGCGCACAACAATTGGGCGTGGAGCCCAAACGCATCGCCCCCAGCGCCTTGGAATGGATCGCGCGCTTCGACTTTCCGGGCAACGTGCGCCAGCTCGAAAACCTCTGCCACTGGGTCACGGTGATGGCGCCCAGCCAAACCATTGAGGTCAAAGACCTGCCGCCCGAAATTTTGGGGCAAGCCGATGCGGCGGCTTTGGAGGCTTCGCCACTCAGCAGCACCCCCATGCTGTCCGCTGCAGCCGGGGTCCCGGCATCACCTGCACCGCCTATGGCAACGGTTTCGAGCAACGCTTGGCCTTGGGAGTTGGCCTTGCACACCGAGGCCGCCGCCTTGCTCAAAGAAGACCGTCAAGACGTTTGGGATGTGCTGAGCCAGCGTTTTGAAGGCGTGTTGATTCAAGCGGCCTTGGCCGCTACGCGCGGGCGACGCATCGAAGCTGCCGTCAAGCTGGGCATTGGTCGCAACACCATCACCCGCAAGATCCAAGAGCTCAAACTCGACGATCACCCCGAAGGGCCTTGACTCAGTCGCCCAGCGTCAAGACCACGGGCGCGTGGTCGCTGGGGCGCTCGTTTTTGCGCGGGGCCACGTCGACCACGCAAGCGCTGGCTTGGGCCTTGAGCGCCTCGGTGATCAGGATGTGGTCGATGCGCAGGCCGCGCTTGCGGCGAAAACCAAAGTCGCGGTAGTCCCACCAACTGAAGTTTTTCTCGGGCTGTGGGAACAGGCGAACCGCATCGCTCAAACCCAAATCGATCAGGGCGTTCAGGTGCAAGCGCTCTTCGGTGGTGCAGTGGATGGTCTCGCGCAGGCCTTCGGGGTCCCACACATCGAGGTCGTCGAAGGTGATGTTGTAGTCGCCCATCAACACCAATTGTGGGTGGGCGGCCATCTCGGCGCGCACCCATTCGCGCAGGGCGGTGAGCCAGCGCATTTTGTAGGCGAATTTGTCGCTGCCGGGTTCTTGCCCGTTGGGGAAATAGGCGCCGATCACCCGCAAGCCGCCGATGGTGGCGCACAAGACGCGCGACTGTTCATCCTCAAAACCGGGGATGTTTTTGATCACCTCGCTGGCTGGTGTTTTGCTCAGCAAGGCCACGCCGTTGTAGGTTTTTTGGCCAAACCATTGCGCCTGATAACCGATGTCGGCCAAGGCTTGGGCGGGGAATTTGTCGTCGGTGAGCTTGAGCTCTTGCAGCGCCAGCACGTCGACCGGGTGGGCGGCGAGCCAGTCCAGCACCTGGGGCAGGCGCACGTTGAGGGAGTTGACGTTCCAGGTGGCGAGTTGCATGGTCATGAGGCTCTGTGGGCCGCGGCGTGCAGCCGCAGCAAGGTGTCGGTGACGCCGCGCGACAAGCGCAGGTCGGTGGGCACGCCGGCTTCGGCTCGGGCAACGAAGTCGTGCACCATGGCGGCGTACTGGTTCAAGGTGGGCAAGTTCGGCAGGGCCAAGCCTTCACTGGCGCGCCAGGACGCCAACGGTGGCGGGTTAAAGGGCGCGTCCAAAGCCACCCAGCCTCGCTCGCCCACGGCCAAGACACTTTGGTGTCGAAAGGTTTGGGTGGACACGCTGAACTGCAAGACCGATGCATCGCCCCAGCGCAGCTCGCCTTGGGTGTGGATGTCGGTGCCCCAATCGGGGTGACGGGTTTGGTGGCAACGCACGGTATCGGGTGCGCGGTCCATGAGCCAGTGGCCCAAGAGCACGGCATAACAGCCGATGTCCCACAGCGCGCCCCCGCCCAAGGCCGCTTGGTTGCGGATGTTGGCCGGGTCGCGGTTGTCATAAGAAAACGTCGCCTGGATGTGCCGCCAAGCACCCACGTCCAAGGCCTTGAGCGCGGCCCATTGCGGGTGGTGCAAGACCATGTAGGCCTCGAGCAGGTGGCGCTGGGCGGTGTGCGCGGCTTGGCTCAAGCGGTCGACGTCGGCCAAGCTGAGGGCCATGGGTTTTTCGCACAAGACGTGGTGGCCAGCGGCCAAGGCCTTGAGCGACCACGGCACGTGCGCGTCGTTGGGCAGGGCGATGTAGACCGCCTCCACGCGGGGGTCGTTCAACACGGCTTCATAGCCGGTCCAACGCACGGGGGCGTGCGCTTCGCTCCAAGCCAAGGTCGCGGCCGTGGGCGAACGGCTGCCGATGGCCACGACCTCGTGACCGGCTTGGGCGATGGCCGGGGCAAGTTGTGTGCGGGCGATCTTGCCCCAACCCAGAATGCCAAAACGCATCGTCAGCCCGCCTTGGTCGCCATATAGCGCGCGGCGTTGGCTTCGTTGGGTGGGTACAGGCCGGGCAGGGCCTGTCCTTGGTGGACCTGCTCCATGATCCACGCTTCCAAACGTTCTTGTTCGGGGCCGGCTTGCACCATCTCGTCGAGCAGCGCTTGAGGGATGAGCACCGCGCCGTCGTCGTCGGCCACGATCACGTCACCGGGGAAGACGGCCACGCCACCACAGGCCACGGGGCGTTGCCAATCGACAAAGGTCAAGCCGGCCACCGAAGGGGGTGCGGCGGCACCGCTGCACCACACCGGCAAGCCCGTGCCCAAGACGCCCGCGAGGTCGCGCACCACGCCGTCGCTGACCAGGCCGGCCACGCCTTTGTGCTGCATGCGGGCGCACAAAATATCGCCAAAAATGCCCGCGTCTGGCACGCCCATGGCGTCGACCACGGCCACACAACCGGCCGGCATGGCCTCAATCGCTGCGCGGGTGGAGATGGGGGAGCTCCAAGAAGCGGGGGTGGCGAGGTCTTCACGCGCCGGCACAAAGCGCAGGGTGAAGGCCCGCGCCACCAAACGCGATTGGCCGGGGCGTATCGGGCGGGTGCCGCGCAGCCAGACGTTGCGCAAGCCTTTTTTGAGCAGCAAGGTGGTCAGCGTGGCGGTGGTGACTTGCGAGAGGGTCTGCACCACGGCGGGGTCCAGGTGCATGGGGATGGGGTTATCGCTCATTCAGGTCTCCTGTCGTTCGAAGTTCACAAAAGCAAAGCGCAAGCCGCTGGCGCTGGTGTGCGCTTGGCGCTCGGTCTCGCGCCATTCGGGGCCCAGCTTGGGGGCCCAAGCGTCGCCCTCGAAGTCTTGGTCGATGTCGGTGACCACCACCCGGCGCGCCAAAGGCAAGGCCAGTTCGTAAATTTGTGCCCCGCCCATCACCCAGACTTGCGGGGCATCGGCGCACAAGGCCACGGCCGCCTCAAGGTTGTGCGCGGCCTGCGCGCCCGCGGCGGCCCAGGCCTTGTCGCGCGTGACGACGATGTTGGAGCGCCCGGGCAGGGGGCGAAAGCGCGGGGGCAGCGAATCCCAAGTCTTGCGGCCCATGATGACCGGGCAGCCCAAGGTGGTTTGCTTGAAATGCGCCAAGTCTTCGGGCAAGTGCCAAGGCATGGCGTTGTTCAGGCCGATCACGCCGTTGCGGGCGCGGGCGTAAATGAGGTTGAGTTGGGTGCTCATGCGGGTTTGGGTGATGCGGTTGAACGGGGTGGCAGCAACACGCTGGCGATGGCCACGCAAACAAAGAGCATGGCGGCCCAGTCTTGCCAAGTGGGCATTTCACCCACGATGACGGTGGCCGACAAGGTGCCCACCAACGGTATGGCCATGATGCTCATGGCGCTGGTGGCCGGCGGCAGGTCGCGCGCCATGCCGAACCAAATGATTTGGGCAAAGCCGTAGTTGATCAGCACCCCATACAAGAGGCTCAGCCACATGGGCAGGTTGAACGCCATGGGCTTGGGCAGCGGCTCCCAGATGGCGGCCAAGCACCACACCACCAAGCTGCCCACGAGCAGCATCCACACGGTGACGACCAGGGGGTCCAGCGTGAGTTGGGCGCGGCGAAACATCAAGGTGCCCCAAGCCCAGCAAAAGGCCCCGCTGATCATCCAGGCCACGCCTTGGGGCCGGCCGGCCAAGCTGCTGAGCTCGTCCCACAACAGCAGCGCAATCGCCACGCTGGCGCAGACCACGGCCAGCAAAACGCGCCGGGTCAGCCGTTCTTGGTAGAAGGCCACGCCGAGCAAGACGGTGAAGATGGGCATGGTGAAACCCAAAATCGCCGCACGGCCCGAGGCCAGTTCTTGCAAGCCGATGATGGACATCGTGTGCCAGCCCAAGACATTGGGCAGGCCCAGGGCGGCGATCACCGCCCATTCGCGGCCGTTGGGCCACATGCGCAAGCCTTTTTGCGCCACGTACACAAACAAGCAAGCCGCGCCCAGCGTCATGGTGCTGGCGCGGAAAAACAGCGGGCTCATTTGCCCCAAGGAGAGTTTCATCATGGGCCAGTTCACGCCCCACATGAGCGTGAGGGCCAGCACGGCCCAGGCTTGGCGGCGTGTGATCACACGGCCACCGGAGCTTTGATGGCGGGGTGGTGTTGGTAGTCGAGTACCTCAAAGTCCCCCTGGTCGTAATCGAAAATCGACTCTGGGCGTCGCAAGAGGCGCAGCGTGGGGTAGGGCAGGGGCGCGCGGCTGAGCTGCAACTGCACCTGCTCGAAGTGGTTGCTGTAGAGGTGGCAGTCGCCACCGGTCCAAATGAAGTCGCCCACGTTCAGGTCACACTGCTGCGCCACCATGTGGGTGAGCAGGGCGTAGCTGGCGATGTTGAAGGGCACGCCCAAGAAAATGTCGGCGCTGCGCTGGTAAAGCTGACAGCTCAAACGGCCTTTGCCGCCCTTCGTGGTGGGTGGTGCGACGTAAAACTGGAAAAACGCGTGGCAAGGCATGAGCGCCATCTGGTCGAGCTCGGCCACGTTCCACGCGCTCACGATGATGCGGCGGCTGTCGGGGTTGGTCTTGAGGGTGTCGATGACCTGCTGGATTTGGTCCACCTGGCCGCCACCGACCTTGGGCCAGCTGCGCCACTGCACGCCGTAAACCGGACCCAGTTCACCATCGGCTCGGGCCCATTCGTCCCAAATCGTGCAGCCGCGCTCTTGCAGCCACTTCACGTTGCTGTCGCCACGCAAAAACCACAGCAACTCCACGATGATGGCCTTCAAAAATACCTTTTTGGTGGTCACCAGCGGGAAACCTTCGTTGAGGTCAAAGCGCATTTGGTGGCCAAAGACGCTGCGCGTGCCGGTGCCGGTGCGGTCGCCTTTTTCCACACCGTGCTCGAACACGTGGCGCATGAGGTCTTCGTACTGCTGGCGGGTGGGGCGGACAGGGGTGTTCATGGTGGCTCAGTTTATCGCGTGTCGGTCAGCACCCGGCCAGGGTTCAGGCGCTGCTGGGGGTCGAGCGCGGACTTGATGCGGCGCATCCAGTCCAGCGCCACGGGGTCTTTGTATTCGGGCAGGGTATGGGCTTTGAGGCTGCCGATGCCGTGCTCGGCGCTGATGGAGCCGCCATGGGCGCGCACCTGTTCGAACACCAGACCGTTGACGGCCGTTTCTTGGGTGTTCAAAAACACCGCCGGGTCCACGCCCTCTGGCGCTTGCACGTTGTAGTGCAGGTTGCCGTCGCCCAAGTGCCCAAAGTTCACCAAGCGCACACCGGCAAAGGTGTGGACCAAGCGGGCATCGGTTTCGGCGCAAAACGCGGGGATGCGCGAGATCGGCAAGCTGATGTCGTGCTTGATGTTCAGGCCTTCTTCGGCTTGCGCCATCGAGATGCTTTCGCGCACGTGCCAAAAGCCCTGCGCTTGCCCTAGGTTGCTGGCCACGATGGCGTCGCTGGCGCAGCCCGCCTCGATGGCTTGGCCGAGCAGCTGCTCGAGTTGCGCTTGCGCGTGCTCGGCCGACTCGGTGTCGCTCAACTCCAGCAACACCGCATACGGTGTGTTGGCCCACGCCGGCACGCGCAGTTGGGGAAAGTGCTTGTCCACCAAGGACAGGGCAAATTGCCCCATCACTTCAAAACCCGTCAGGCCCGCGCCCAAGCGGCGCTGCACCAAACCCAGCAGATCGACCGCGGCCAAAAGCGACGGTACGCTGGCCCAGGCGGTGAGTTGGGCCGCGGGCGCGTCGAACAGTTTGAGGGTGGCCGCGGTGATGATGCCCAGCGTGCCTTCGCTGCCGATCATCAGGTGGCGCAGGTCGTACCCGGTGTTGTCTTTGCGCAGGCCGCTCAGGCCGTGCCAAACCTCGCCGTCGGCGCTCACCACCTCCAAGCCCAAACACAGGTCGCGCGTGTTGCCGTAGCGCAGCACCTGCGTGCCGCCGGCGTTGGTGGCCAGGTTGCCGCCAATCGTGCAACTGCCTTGCGCGGCCAAACTCAAGGGGAACAAAAAGCCGGCCTCTCGGGCCACGTCTTGCACGGTTTGCAAGACACAGCCAGCCTCCACCGTGAGGGTGCGATTGGCGGCATCGAGTTCGCGCACGCGGTTCAGGCGCGTGGTGCTCAGCACCACTTGCTGGCCCGAGCCATCGGGCACCGAGCCCACCACCAAGCCGGTGTTGCCGCCTTGGGGCACCAAGCTAGCGCCGTTGGCGGCACAGGCTTTGACGACCGCGGCCACCTCGGCGGTGCTCTGCGGCTGAACCACCGCCAAAGCCCGGCCGTGGACGCGACCGCGCCAATCGCGCTCCCAGCGGCTGAGGTCGGTGCCCGCGTCTTCGTGGGTCAGCACATGGGCTGGGCCCACGGCTTGCCGCAAAGCGTCGAGCACCACCCCAGGGTTCATGGCTGCTTCGGTGGAATGGGGTCGGCCGCCGCACCGGTGAGCCGAGCGTGTTCGGCCGCGTCGGCGCGCACGGCTTCCAAGCCGGCGGCCTTCAGGCGGATGCGCACGTGCAAAGCGCTGACGGTGAACAAAGCCAGGCACAACAAGGTTTGACCCGTGGCCAACCACATGCTCAGGCCACTCTCGGTGGTGGCGCGGATGATGCCCTCGGTGAAATACAACCACACGAGCAAGCTGACCCAACGGTAGGTGTACATGCGGTTTTTCAGCAAGCCCGCCAAAGGAATCACCAAGGGAATGACTTTGATGGCCCACCACGAGCCGCCGGGGCGCAGAGGCGCGAGCCACAACTCCCAAGCCAGGCCCAAGACGATGAGCCCCAACAAACTGGCCACGGCCACGCGTCGCGTGGTTTCAATCTGGCGCTGGGTCTGGGCCGAGGGATAGCTGGGTGTGGTGTTCATGGGGCGTGGGGGTGAAACCCGGATGGGCTGGTGGCATGATACTGGGATGAATTGGATCACATGGACCCGAGAAACCTGGTACGACACCAAGCGTTTCCCTTGGAAAAACACGGCCATCACCTTGTATGAGCGTTTCCGTGAAGACCGATTGGGTCTGACGGCCAGC
Source organism: Hydrogenophaga sp. (assembly GCA_036825935.1). Classification (GTDB taxonomy): domain Bacteria; phylum Pseudomonadota; class Gammaproteobacteria; order Burkholderiales; family Burkholderiaceae_C; genus Hydrogenophaga. The sequence goes on from DAISXI010000016.1 coordinate 19,957, forward strand.
AGCTTGACTTTCACAACCCTGATTTCTTTGGTGCCCTTGTTCACAGTGGCCCTGGCGATTTTCGGGGCTTTGCCCATGTTTGACCAATTGCAAGTGACCCTGCAACGCTGGTTGGTGTCCTCGATGGTGCCGGAGTCGATCGCCAAGCCGGTGATGGTCAACCTGAACCAATTTGTCAGCAAAGCCAGTCAAATGGGCCTGGCCGGTGGTGTGTTTTTTGTGGCCACGGCGCTGGCGCTGATCTTGACCATTGACCGCAAGCTCAACGACATATGGCGCGTGCGCCGGCCGCGCGGCGTGACCCAGCGGGTCTTGGTGTACTGGGCCGTCTTGACGCTGGGGCCTTTGGTGTTGGCGCTGAGCCTGACGTTGACGGCTTATGCCGTGGGCGACCAGCGGGCGCTCATCAAAGGATTGAGCGTGGGCACGCGGTTTTGGCTGGAGGCGCTGGAGTGGGTGTTGGTGGTGGGCGGTATCGCCGCCCTGTACCGCTACGTGCCCAACACCCATGTGCGCTGGTCTCACGCCCTGTTGGGTGGTTTGTTTGTTGCCATTGGTTTTGATGGAGCCAAAGCCTTGCTGGGCTGGTACTTTGCTTCGATCCCGACCTATGCCTTGGTGTACGGGGCGTTTGCGGCGGTCCCGATTTTGTTGATCTGGGTTTATATCGCTTGGGTGATTGTGCTGTTGGGCGCTGTCATCGCGGCGTATTTGCCCAGCCTGTTGTCGGGCATTGCGAGGCGAGGCGACACCCCGGGATGGGATTTTCAGTTGGCCATTGAAGTCTTGGGGCAATTGCATGCCGCTCAACACGCCCCTGAAAAAGGCATGACATCCGAAGCCTTGTCTGACAACTTAAAGGTCTCACCTTTGCAGCTCGAAGAAGCCTTGGCGACCTTGACCCGATTGGATTGGGTGGCAGCGATCAAAGAAGAACAAGAACGCCATGTGCTCTTGATCGATCCCGAAAAAACCCCATTGCACCCCTTGGTGGACCGTTTGCTGTTGGCCCCCCACGCATCGGTCCAGCCTTTTGTGCTCCAGAGCGCTTGGGCCTCCCTCAATGTGGGCCAAGCTTTAAGGGCCTGAATTTTTTGGGGTTTGATGCGGGTATTCAGAAGGTTTTTGTCAGGGTTTGTGGGCTATATTGTTTGTCATCACGACAACACCCACACAGCGGAGTCATCACCATGCAAGTCAGCGATATTCTTCGGGTCAAGGGCGGCACGTTGTACACCATCGCACCAGATTCCCTGTTGCGCGACGCCATCGAAACCATGTCTAGGTTGGACATTGGTTCTTTGGCGGTGATGGACCACGGTCAACTCGCGGGCATGCTGACTTTTCGAGAGGTGATCCACACGCTGGCCAAAAAAGGGTGCAGCCTAAGCACAGAACAGGTCAACACGGTCATGGACACCCACCCCGCGACGTGCACACCCACCACCGACATCACCGAGGTGCGCCCACTCATGCTGGAGCGCCACACGCGGTACATGCCCGTGATGGACGGCAGCATGTTGATGGGTGTGATCAGTTTTTACGATGTCGCCAAAGCTGTTGTTGAAAGCCAAAACTTCGAGAACCAAATGCTCAAGGCCTACATCCGCGACTGGCCCGAAGAGCAGGGCAAGGCTTGAGCGCTTCCACTGGTGGGATAATCCCCACCCATGAGCGGCAACACCTTCGGACACCTTTTCGCAGTCACCAATTTTGGTGAATCCCACGGCCCAGCCATTGGCTGTGTGATCGATGGCTGCCCCCCAGGCATGGACTTGTCAGAGGCGGACATTCAGCCCGACTTGGATCGCCGCCGCCCCGGTACCAGCGCTTTCGTCACCCAGCGCAACGAACCCGACGCGGTGCAGATCTTGAGCGGCGTCTACCAGGGCAAGACCACCGGCACGCCCATTGCCTTGCTGATCCAAAACACCGACCAGCGCAGCAAGGACTACGGCGACATTGGCCAGCAGTTCAGACCCGGTCACGCCGACTACACCTATTGGCACAAATACGGTCTGCGCGACCCTCGTGGTGGCGGCCGTTCTTCGGCGCGCCTGACCGCGCCCATGGTGGCGGCCGGTGCGGTGGCCAAGAAGTGGTTGTTGGAGCGCTATGGCACCACGTTTCGCGGCTGCATGACGCAAATCGGCGATGTGCCGATCGGCTTTGAGTCCTGGGACCACGTGGCGAACAACCCGTTTTTTGCGCCCGTGGCCGATGTGTCGTCGCTGGAGACTTACATGGCCGCGCTGCGCAAAAGCGGCGACTCCTGCGGCGCGCGTTTGCGCGTGACCGCGCAGGGCATGCCGGTGGGCTTGGGCCAGCCGCTGTTCGACAAGCTCGACGCCGACATCGCGTACGCCATGATGGGCATCAACGCCGTCAAGGGCGTGGAGATCGGCGCGGGCTTTGCCAGCGTGACGCACAAGGGCAGCCACCACGGCGACTCGCTCACCCCCGAAGGCTTTGTGGGCAACAACGCCGGCGGCGTGTTGGGCGGCATCAGCACCGGCCAAGACTTGGAGGTGAGCATCGCCATCAAGCCCACCAGCTCCATCTTGATCGAGCGCGACTCGATCGACGTGCAGGGGCAGGCCACGTCCCTGATCACCAAGGGCCGCCACGACCCTTGCGTGGGCATCCGCGCCACCCCCATTGCCGAGGCCATGCTGGCTTTGGTGGTGATGGAACACGCCTTGGCTCACCGCGCCCAGTGCGGCGACGTGCGCGTGAGCACGCCCGACATCGCAGCCCAACAGCGCGGCTGATGTGATTCGATCGCGCCGTGCGGGCTTGGCCCCGTTTGCTTTGCTTTCGGCCAGTTACTTTGCCCACGTGGGGTTTTTCAACCCGTATTTGGCGCTTTGGCTCAAAGACATGGGCTTTGGCTTGGTGGCCATCAGCTTGCTGACCGCCGCCCAAGCGGCCACGCGTGTGGTCGGTCCGTACGGTTGGGGTTGGCTCAGCGACCGCACCGGCGAACGCGTGAAGTTGTTGCGCTACGGCGCCACCGCGTCCATGTTGGTGGGCTTGGGTCTGTTTGTGGATTTGCCTGTAGCCGCGCTGTTCGGCGTGCTGTTGGTGATGTTCATCCACACCAGTTTCATGATGCCCATGAGTGAAGCGGCCATGGCCCACCGCGTCACCCACGAAGGTCAACTGGACGTTCACCGCTATGGGCGCGTGCGGCTCTGGGGTTCTTGGGGCTTCTTGGTCACGGTGGTGGTGGCTGGCTGGTGGTTTGAGCGCCATGGTTTGTCCAGTTTCCCCGCCTGGACGGTGGGCACCTTGGTGCTGGTGGCTGTGAGCGTGTGGTGGATGCCGGACCTCAAAGAGCAGGTCGAAGCCGCACACGAACGCCTGCCCATCGGGCCGGTCTTGCGCCAAGCCCCGGTGCGCTGGCTGTTCGCGGCCATCTTTTTTCATATCTTTGCCCACGTCTTGGTCTACGTTTTCTTCTCGCTCTACCTGGACGAACTGGGCTACAGCAAAACCGCCATCGGCCTGTTCTGGGCGGTCGGTGTGATCGTGGAAATTGCTTGGTTTTATGGACAAGGCCGCTGGTCGGGACGCCTGTCTTGGCCGGCTTGGCTGGTGGTGGCTTCACTGCTGATGGTCTTGCGCATGGTCTTGACCGCGGGTGCTGCGCAGTGGTGGTGGGTCTTGGTTCTGGCGCAGGCCCTGCACGCGGTGACCTTTGCCGCCCACCACACGGCCTGTATCTCTTTGATTTCCCAACACTTCTCAGGACGTTTGCGCGGTCGCGGACAGGCCTTGTTCACCGTGATTGGCTACGGCTGCACGGGCGTGGTCGGCGGCGCCATCGGTGGGGTGCTCAGCGAGCACTGGGGCTTGAGCGCCGTGTTTTGGCTCTCCAGCGCGGCCGCCTTGGTGGCGGTGGTCTGCGGTCTGCGGGTTCGGCGTTTGCATTGACGACAGCACGGCATGGCGAGTAACGCCACCCTCGGTTCTCAGCCGCGCAGCGTTCTGATCACGTCTACCGTGGGTGGGCGCATACCGCGCCACAAAGCGAAGGCTTCAGCCGCTTGTTCGACCAGCATGCCCAGGCCATCGGCCAGACGCGTGACGCCGGCGGCTTGGGCTTGGCGCATGAAGGGGGTGAGGCCTTTGCCGTAAACCATGTCGTAGGC
>DAISXI010000017.1:0-23989 GCA_036825935.1 Hydrogenophaga sp.
GTTCACAAGTACGGCGGCACCTCCATGGGGTCCACCGAACGCATCCGCAACGTGGCCAAGCGCGTGGCCAAATGGCACCGTGCCGGACACCAAATGGTGGTGGTGCCCAGCGCCATGAGCGGCGAGACCAACCGTTTGCTTGCCTTGGCCAAAGAATTGGCCCCCGCCCAACCTGGCACCGCTTACAGCCGCGAACTCGACGCCTTGGCCGCCACCGGTGAGCAAGCGTCCTCGGCACTGTTGGCCGTGGCTTTGCAAGCCGAAGGCATCGACGCCGTCAGTTACGCCGGTTGGCAAGTGCCGATCAAAACCAACAGCGCTTTCACCAAGGCCCGCATCGAATCGATCGACGATGTGCGCGTGCGCGCCGACCTCAACGCCGGCAAAGTCGTCATCGTCACCGGCTTTCAAGGTGTGGACCCCGAAGGCCACATCACCACCTTGGGCCGTGGTGGCTCGGACACCTCGGCCGTGGCCGTGGCCGCGGCACTCAAAGCCGCCGAGTGCCTGATCTACACCGATGTGGACGGCGTCTACACCACCGACCCGCGTGTGGTGCCCGAAGCCAAGCGCTTGGAGCGCGTGAGCTTTGAAGAAATGTTGGAAATGGCCAGCATGGGCTCCAAAGTGCTGCAAATTCGCTCGGTCGAATTTGCCGGCAAATACCAAGTGCCGCTGCGTGTGCTCTCGAGCTTCACGCCGTGGGACATCGACTTGAACGAAGAAGCCAGCTCTGGCACCCTGATCACATTTGAGGAAGACGAAGACATGGAACAAGCCATCGTTTCTGGCATCGCGTTCAACCGCGACGAAGCCAAAATTTCGGTGTTGGGCGTACCCGATACCCCCGGCATTGCTTACCAAATCTTGGGTGCGGTGGCCGACGCCAACATCGAAGTCGATGTGATCATTCAAAACCTGAGCAAAGAAGGCAAGACCGACTTCAGCTTCACGGTGCACCGCAACGACTACCAAAAAACCATGGACCTGCTCAAGGCCCAAGTGTTGCCCAAATTGGGTGCAGCCGATGTGCTGGGTGACGCCAAGATTTGCAAGGTCAGCATCGTGGGCATCGGTATGCGAAGCCATGTGGGCGTGGCCAGTCGCATGTTCAAGTGTTTGAGCACCGAAGGCATCAATATTCAAATGATTTCCACCTCCGAGATCAAAACCTCGGTGGTCATCGACGAGAAGTACATGGAGTTGGCCGTGCGCGCTTTGCACCGCGAATTTGATCTGGACAAAGCGGCCGATACCATTGGTAATTGAGGCATAATCCAAGTCTTGGAGCGATGACCGAGTGGCCGAAGGTGCTCCCCTGCTAAGGGAGTATGGGGTGTAGAGCCTCATCGAGGGTTCGAATCCCTCTCGCTCCGCCAGAATAAGTCCTGCTAACCCGCTAAGTCGAGTTGTCAGGCGCTCAGAGCCCCGCACCACGCGGGGCTTTTTGCTTTTGCGCTTGGCTGATCCCATCGCCGTTTACGCCCGAGATCCGTCTCAAACCCCGTTTCGTCTCAGAACCTCCTGACTTTTTGACCGCGATAGGGCGGCAGGGGTCGCTGAAAAATCGGAGTGCTTCAGTCCGAAGTTAATCTTCAGATTGGCGTGGCATGCGGCCGGTTCGCAGGGCATGTGCCCAGTCAGGGCGACCTCGCCGATCGGCAAGTGCAGCCATTGATTCATGGTCGTAGGGCACGGAGATAAGCTCGCAGACCCATCCATGCCCGGTTTTGCTGATCACCGCATAGCGCGCTTCAGGGCTGCCGTTTTCCACCCGGTGATAACGCGACCTGGGATAGGGGTGGTCGTCATCGTAGGCAGGAAGCCCCACGCTTCCGGGGTTGACGATCAGCAGCCCGGACTCCAATCTCACCGTCCGTGCCACATGGCTATGACCACAGGCTAAAAGCGTGATGTGAGCGGGTATGTGGCGACCTAGTCGCTCCTGAATTTCGTCAGTCGATGACAGTTGCACCCTAACGTCGATCGGCGTTTCAAGCAGGTACTCGACGTCGCTGCGCGGGCTGCCATGACACAGTGCCACATCTGCGCCGATCTGTTCCGGCCAGCGTTGCCCTTGGTGCAGGTCTGCATCACAAGAATTGGCGTGGCTGTCCAGCCATCGTTTCTGGGCCTGGCTCAATTGCCTGCTGGTGAAAGCGTCAGACGGGGACTGACGTTCCAGCGGCAAGCGCAGCACCTGACGCTCGTGGTTGCCCGCAACGTGCAACCACGCAAGCTTTTGTAGCCGTTGTGCCGTCTCTACCGGGAGTAAAGGCCCGCTGAGCGTATCGCCCAGGTTGACCACCTGATCAATATGCCGGCTCTCCAGATCTGCAATGACTGCCTCGAGGGCTGCAAGATTGCCGTGGATGTCAGAGACCAAAGCTATTCGCATGAGGTTCGCCTTTGGCGTTTGCCGCAGCAGAGAATGGGCGGGCTTGATCGGCGTTGCCCTTGTGCGCTGCCTTTCATCATGGAATCTGCAAAAGCGCCTTCATCTTGGCCCTGACATGCAGCATGACTTCAGTGCTGACTGTGGCCTTCTTCTTGGCGCGACGGATTTTCCAATCGAGAGACTTCACTTGATCGGACAGGACCGCGCACTCGATACCGTCGACCTCGGTGACCACTTCAAATGGGTGCCCTTTGATCTTGGTGGACATCGGGCAACAGACCATCAAGCCGGTTTTGCCGTTGTAGTTGGCCGGACTGATCACCAGGGCAGGACGGTGCCCCGCCTGTTCATGCCCCGCCTGTGGATCGAATTCAAGCCACACGACGTCGCAGGCCTCGGGGACATAGGTACGCCGTGGCATCAAAGCGCCTCGTTACCAACGGGTCCACCGAAGCTGACTTCATCATGGGTGTTGCCGGCATGGATGCCGCTCACCAGAGCGTCAATGTCGTATTCAACTTTTTTTGACGGTTGGATGATGATCCGGCCGCGCGAGACCACCAGATCCACCTTTTGTTCGAGTTGATACCCGGCCTCTTTCAGGACTGCAGTGGGTAGGCGCAGGGCAGGGCTGTTGCCCCATTTGCGGATGACGGTTTCCATGGGTTTAAACTCCTCAATAGTGTCTACATTGTAGACACGGCAGCGCTAACACGCAACTGCTGCAGGCCTGCCCTGCGCAGGGACGGATCGAGCCTTGAGGTGTTCGAATCCCCGACCTCACCAAAAACAGGGTGGCAGAAAACTGAGCAAGTTAGTTGAACAATCCCTCCTGCCCCGCCAGACTGAAAAATGCCCCCTTATGGGGCATTTTTTTGGCCGCAACACCAGCACCATTGCGGCTAAAATGACAATATGAACGATCAAAAATCATTTTCGAGTGCTTATCTGCGTTTTCTCAATTTGATGCAGGCCGTTCGCACGCTGCCAGTTTTTCCGGCGCTGGATGCGCTGGAAGAGCGGCTTCTCAATGTCCTGGCCGCCTCATGGGCGCAAGACAAGCAGATCACCGTGCTCACCGCCACGGCCCTGCTCGACGACACCAGTGCCACGACGCTGCACCGCCGCCTCAAGTCGATGCGCGCCAAGGGCCTGATCGATTTGGAAGTCGACAAGGTGGACTTCCGCGTGAAGTACGTGGTGCCCACCGCGCTGACCCAGCGCTACTTCAGTGAACTCGGTGCTTGCATGCACAAGGCCTCTCAGTCCACTTGAGCGGGTGTGATGCGGGGTTGGCTCAAACCAGACAGGGTGATGCCCGTGGGCGGTGTCGCCCTAGCATGGGTGGCGCTATTTGAACTCAATGCCTATTGGTTTGAGTTCTTGGCGGTCTCCCCCTACGTCGGTTGGATTTTTCTGCCAGCAGCGCTGCGTGTGTTGGCCGTGCTTTTGTTCAAGACCCGTGGTGTATTGGGTTTGTTCTTGGGGGCCCTCATCACCAATGCGTCCTTGTGGGGCGCTGAATGGGGGGATGCATTGGCGCTCAGTGCCGTGAGTGCCCTGTCTCCAGCGTTGGCCCTTTGGCTGGGCTCTCGTTGGTTGAAACTTGAGCCCACCCTGCAAGGGCTCAACGGCAGGCAATTGTTGACATTGTCTGCGATTGCCGCTTTGAGCAGCAGCGCCTTGCACGCTCTGTTGTTCTATGCCATTGAACACGACACCCCTTGGCCGAACGCCATGCTGTCCATGACGGTCGGGGACTTTGCCGGTACTTTGATGGTGCTGTACTCGGCTTACTTCGTCATGCGTTGGTGGCGGCCCAAAGCTTGATGGCCCTGGCTCAAATCAAGCGACCGTCGGCATCCAAGGTTTGATCCAAGCGCTCCAGCAAAGAGGACAAGCGTTGGGTGTTGGGCTCGGTGCTGCTGGGCTGACTCGGCGCAACCGCGCTCACCCCATTGGCGCCCATTTGCACCAATTCAAAAGCCAAATTCAATGAGGCGAGCACAGCGATGCGATCGCGTGCTTTGACTTTGCCCGCATCGCGAATGCGGCACATGGCCGCATCCACACGCTCAACCGCTTGCATGAGTGCCGCTTGCCCTCCATCAGGGCAGGCCAAGATGTAGCTCTGGCCCATGATTTGGACTTCAACTTGTTCTGTGGCGGGTTTGACGGCGGTCATTGAATGTCCTTAGGCTGTGCCCCATCACTCAGCAGGGGTATGCGTTCAAGCAAGGCATCGATGCGAGCGCGCGCAGCGTTCAATCGCGACTTGAGCAAGTCGCGTTCAACTTCCAAATCGTGAACCTGCTTCTGCAGCAGCGCGTTGGTGCGTTGCAACTCTTCGTGGCGAAGCAGCAAGCGCTCCACACGTTCGGCTATTTGGTCAATGGATTGGGCGTCTGACATTTGGTCCCTATTGTAGGGTTCTTGAAAGTCAATCCGTTCTACAATGCATCCGTTGGTGCTCGCGAAGTGGTTCACACATCGCAGTTCAACGGGAAGCAGGAAGGTCGTGCCGCTCGCTCGGCAACACCCAACCTGCGCTGCCCCCGCAACGGTCAAGCAGACGAGCCTTCGGGCTCTGCTTCTGTCATTCCAGCCACTGAGCGCCTTGAACAAGTGCTTGGGAAGGCGACAGAGGTGGTTTCTGCCAGCCCGGATACCGGCCAACAAGGTGGCGGTGCGCCCAAAGCGCGCCGCCGTGACGTCCATGCACTGTCGGGGAAGGCGGTGAGGGCATTGTTGTTTTGTTATTCATCATGAAAAAATCCTTTTGCGCGCATGCGTTTGCGCCGGCCGTGTCTGTCTTGTCGTTGGCCATGACCGCTCCTGCTTGGGCCCAAAGCCCGGTGTTGGATCCGGTGGTGGTCACGGCGTCTCGGGCCGCCACGCCTTTGTCCCAGGTCTTGGTTTCTTTGGATGTGTTGGACCGAGCCGCCATTGAGCAAACCCAAGCCAGTTCGCTGGCCGATCTGCTGAGCCGTTTGGCGGGTTTTGAATTTGGCCGCAATGGTGGCCCTGGTACCACCACGTCGTTCTTCCTGCGAGGGCACAACAGTGTCAACGTGGTGGTGCTCGTGGACGGTGTTCGTGCCGCGACGGACGGCATCGGCGCCGTCTCGGCGATCGACATCCCTTTGCACCGCATTGAGCGTGTGGAGGTCATGCGTGGCAACGCCAGTGCCTTGTACGGCAATGCCGCCAACGGCGGTGTGATTCACATTTTCACGCGCCAAGACGCCGGTGTTTCGGCCCAAGTTGGGGCCGGTAACGCGGGCGCCCGATCGGCCAACGTCGCGCTGGCCACCACGGTCGGGCAAACGGGGGTGTCTTTGCGCTTCGGTCAAGATCGTTCGGCCCAGTTGTCTTCGATGCGCGTGGACCAACGACCCGCTGCCAATCCAGACAAAGACCAAACCACCGCCAACACCGTGGCCTTGGGCTTGGACCACAGCATTGACGCGGCGCACAGCGTCAAACTGTCGGTGGCGGTGGACGACGTGAGCAGCGAATACGACGACGATGGCTTTGGTTTTGGCAACCCCAGCGATGTGCACGAACTGGACCGCCAAACCCGAGCCACCCAAATCGCGTGGACGGCCCAATACCACCCCAATTGGACCTCTGAGCTGGCCTTGAGCCACACCACCCAGGCATTGGAAGACCGCCAAAACGGCGCGCTCAAAACCGGTGCCTTCACCTATGGTTTGGCCAAGAGCCAACAAAACGCATTGCGCTGGACCAACGAGGTGGCCTTGGGCGCACAAACGCAGCTGCTGCTCGGCTTGGACCACAGCGTCGAAGACTTCGAGTCCGACGCGGTGCTCAGCGGCTACGACACGACCAAAACCGACACCGGCTACTTTGCTGGTTTGGGCGCGCAAACCCAACGCTGGAACTGGCAAGCCAACCTGCGCCACGACCGCCTGAGCACGCGCAACCGGCGCGACTCGACGACGACCGAAGAATCGGTGAATTCGGTGCTCTTGGGCACGGGCTACGAGCTCAATGCGCATTGGAAAATTTTGGCCAATGCCTCCACGGGCTTCAGAACCCCGTCGGTGGGCGAACGCGCGGCCAGTTCGGCGAGCTTGAAGAACGAACGCTTCCAAAGCCGTGAGCTCAGCACCGCTTACGAAGCGGGGGCGACCCGCGCCAAGCTGACTTATTTCGAGTCCGACATGACGGATTTGATCGCCTACAACAGCATGTTCAGTTTGGTCAACTTGAAGGCGGAAAACTCGGGCGTCGAGGCCTCGGCCGAGACCACCTTGGGTTCAACCGGCATGGCCATTCGCTGGACCGAGCAAAACCCACGCAACCTGGACACCGGCAAAGCCTTGGCTCGCCGCGCCAAGCGCTTGGTTTCGGTGGACCTCAAGCAGCCTGTGGGGCAACACCACGTGGGCCTGTCGGTGGGCTACCAAGGCGAGCGTCGCGACAGCGATTTCTCTGACCAAGTGCTCGACGCTCACACCTTGGTGGGTTTGAACGCCACCTACAAGATCAGCCCGCAGTGGCGCTTGGTGGGCCGCGTGGAGAACGCTTTTGACACCAAGCACCAACTGGCCTATGGCTACAGCACCCCCGGGCGCTCGGCCTTTGTGACGGTGAACTACACCGCTCGCTGAAGCATGCGCATCGGTCCCCAACGCATCGTTTGCCTCACCGAGGAGACGACCGAGTGGCTGTACCTGCTGGGGGAAGAGGCGCGCATCGTGGGCATCTCCGGCTACACGGTGCGCCCACGCCGAGCGCGAGAAGAAAAGCCCAAGGTGAGTGCATTTTTGAGCGCCAAGATCGACAAAATCTTGGCGCTTGAACCGGACTGTGTGTTGGGTTTTTCGGACCTGCAGGCCGACATCGCTTCTTTGTTGATCAAGGCGGGTGTGCAGGTCACGGTGTTCAATCAGCGCAGCGTGGACGAGATTTTTTCGGTGCTCTACCAAATCGCAGCGATGGTCGGGCAAGCCGAACAAGGTTTGGCAAAGCTAGCAGCCATGCGTGCCGAATTGGACGCCATGGCCCGGCGTGCGGTCGCATTCAAGCGCCGCCCGCGTGTGTATTTTGAAGAATGGGACGAGCCCCACATGAGCACCATTCGCTGGGTGTCTGAGTTGATGACCATCGCCGGTGGGGACGACATCTTTCCCGAATTGGCCGTTATGCCCATGGGGCGCGACCGCATCATTGCCAGCCGCGACACCATCGTTGAGCGATCACCCGACATCATCATTGGCTCTCTGTGTGGCAAGAAGTTTCGGCCGGAAAAAGTGGCGGCACGCCTAGGTTGGCAAGATGTCCCGGCGGTGCGAAACGGACAGATATTTGAAATCAAATCGGCCGATATTTTGCAACCCGGCCCAGCGACCTTGACCGATGGTGCCGCACAGTTGCACCGGATCTTTTTGGATTGGGAGGCCTCACATGGTTAAGCGCTTCTCCGCAGCTTGGGCTTTGGCGGCGCTGTTGTGCTCATCGTCAGCCATGGCGGTGACGGTCACCGACGACCGCGGTCAATCGGTCTCGCTGGGGCAGTCGCCGCAGCGCATCGTCAGCCTTTTGCCTTCCTTGACCGAGACCGTATGTGTCTTGGGCGCTTGCCAACGGCTGGTGGGTGTGGACCGTTATTCGAACTGGCCCGACTCGGTCAAACGCTTGCCCTCGGTTGGCGGCGGTTTGGACCCAAGCGTGGAGCGCATCGTCTCGCTTAGGCCCGATTTGGTCTTGGCCGCAGGCTCCACGCGGGGCGCAGAGCGCTTGGAGGCTCTGGGCTTGAAGGTCTTGCGCTTGGAGCCGCGCAACCACGCCGACGCGCAGCGCGTATTTGCCGCCGTGGGTCAGGCCTTGCACTTGCCCCCCGCACAAACCGATCGGGCGTGGCAGCGCATCCAATCCGATGTGACCAGCGCCGTCCAAAAACTGCACCCAACGGCGCGGTCTTGGCGCGTGTATGTGGAGGTCAGTCCCACGCCCTATGGGGCGAGTGAGTCTTCCTTCATTGGCGAGACCTTGCAACGCATGGGCGTGGGCAACATCTTGCCCGCGGCTTTGGGGCCGTTCCCGCAGATCAACCCCGAGTTCGTGGTGCAAGCGCAGCCCGACGTGATTTTGGCCGGCGACAGCAGCCGCGCTCAGTTGCTGCAGCGCCCTGGTTGGTCACGCCTCAAGGCCATCACCCAACAGCGCTTGTGTGTGTTCAAGCCGGATGAGTCCGATGTCTTGGTGCGCGCCGGCCCCCGCATGGCCGAGGGAGCTCGACTGATGGTGGACTGTTTGAACCGCGCCGCTCAAACTGCGCAGGTGCGGCCATGAAACACCAGACGCATACCCTGCGCTGGGCCTTGGGCTTGTGGCTCGTGGGCTTGTGTTGGGTCTTCTTGGGCACGGCCGCGGGCAGCGAGGGTTGGCAAGCTTGGTGGTGGCAAGCCGATGAAATGGCCCATCAGATCGTGATTGACATCCGTTTGCCGCGCAGCTTGGGCGCTTGGTTAGGCGGTGCTTTGTTGGGCTTGGCTGGCGCTGTCGCGCAGGGCCTGTTTCGCAACCCGCTGGCCGACCCGTATTTGTTGGGCAGCGCCTCTGGCGCGTCCTTGGGCGTGGCCTTGTACCTGAGTGTTTTTGGCGGGAGTGTTTGGGCTATGCAGGTGTGGATGGGTTTGGGCATGACCGGTGCAGCCTTTGTTGGTGCGGTTTTGGCGGTGATGCTCACACTGGCCTTGGCCCGTGGCGTGCAACAAACGCTGCGGCTCTTGCTCGCGGGTGTGGTGGTCGGTGTGGTCTTGGGTGCCTTGACGTCGTTGCTGTCCTTGTTGCAACCCCAGGTCTTGCAAGCCATGCAAGGCTTTATGTTGGGCTCGACCGCGTTTGTGAGTTGGGCTGCTTGTGGCGTGTTGGCGGCGGTTTTGTTGCCTTGCCTGCTTTTGTCGGCGGTGTTTGCTCGGGTCTTGGACGCCTTGACCTTGGGCGAGGCCACGGCGCAAAGCTTGGGCGTGCCGCTGCGCTCAGCGCGTTTGGCCTTGGTGGGGGTTTTGTCGCTGGCCACGGGTGCGGCGGTGGCGCACATCGGCTTGGTGGCGTTTGTGGGTTTGGCCGCACCGCACTTGGTGCGCTCGCTGGTGCGCACCACCCATGCGGGCTCTTTGCTCTTGTCGGCGCTGATGGGTGGCTTGTTGTTGGTCGTCGCCGATGTGTGGGCGAGGGTACTGTTCGCACCGCAAGAACTGCCCGTGGGTGTGCTCACCGCCGTCATTGGCGGCGGTTATTTGCTCTGGCGGGTGTACCGCGTGTCCGAATCCGGTGGTCAAGCATGAAGCTGGCATTGGAAGCCCAAACTCTGGGCCTGATGTTGGGCCAACGCGCCGTCTTGCATGGGGTGGATGTGCGCATCCTTCCGGGGCGTTGGACTTGCGTGGTAGGACCCAACGGCGCAGGCAAGTCGAGTTTGCTCAAGGCTTTGGCAGGTTTGTTGCCGACCAGCGGTCAAGTGCGATGGCACGGTCAAGACCTCAAGACCTTGGACCGGCGAGCGCGCGGTTTGCAACTGTCTTGGTTGGGGCAGGGAGAGGCCACCACGTTGGACCTGCGGGTGTGGGACGTGGCCATGCTAGGGCGTTTGCCGCACCAAGGTTGGTGGGGCACGCCCACGGCGCAGGACGCGCAGATGTGCGAGGCTGCGCTCAAAGCCACCCAGGCTTGGGATTGGCGCGAACGCACGCTGGGCGAACTCTCGGGTGGCGAGCGCCAGCGCGTGTTGCTGGCACGTGCCATGGCGGCCAATGCGTCCATCATGCTCATGGACGAGCCACTGGCCAATTTGGACCCACCGCACCAAGTCGATTGGTTGGAGCAGGTGCATTGCTTGCTCGCGCAAGGCACCACAGTGGTGAGTGTCCTGCATGAAATTGGCATGGCGCTGCACGCCGACGACATCATCGTCATGGCCCAAGGCCGCATCGTGCACCACGGTGCCTGTCAGGACGAGGCCACGCACCGCGCGCTCGAATCGGTGTTCGATCGCCGTTTGGCGGTGCGAGAGCTGGACGGGCAGTGGGTGGCTTTGCCAAACGTGAAAAATGTTTCTGGGACCTGACATGCAGATCGAGACCCCGACTGGCAAGAAACCACACGCGAAACCCAAGGCAATGGACGTGGACCGGGCAGAGTGGGCCCACATCCTGGTGTTCGGCTCGCTCATCCAAAAGGACTGATCCGTGCCATTCAATATCCCGGCCATTGACGACATTACCCAGCCCGCGCTTGCTGCACACCTGCAACAACTGTTGGACAACAAGACCAAGCCGGTCGGCTCGCTCGGGCAGATCGAGCGGCTCGCGCAGCGCATCGGCCTCGTATTGGGCAGCGAGACGCCCACACTGATGGATCCACAGCTGGTGGTGTTCGCCGGTGACCATGGTCTGGCCGCGCGCGGAGTCTCGGCCTACCCAAGCGACGTCACCTGGCAAATGGTCGAGAATTTCCTGGCAGGGGGGGCGGCCGTCAGCGTGCTGGCGCGGCAACACGGTCTTGGCCTCACGGTGGTGGATTGCGGCGTGCGTCACGACTTCACGCCCCGAGCTGGACTGGTGATCGCCAAAGTGGCGCACGGCACAGCCGATGCGCTGGAGGGTCCGGCGATGACGCCTGAGCAATGCGACCAGGCTATGGCCAACGGCGTTGCGCTGGTGCGGGTTCTGAAGGGCAACGCGCTGCTGTTGGGCGAGATGGGCATTGGCAACACCTCGGCCGCCTCGTTGCTGATGAGTCGCCTGACTGGTCTGGATATCCTGGACTGCACTGGGGCTGGCACTGGACTTGATGCTGAGGCGGTGCAGCGCAAGATTGGGATCTTGGGTCAGGTGCTGGCTCGTCACCCGGATGCGGCGGACCCGCTGGCAGTGTTGGCAGCTTTTGGAGGTTATGAGATCGCGACCATGACTGGCGCGGTGCTTCAAGCCGCGGCCGAGCGGCGCGTGATCGTGGTGGACGGCTTCATCGCCAGTGCGGCCGTGTTGGTGGCCAGCCAGCTGAAGCCAGCCACGTTGCAGCGCTGCGTGTTCGCCCACCGCTCAGGCGAACGCGGTCATGCGCTGATGCTGTCCCACCTCAAGGCCGATCCCCTGCTGGACCTGGGCCTGCGCTTGGGCGAGGGCTCGGGTGCGGCTTTGGCTTGGCCACTGCTCATGAGCGCCTGCGCTATCCTGCGAGAAATGGCCAGCTTCGAGTCCGCCGGGGTGTCTCGGCAGGACGAAGCCCCAGCCGCACCACGTTGAGAGCATGTCCTTGATTCGCCACTTTTTGATAGCCATCCAGTTCTTCACCCGCATCCCGATCGACGGGCGGCTGGCGCACTGGGTTGGCTTTTCGCCGGCCATGCTGCGCGCCAGCGCGGCGCACTTTCCCGGTGTGGGTTGGGTGATCGGCGGCTTGACCGCGCTGGTGTTCTGGGGTCTGGTTCAGGTGCTGCCCGTTCAGCCTGCTGCGCCTTGGTTGGCGGCCGTGTTGAGCACCGCATTCAGTGTTTGGCTGACGGGTGCTTTTCACGAAGATGGCCTAGCCGACACGGCCGACGGCCTGGGCGGTTCAGTGAGTCGGGAACGTGCGCTGGACATCATGAAGGACTCGCGCATTGGCAGTTATGGCGCCATCGCGCTCGTGTTGGCCCTGATCACCAAAGTGCTGCTGCTGGGCCTGCTGGTGCAGGCCGCTGGAGCGCAGCAGGCGGCCTGGGCGCTGTTCGCTGCGCATGTCAGCTCGCGGTTGATGCCGCTTTTTGTGATCCGCACCCTGCCACATGTGGGCGACACCGCGCAGTCCAAGAGTAAGCCGCTGGCCGAGAGCATTTCGACAGCTGGGCTGTTGGCAGGCCTGGCTTGGTGGGCCGCCGCGATGGCACTGGTGGGCTGGATGGCGCCGGGCATGCCCTGGCTGCCCGCGGTGATGGGGGCCTTGGTCGGCTTGGCTTGGATGTGGCGCCTGTTGCAGCAGCGCCTGCAAGGTTTCACTGGTGACGGCCTGGGCGCCACCCAGCAGCTCAGTGAACTGCTGTTCTACCTCGGCTTGGCACTGGCGCTTTGAGGCCCGCATGAAACTTTGGCTTTTGCGACACGCCCGCGTCTCGCTGGATGCGGGTCTGTGTTATGGCGTGAGCGACGTGCCGGCCGATGTGGGTCTGAGCCAACAAGCGGCCGAATGCGCTGCCAAGCTCTTGCCGCCAGGTTTGCCGGTGCGGGTGTCGGGCATGGGCCGGGCGCATCAGCTGGCAAGTGCGCTGTATCTGTTGCGCCCTGATCTGCAGCAGCCGGTCGTCGATCCACGCCTGAATGAAATGGACTTTGGCTGCTGGGAACTACAGCGCTGGGATGACATTCCACGCTCTGCGTTTGACGACTGGATGGCCGACTTTGCCAACCACCGATTTGGCGGTTCCGAAAGCACGCAAGGTGTGATTGATCGTGTGGCTAACGTGATCGACGAACTGAGGCATCAATCGGTGGCTGAGGCGGTGTGGGTAACACATGCTGGTGTGATTCGTGCAGCCAATTTTCTGGCGACCCATGGGCACATCAGAATTGCTGATGTTAGCCAATGGCCGATAGACGCACCCGCCCAAGGAGGGCATCAGGTATTGGACTGTTGAGCGCACTGAGTTTTGTGCTTGAAACCGCAAAACGTCGACACCGAGCATTGCCAGCACTGTGGCTTGCGCGCTTGACACACGTAGCGCCCGTGCAGGATCAGCCAGTGGTGCGAATCCACGGCGTACTCGGCGGGCACGCGTTTCAAGAGTTGCATTTCCACCGCCAAGGGGTTCTTGCCTGGGGCCAAACCGGTGCGGTTGCTCACCCGAAAAATGTGCGTGTCCACGGCCATGGTGGGCTCACCAAAGCCCACGTTGAGCACCACGTTGGCGGTTTTGCGGCCCACGCCGGGCAAGGCTTCCAAGGCCTCGCGGGTGCGCGGCACCTCGCCGCCGTGCTGCTCGACCAACAAGCGGCAAGTCTCCAACAAATGCCGGGCTTTGCTGCGAAACAGACCGATGGTGTTGATGTACGACTCCAGTCCATCCAAGCCCAAGGCCAGCATGCGCTGGGGTGTTGGCGCGACGGCAAACAGGCGGCGCGTGGCCTTGTTCACGCCCACGTCGGTGGCCTGTGCCGAGAGCAAAACCGCGGCCAGCAATTCGAACACGCTCGTATACTCCAACTCGGTGTTGGGCTGCGGATTGGCCGCTTTGAGGGTGGCAAAGAAGGGCTCGATGGATTCTTTTTTCATGTCTTGGATTGTGTCGCATGGCTATCCCTTTTGCCGATCGTTTGAACAACGTTGAAACCTCCGCCATCCGCGAGCTGTTCAAGCTGCTGGGCAAGCCCGGCATCATCAGTTTTGCGGGCGGTTTCCCCGACAGCGCCTTGTTCGACGTCGACGGCATTCGCGAAGCGAGCTTGGCCGCTTTGGCGCAAGAGCCCGGTGCGGCCTTGCAGTACGGCGCCACCGAAGGTTATGGGCCCTTGCGCGAGCAAATCGCCGCTTTCATGAACAGCAAGGGCGCGACCTTGGCCCCCGAGCATTTGATCGTGACCACCGGCAGCCAGCAAGCGCTGGACTTGTTGGGCAAGACCTTGGTCGGCCCCGGCGACAAGGTCATCGTTGAAGGCCCCACCTTTTTGGCCACCATCCAGTGCTTCCGTTTGTACGGCGCCGAGCTGATCAGCGCGCCCTTGGACGAAGAGGGCGTGGACGTGGACCGTCTAGAGCGTCTCATCGTGGAGCACCGCCCCAAGTTCGTGTACCTGATTCCCACCTTTGGCAACCCCAGTGGTCGCATGCTCGGTCTGGCGCGCCGCCGCCGCTTGTTGGAGCTGGCCGTTCAACACAACACCATCTTGGTCGAAGACGACCCGTATGGCGATTTGTATTTTGGTGACGCACCACCGCCCAGCCTCTTGGCTTTGAGCCCCAGCGTGCCGGGCAGCGCCGAGCTGTTGGTGCATTGCGGTTCGCTGTCCAAGGTCTTGTCGCCCGGTTTGCGCGTGGGCTGGATGGTGGCTCCCGCCGAGCTCTTGGCCAAAGCCACGATGTGCAAACAGTTCAGCGACGCCAACACCAGCACGTTTGCGCAGGCCGTGGCCGCGCAGTACCTGAAGTCCGGGCGCATGCCCGAGACCTTGGCGAAGGTTCGCCGGGTTTACGCCGAGCGGGCCAAAGCCATGTCAGAAGCCTTGCGCCAGAACTTGGGCCAGCGGGTGTCTTTCGTGGAGCCCCAAGGCGGCTTGTTCATCTGGGCTCGCTTGACCGGTTCCGATGGCGGACCGACCGATGGCGCGGCGTTTTCCAAACGCGCGGTGGAGCAGGGCGTGGCCTTTGTACCGGGCGCACCATTCTTTGCCAGCAACCCCGATCACGCCACCTTCCGC
This sequence comes from Hydrogenophaga sp., assembly GCA_036825935.1. GTDB lineage: Bacteria > Pseudomonadota > Gammaproteobacteria > Burkholderiales > Burkholderiaceae_C > Hydrogenophaga. The sequence continues at coordinate 14,821 of DAISXI010000017.1, forward strand.
ATGAGCTTTGCCACCGCGGGCTTGGACAAAATCCAAGAAGGCGTTCAGCGGCTCGTCAAGGCCTTGAACTGACGTTGCTTATCTGTGGCTGGGCGGGCAAGACGCGCCGAGCCCCATTGAAGCGGGTTCGCCAATACGAGCCGTTCATGCTCTCGATGCGCACTTGCGCGCCCGGTCGTGGCGCGTGGATGAAGCGGCCTTCGCCCAAGTAAATCCCCACGTGGCTGAAGGCCCGGCGTAAGGTGTTGAAAAACACCAAGTCACCGGGTTGCAAGTCGGTACGGTCAATTTCCACAGTGGCGTGGGCTTGTTCATAAGCGCTTCGAGGCAGGGTGATGCCTTCGGCTTGCTCAAACACCGCTTTCACAAATCCACTGCAATCGAGCCCACTGGCGCCTGTGTTGCCACCGCGCACATAGGGCGTGCCGATGTAGCCCATGGCGTCGAGCAGGAGCGCGCTGCGTTCTGGCGGCTCAGGCACGCCGACCGTTTTGAACGGCAGTTGGGCACACGCTTGTAAGGACAAGCAGGCGGCAAAGAGGATGGGAATCAGGCGCATGGCATGCAACGATAATGCATTTTTAGATCAATGCCTTTACAGGACCCGACCGATGCTGCTCGACGCCGACGAATCCCAATTGGTTTTGGTGGATTACCAAACCAAGCTCATGCCCGCCATCCACGAGGGGCAGCAGGTCTTGGCCAACGCCATTCGCTTGGCTCAGTTCGCGCAGATGGTGGACGTGCCGGTCTGGGGAACCGAACAAAACCCCGACAAACTCGGCCCCAACGACCCCGCTCTGCGCGCGCTGTGCCAACGCACCCTCACCAAAATGCATTTCAGCGCCGCGTCCGACGGCCTGGTCGATTGGCTGCGCCCACCGGCTCGCCCACCGGCGGGTAATGCCCGTAGCCTGCCCAAGCATTTGCAAAAGCCCGTCGGTGCTGGCCCTGAGCGGCCTACCATCGTCATTGCCGGTTGCGAGGCCCACGTGTGTTTGCTGCAAACGGCTTTGGAGCTGTTGGAGCAAGAGTTGGACGTGTGGGTCGTCACCGATGCGTGCAGCTCGCGCACCGAGCGCGACCGCGACGCCGCCTTTGACCGCTTGGCTGGGGCGGGCGCTGAATTGGTGACGACCGAGATGGTGGCTTTTGAGTGGTTGCGCACCTGCGAACACGACGCTTTTCGTGACGCCTTGAAACTGATCAAGTAATTAGGGTGCAACAGCCGCCCACGAGCGGTGTTTGTGTCAGCCTCTCGAAAGTCTGGGGCTCATAATTATGAATTCAGTTTGATTTCCAGACCGTGCCACTTCAGGAGACTTGCATGACGCAAAACGCCGGCTACGCCGCCTTCTACGATCGCTCCATCAACGACCGCGACGCATTTTGGGGCGAGCAAGCCCAACGCATCGAGTGGAAAAAGCCGTTTGACCGCGTCTGCAACTACGACAACCCACCGTTTGCCCGCTGGTTCGAGGGTGGCCTGATCAACCTGTGCCACAACGCTGTGGACCGCCACCTCAAAGACCGCGCCGATCAAGCCGCTTTGATTTTCGTCTCCACCGAAACCAACCACGAGCACACCTACACCTTCCGCGAACTGCACGCCGAAGTGCAGCGCATGGCCGCGATTTTGCAAAGCTTGGGCGTGGTCAAAGGCGACCGCGTCTTGGTTTACATGCCGATGGTCGCCGAAGCCGCTTTTGCCATGTTGGCCTGCGCACGTTTGGGCGCCATCCACTCGGTGGTGTTCGGCGGTTTTGCTTCGCACTCTTTGGCCACCCGCATAGAAGACGCCTCGCCCAAGGTCATCATCAGTGCCGATGCTGGCTCGCGTGGTGGCAAAGCCGTCTCCTACAAGCCGCTGTTGGACGAGGCCATCCAGCTCTCCGCACACAAGCCCGCCAGCGTGATCATGGTGGACCGCAAGCTGGTCGCTTTCACACCCGTGGCTGGCCGCGACGTGGACTACGCCACCGAGCGCGCCAAGCACATGAACACTCAAGTGCCCTGCGAGTGGGTCGATTCAACCCACCCCAGCTACACGCTCTACACCTCGGGCACCACCGGTAAACCCAAAGGCGTGCAGCGCGACACCGGGGGCTACACCGTGGCCTTGGCCGCCAGCATCCCCAACGTTTTTGAAGGCAAGCCAGGAGGCACCTTTTTTTGCACCAGCGACATCGGTTGGGTCGTGGGACACAGCTACATCATCTACGGCCCCCTGATCGGTGGCATGGCCACCATCCTGTACGAAGGCCTGCCGATCCGCCCCGACGGCGGCATCTGGTGGAGCTTGGTCGAGAAATACAAAGTCTCGGTCATGTTCAGCGCACCGACCGCGATCCGCGTGCTGAAAAAACAAGACCCGGCCTTGCTCACCAAATACGACCTGTCGTCCCTCAAAGCCTTGTTCTTGGCCGGTGAACCACTGGACGAGCCCACCGCCAAGTGGATCTCTGAAGGCCTCAACGGCAAAGCCATCATCGACAACTACTGGCAAACCGAAACCGGTTGGCCCATCCTGACCATCTGCAACGGCGTGGAAAAAGCCCCGAGCAAGTTCGGCTCGCCCGGCAAAGCGGTGTACGGCTACAACGTCAAGCTGGTCGACGACCAAACCGGCCAAGAGCTGACCGGCGCCAACCAAAAAGGCGTCTTGACCATCGAAGGCCCATTGCCGCCCGGCAACTTGCAAACCGTGTGGGGCGACGACCAGCGCTTCGTCAACACCTACTGGAAGAGCGTGCCCAACAAGTTGGTCTACAGCACCTTCGACTGGGCGGTGCGCGATGAAGACGGTTACTACTTCATTTTGGGCCGCACCGACGACGTGATCAACGTCGCCGGCCACCGTTTGGGCACCCGTGAAATCGAGGAGAGCATCTCCAGCCACCCCAACGTGGCCGAGGTGGCTGTGGTCGGCGTGGCCGACCAGCTCAAAGGCCAAGTGGCCATGGCGTTTGCCATCGCCAAAGACACGTCGGCCTTGGGCGACGAAGCTGGGCGCAAAACCTTGGAGGCCGAGGTCATGAAGGTGGTGGACAGCCAGCTCGGTGCGGTGGCCCGACCCTCGCGCGTGATCTTTGTGTCGCTGTTGCCCAAGACCCGCAGTGGCAAGTTGCTGCGCCGCGCCATCCAGGCCGTGGCCGAGGGCCGCGACCCGGGCGACCTGACCACCATGGACGACCCCACGGCACTGCAGCAGATCAAAGACCTCTTGGGATAAACCCTTGAAACACCCGCTTTCGAGCACCACGGCCCTTCGGGGCCGTTGGTTTTTAAGTATGATGATTGCTTATATAGTTTTGGATGCGGTTCAACATGGCCCAGATGATCGAGAGTGAAGCCAACATCGAAAAGGTGCGTGTCTTCGAATTGGCCGCCGAGCTCTTCGGCGTTTTGGCCACGCCCATGCGGCTGCGCATCTTGAGCGCCTTGTGCGACAAAGAGAAGTCTGTCACCCAGTTGCTCCAAGAGATCGACACCACCCAACCCAACCTCTCGCAGCATTTGAACCTGCTGTACCGTGCCGGCGTGTTGGCCAAGCGCAAAGACGGCACGCAGGTGATCTACCGCGTGCAGAGCGAAAAAGCGGTCACCCTGTGCCGCACGGTGTGCACGCAAATCGCCATCGAAATGGACGAACCCGGCACGATTTCAGCCGCCGAGCGCCTGTCTCCCCGCATCTCGTAACAAACACACCGACAGTTTCCTGTCAGTTGTTGCGTTTCCTTCCCAGATTGTTGTCATAACGCGCAGCGTTGGTGGCACAATCGCGTCTGTCAGTCACGCCCTTCCAATGTCACTGTCGCATCCGCCAACCGGTCAAGCCGTGTCGCGGGAGGTTTCTTTTACCCACTAATGTTCCCTTCAGGGGAGCCAAGGTCAGCGCCATGAATGAGACATCCGTCTACCAAGCCTATTCAGGCAACACCCACCTGTTCGGGGGCAATGCTCCGTACGTCGAAGAGATGTATGAGAACTACCTAGCCAACCCCGGCAGCGTTCCCGATTCTTGGCGCGATTATTTCGACGCCTTGCAACACGTCCCCGCTGTGGATGGCAGTCAAGCCAAGGACGTGCCCCACCTGCCGGTCATCAACGCTTTTGCCGAGCGCGCCAAATCTGGCGTGACGCAAGTCGTCAAGGCCAGTGAAAACCCCGAAATGGGCCGCAAGCGCACCGCTGTGCAACAGCTCGTCGCGGCCTACCGCAACGTCGGCCAACGCTGGGCCGACCTCGATCCGCTCAAGCGCACCGAGCGCGCCAACATCCCCGACCTGGACCCCGCGTTCTACGGATTCACCGACGCCGACCAAGAAACCGTGTTCGACACCAGCAACACCTTCTTTGGCAAGAACAGCATGACGCTGCGCGATCTGCTCAACGCGCTGCGTGAAACCTACTGCGGCACTTTGGGTGTCGAGTACATGTACACCTCGGAGCAAGACGAAAAGCGCTGGTGGCAAGAAAAGCTCGAGAGCATCCGCAGCAAACCCAATTTCAACTCCAACCAAAAAATCGCTATCCTGGAGCGCCTGACGGCGGCCGAAGGTTTGGAGCGCTTTTTGCACACCAAGTACGTCGGCCAAAAACGGTTTTCTTTGGAAGGTGGCGAGAGCTTCATCGCCGCCATGGACGAGCTGATTCAGCAAGCCGGCATCAAAGGCGTGCAAGAGGTCGTCATCGGGATGGCCCACCGAGGACGCTTGAACGTGCTGGTCAACACCATGCGCAAGCTCCCCGCCGACCTGTTCGCCGAGTTCGACCACACCGCGCCCGAAGACTTGCCTGCAGGTGATGTGAAATACCACCAAGGCTTCAGTTCCGACGTGAGCACCGCCGGTGGCCCGGTTCACCTGACCTTGGCCTTCAACCCCTCGCACTTGGAGATCGTCAACCCCGTGGTTGAAGGTTCGGTGCGCGCGCGCATGGACCGCCGCGGCGACCCCACCGGCAGCCAAGTGTTGCCGGTTTTGGTGCACGGCGACTCGGCTTTTGGTGGTCAAGGCGTCAACCAAGAAACCTTGGCCCTGGCTCAAACCCGGGGTTACTCCACGGGTGGCACGGTGCACATCATCGTGAACAACCAAATCGGTTTCACCACTTCCGACCCCCGCGACATGCGCTCGAGCGTGTTCTGCACCGACATCGTCAAGATGGTCGAAGCGCCGGTGTTGCACGTCAACGGTGACGACCCCGAAGCCGTGGTCTTGGCCACGCAGCTCGCCTTGCAGTACCGCATGGCCTTCCGCAAGGATGTCGTAATCGACATCGTGTGCTTCCGTAAGCTGGGCCACAACGAACAAGACACCCCCGCGCTGACACAGCCGCTGATGTACAAAAAAATTGCAGCCCACCCCGGCACGCGCAAGATGTACGCAGACAAGTTGGCCGCGCAAGGCCTGGGTGACTCCTTGGGCGATGACATGGTCAAAGCCAATCGCGCTGCGTTGGACGCGGGCAAGCACACCGCCGACCCTGTGTTGACCAACTTCAAAACCAAGTACACCGTCAACTGGGCACCGTTCCTCGGCAAGAAGTGGACCGACGCGGGTGACACCGCGGTTCCCTTGGCGGAGTGGAACCGCTTGGCCGAGAAAATCTCGACCATCCCCGATGCCGTGACACCGCACCAGCTGGTCAAAAAGGTTTACGCCGACCGCGCGGCCATGGGTCGTGGCGACATGCCCGTGGACTGGGGCATGGGCGAGCACATGGCGTTTGCCTCCTTGGTCGCCAGCGGCTTCCCCGTGCGCTTGTCGGGAGAAGACTGCGGCCGCGGCACCTTCACGCACCGCCATGCCGTCATCCACGATCAAAACCGCGAGAAGTGGGACGAGGGCACTTACGTGCCTTTGCAACACGTCGCTGAAGGTCAAGCACCGTTCGTGGTCATCGACTCGATCCTGTCCGAAGAGGCGGTCTTGGCCTTTGAATACGGCTACGCCTCCAACGACCCCAACACCTTGGTGATCTGGGAAGCCCAGTTCGGCGACTTCGCCAACGGCGCGCAAGTCGTGATCGACCAGTTCATCGCCTCCGGTGAAGTCAAGTGGGGCCGCGTCAACGGTCTGACCTTGATGCTGCCGCACGGCTACGAAGGCCAAGGCCCCGAGCACAGCTCGGCGCGCTTGGAGCGCTTCATGCAATTGGCCGCCGACACCAACATGCAGATCGTGCAGCCCACCACGGCCAGCCAGATCTTCCACGTGTTGCGTCGCCAAATCGTGCGCGACCTGCGCAAGCCGCTGGTCATCTTCACGCCCAAGTCCTTGCTGCGCAACAAAGACGCCACCAGCCCAGTCTCCGAATTCACCAAGGGTTCGTTCCAGACCGTCATCGGCGAGCAAAACAAGGCCATCAAAGGCGACAAGGTCAAGCGCGTCTTGGTGTGCTCGGGCAAGGTCTATTACGACCTGGTCAAGAAGCGCGAAGAAATGGGCAACACCGACACCGCCATCGTGCGTGTTGAGCAGCTCTACCCCTTCCCGCACAAGGCCTTTGCCGCCGAGCTCAAAAAATACCCGAACGCCACGGACTTGGTGTGGACGCAAGACGAGCCACAAAACCAGGGTGCTTGGTTCTTTGTGCAGCACTACGTGCACGAAAACATGTTGCCAGGCCAAAAACTGGGCTACTCCGGTCGTGCCGCCTCGGCATCGCCCGCCGTGGGTTACGCCCACCTGCACCAAGAGCAACAAAAAGCGCTGGTGGAAAGCGCCTTTGCCAAGCTCAAAGGCTTTGTCCTCACCAAATAAGCCCCAGCGTTTAAACACACACCGAAAGCAAAAAAAATGGCACTCGTCGAAGTCAAAGTTCCCCAGTTGTCCGAATCGGTGGCCGAAGCCACCATGCTCACTTGGAAAAAGAAAGTGGGCGAATCCGTCGCCGTGGATGAAATCCTCATCGAAATCGAAACCGACAAGGTCGTGCTCGAAGTCCCAGCCCCGTCGGCTGGCGTGATCTCTGAAATCTTGGTCGCCGATGGCGGCACCGTGGTGGCCGAGCAGCTGATCGCCCGCATCGACACCGACGGCAAAGTCGGCGCTGCGGCAGCCCCTGCGGCCGCAGTCGCTCCCGCCGCCGCACCTGCAGCTGGCCCAGCCGCGGCCGCTGCAGCGTCGACCAGCAAAGCCGGTGTGGCCATGCCCGCCGCCGCCAAGCTGATGGCCGACAACGGCATGGCCGCGGGCTCGGTCGCTGGCACCGGCAAAGACGGTCGCGTCACCAAAGGTGATGTGCTCGGCGCCGTGGCCGGTGGTGTGCAATCCACCGCCGCCGTGATCCCCACGGGCGTGCCCACCAAGGCCTTGCCTCAGGTCGCGGCCCCCGCCGTCAACTTGGGCGACCGCCCCGAGCAGCGCGTCCCCATGACCCGCCTGCGTGCCCGCGTGGCCGAGCGTTTGCTGCAATCGCAGTCGACCAACGCCATTCTGACCACCTTCAACGAAATCAACATGGCCCCGGTCATGGACATGCGCAAGCGCATGCAAGAGCGTTTCGAGAAGGAACACGGCTGCAAGCTGGGCTTCATGAGCTTCTTCGTCAAAGCCGCTGTGCACGCCCTGAAGAAATTCCCGGTCTTGAACGCCTCGGTCGATGGCAACGACATCGTCTACCACGGCTACTTCGACATCGGTATCGCCGTGGGTTCGCCCCGTGGTTTGGTGGTGCCGATCCTGCGCAACGCCGACCAGATGAGCTTTGCCGACATCGAGAAAAAGATCGCCGAGTTCGGCGTCAAGGCCCGTGACGGCAAGCTGGGCATGGAAGAGATGACCGGCGGCACCTTCTCCATCTCCAACGGCGGCACCTTCGGCTCGATGATGTCCACCCCCATCATCAACCCACCCCAGTCGGCGATTTTGGGCGTGCACGCGACCAAAGACCGCGCCATGGTGGAAAACGGCCAAGTCGTGGTTCGCCCCATGAACTACTTCGCCATGTCCTACGACCACCGCATCATCGACGGCCGCGAAGCCGTCTTGGGCCTGGTCGCCATGAAAGAAGCGCTGGAAGACCCCGCCCGTCTCTTGTTCGACATCTGATCCGCGGAGCACACTTTCATGAGCAAATCATTTGACGTCGTCGTCATCGGCGCAGGCCCCGGTGGCTACATCGCGGCCATCCGTGCCGCACAACTCGGTTTCCAAGTCGCGTGTATCGACGAGTGGAGCAACGCAGCCGGTGGCCCAGCCCCCGGCGGCACTTGCACCAACGTCGGTTGCATCCCGTCCAAGGCTTTGTTGCAATCGTCCGAACACTTTGACCACGCCAACCACCACTTTGCCGAGCACGGCATCAGCGCCACTGGCGTGAAGATGGACGTGGCCAAGATGCTCGCCCGCAAAGACACCGTCGTGAAGCAAAACAACGACGGCATCTTGTACCTCTTGAAAAAGAACAAGGTCGCTTTCTTCCACGGCCGTGGCAGCTTCGCTGGCCAAGCCGATGGTGGCTACACCATCCAGGTCAAGGGCAAAAGCGACGAAACCTTGAGCGCCAAACAGGTGATCGTGGCCACGGGCTCCAACGCCCGCGCTTTGCCCGGCACGCCGTTTGACGAAGTCAACGTTTTGTCCAACGACGGCGCATTGCGCGTCGGCGCGGTGCCCAAAAAGCTCGTGCTGATCGGCTCGGGCGTGATCGGTTTGGAAATGGGCTCGGTCTGGCGCCGTTTGGGTGCCGACGTGACCATCCTCGAAGGGCTGCCCACGTTCTTGGGTGCGGTGGACGAGCAAATCGCCAAAGAAGCCAAGAAGGCCTTCGACAAGCAAGGCTTGAAGATCGAGCTGGGCGTGAAGGTCGGCGAGATCGTCAACGGCAAAAAAGGCGTGGTCGTGAACTACACCAACGCCAAGGGCGAAGCCATCAAACTGGACGCCGACAAGCTGATCGTCTCGATCGGCCGTGTGCCCAACACCAACGGCCTGAACCTTGAGGCCGTGGGCTTGCAGCTCGACGAGCGTGGCGCGATCGTGGTGGACGGCGACTGCAAAACCAACCTGCCCGGCGTGTGGGCGGTGGGTGACGTGGTGCGCGGCCCCATGCTGGCGCACAAGGCGGAAGAAGAGGGCGTGGCGGTGGCCGAGCGCATCGCGGGCCAACACGGTCACGTCAACTTCAACACCATCCCTTGGGTCATCTACACCAGCCCCGA
>DAISXI010000018.1:0-22723 GCA_036825935.1 Hydrogenophaga sp.
AGGCCAAGCGGTGGGTCTCGCGCTTCAACACCGGCAAGCAGTAGTAGTGCGGGCGAATGCCGCCAGTGAAGATGGCGTTGCGGTTGTAGAGCAGGTGGTGCACCGTGATGGTGGCGCCCAGCATGGCATCGGCCTGTGCCACGAACTGCGCAGCTTCTTGGGTGGTGATGTGCTCCATCACGATCTTCAGACCCGGAAAAGCACGGCGAAGCGGGATGAGTTCCTGCTCGATGAAGACGGCTTCGCGGTCGAAGAGGTCGATGTCGGGCGAGGTGACTTCGCCGTGAACCAACAGAAGCATGCCTTCGCGCTGCATGGCCTCCAGCACGGGGTAAATCTTGCGCATGTCGGTCACGCCAGCATCGCTGTTGGTGGTGGCACCGGCAGGGTAGAGCTTGGCGGCCACCACACCAGCGGCCTTGGCGCGCGCGATTTCGTCGGGGGCCAAGTTATCGGTGAGGTAGAGCGTCATCAGCGGCTCAAAGTCCACGCCGGCTGGCACGGCGGCCAAGATGCGTGCTTTGTAAGCCAAGGCCTGCGCGGCGGTGGTCACCGGTGGCCTGAGGTTGGGCATGACGATGGCGCGGCCGAACTGGGCGGCGGTGTGTGGCACCACGGTGTACAGGGCCTCGCCGTCGCGCACGTGCACGTGCCAGTCGTCGGGTCGGGTCAGGGTCAGGGTGTTGAGCGGGGCGTTCATGGCCCCATTGTCTCAAATGGCGGCCAAGGGGTGGGCCAAGAGGTGTTGCCACAGCGGCTCGGCCGCACCCGCGGCTTGGCCGGGTTGGCTGCGCTCGCGGTACACGCGGATGTCGATGCTGGCCTCCAGCCCGGGCATGGCCGGCACCAGTTTGTTCTGGCGCAGTTCTTGGCGCACCGCACTGGCGGGCAAAAAGGCGATGCCGTGCCCCTCCAAGGCCATGGCCTTGAGGCCTTCGGACATGTCGGTCTCGTACACCCGCTCCAAGTGCAGGGGTGCGGGGCTTTGTTTGATCACGTGCTCGGCCACGCCTGCTAGGTAAGCACCTGGGGCATACGCCAAATAAGGCTGCGGTGCCGAACCCGACGACGGTAACGCGAACATCGGTGTGCCTTGGGCCGTGGGCTTGACGTAGGGCGCCATGGTCTCGCGCCCCAAGGGCAGCATTTCGTAGCGCTTGGGGTCGAGCTGCAAAGGCTGCGCCGGGTGATGAAAAGCGATCAGCAAATCGCAGCCGCCTTGGGTCAAGCGCATCACCGCGTCGTGCACATTGAGCGCGGTCACACGGCTTTTGACCGGGCCAAACGGTTCGGCCAAGCTCGACAACCAACCGGGGAAAAACGTGAAGGCCAGCGTGTGCGGCATGGCAAATTCGATGACGTCTTGGGCGGTGCTGCTGTGCGCGCGCAGCATGGTGCGCGCGCTTTGCAGGGTTTGCAACATCTCGAGCGCTTGCTCGTGCAGTGTCTGCCCGGCGGGTGTGAGGCGCGTGGGGTAAGACGAGCGGTCCACCAAATCGGTGCCGGCCCAAGCCTCGAGCGACTGGATGCGGCGCGAAAACGCCGGTTGCGTGACGTGACGCAATTGCGCGGAACGGCTGAAACTGCGCGTTTCAGCCAAGCTGACAAAGTCTTCCAACCATTTGGTGTCCATGGCGCAATTATGCGTTTTGCTGCAGCGCCCACATACCCGCGTAAACACCACCTCGGGCCACGAGTTCAGCGTGGGTGCCGCGCTCCACGATGTGGCCGTGCTCGAGCACGAGGATCTCGTGGGCATCGACCACGGTGGACAAGCGGTGCGCGATCACCAAACTGGTCTTGTTGCGCGCCGCGTCTTTGAGTTCGCTTTGAATCGCGCGCTCGTTGGCCGAGTCCAAGGCCGAGGTGGCCTCGTCAAAAATAACCACCGGTGGGTTTTTGAGCAAGGTGCGTGCAATGGCCACGCGCTGCTTCTCACCGCCCGAGAGTTTCAGACCACGCTCGCCCACCGTGGTCGCGTAACCCTTGGGCAATTTTTCGATGAAGCTGTGGATGTGCGCGGCCTGAGCGGCTTGCACGGCGGCTTCGTGGCCGGCGTCGGGACGCCCATACAAGATGTTGTATTCGATGGTGTCGTTGAAGAGCACGGTGTCTTGCGGCACGATGCCGATGGCCTGGCGCACGCTGGACTGCGTGACGGCGCGGATGTCTTGGCCGTTGATGGTGATGCGCCCGCCTTGGTCGGCGTTGCTCACGTCGTAGAAGCGGTACATCAAACGCGCCAGCGTGGACTTGCCCGAACCCGAGGGCCCCACCACCGCCACCGTTTTGCCCGGGGGGATGACAAAGCTCACGCCGTGCAAAATCTCGCGCGCCGGTGTGTAGCCGAAGTGCACGTTCTCGAACGCCACCTCGGGCGGGCCAGACAAGACCAAATCGGACGCGCCCGGCGCGTCGGCGATCTCGCGGTCTTTTTCGAGCAGCAAGAACATCTTGTCCAAGTCGGTCAGGCTTTGCTTGATCTCGCGGTAGAGCACACCCAAAAATCCCAGGGGGATGTAGAGCTGGATCATGAAGGCGTTGACCATCACCAAATCCCCCAAAGTCAGGCGACCCTCGACGACACCTTGGGTGGCGCGCCACAACATCAGCACCAAGGCGGTGGCGATGATGAGCTGCTGACCCGCGTTGAGCATCGACAAGGTGTTTTGGGTTTTGATGCGCACGCGGCGCAGGCGCTGCAGCGACTGGTCGTAGCGCTCGGCCTCAAAGGTCTCGTTGTTGAAGTACTTGACGGTCTCGTAGTTGAGCAACGAGTCCACGGCCTTGCTTTGGCTGGTCGACTCCAGCTCGTTCATTTGGCGGCGAAACTGGGTGCGCCACTCGGTCACCACGATGGTGAAGCTCACGTAGAGCACCAACGCGACCAAAGTGATCCAGACATAGCCCATGTCGAACATCGAGCCCAACAAGGTCAAGACCAAGGCCACTTCGATGATCGTGGGCAAGATGCTGTAGAGCGAGTACGAGATAAGCGACTGAACGCCGCGCGTGCCGCGCTCGATATCGCGCGTCATGCCCCCGGTTTGTCGGTCCAAGTGAAACCTCAGCGAGAGCGCGTGCAAGTGGCCAAACACCTGCAGCGCGATGCTGCGCGTGGCACCTTCGGTGGCTTTGGCAAACACCAGTTCGCGCAACTCGGTGAACACGCTGGTGGACAAGCGCAACAGGCCGTAGGCCAACAACAAACCCAGTGGCACCACCAGCAAGGCCGAGGCGATGTCGGGTTGGGGCGACAGGGTGTCGACCAGTTCCTTGAGCAAGACTGGGACGCCCACGTTGGCTACCTTGGCCGCCACCATGAAGCTCAAGGCTATCGCCACGCGCCACTTGTATTGCCACAGGTAGGGAAACAAGCGGCTGAGGGTCTCCCAGTCCGATCGGCCCTGGGCCGGGGATTCGGGAGCGGATGGGAGGGAGGCGGTGTGAGAGGGTCGCATACAGCAAAATACCGGTAGTTCAGCCACCGATTGTGCCCATGTCCACACTTCACACATCCGACGCCCGCGCCCATGCCACTCCGGTGGTGCAACTGCCCACCGACCAAGACCTGGTGCTCAAGGTCATTCCCATGCCTGCGGACTGCAACGCCAACGGCGATATTTTTGGGGGTTGGGTCATGGCCCAGGTGGACTTGGCCGGTGCCGTGTTGCCCGCACGTTACGTGCGCGGCCGATACGCCACGGTGGCGGTGAACCAATTCGTGTTCAAACAGCCGGTGCGGGTGGGCGACATCTTGAGCTTTTTTGCCCGCGTCGAGCGCATCGGAAACACCTCGATCACCATCGCCGTGGAGGTCTATGCCGAGCGCTTTACCGAGCAAGGCCGCTACATCAAAGTCACCGAGGCCAGCTTGACCTATGTGGCCATCGACGACGATGGCCGCCCGTGCCCCATTGCGCGCTGAAGTCCGCGATCAGGACACGATGTAAGCCCCGCTGCCGCACGACAGCAACTTGCCATCGGCAGCGCGAAACTCCATGCGCGTGGAGGCCACGCGCGAGCCCAAGCGCATGACCTCGGCGCTGAGTTCGAAGTGTTCGCTGATTCCAGGACGCAGATAGTCCACTCGCAAATCGATGGTGCCGAGCTTGGCGAAGCGGTGCAGGCGTTGTCCCGGCGGCTCGTCCATGTGGCGCGCCCCAATGGCCACCATCACCGCCAAACCGCCCATGGCGTCCAAGCCCGCGCTGATCACCCCGCCGTGGATGCGGTTGTAGCTGAAATGCCCCACCAGTTCGGGTCGCATGTCGATGCGCGCGCTCACCCGCTCAGGCGAGAGTTCGACGATCTTCAAACCCAAGACCCGGTTGAACACGATCTTGTCTTCGAAGATCGACTTCAAACCAGCGACAAATTCCGGTTCAAACACCAGGGGACCTGAGGAGACTTGGGGTGGGGTCATGGGAACATCCAAAAAGGCCAGACAATAGGGGGATGGAAATGGTCATGTTAATGGGGCTGGCGACCCTCATCGCTTTTGTGCAAAAAAACCGCGAACAGTCACGGCGCATCGCTTTGCTCGCCGAACATTTGCGCGCGCGCCCGATTGAAAACCTCATGGGTCAACTCATCGAAGGCTATTTGCGTGCGCTGGGCGAGGACGACGCCTCGCGACGCGAATCCGTTTGGCAACTGCTGTACAACCAACAAGCTACCTTGGCCGACCACCTGCAACAGCTGCACAGCAGCATGGCGCGCAGCGACGCCGCCGCTTGGCGCACCAGCCGTTGGCCGCTGGCTCTGCCTTGGGTCAACCAGCTCTTGCCCGCCCAGTGTTTTGATTTGCGCGACCTGATGGCCGTGCACGCCCGCGGCATCGCCGAGGTCCACGCCAACGCCCAAGGCCTGAGCCACCGCGATCAGGCGTTTCGCATGAGCGCTGAGCTGTTTTTGTTCCAGCACTCTTGCCATTGGTTTTGCCGCTCTCAAGCCGTGGCTTCGGCGCGTTTGGTGATGCGCCACCAAACGCCGCACCAACAGGTCTTGGCTTCGGTGAGCCCCAGCACCCGCGCGGCTTACCAAGCCATCACTGGCTTGTCATAAACCTGCTACAGGGCTCAGAGCCCGGCGAAGTTGGGCTTGCGCCGCTCCATGAAGGCGCCAAACGCCTCTTTGGCCGCTGGTGCGCGCAACAAGCGGGCAAAGCTCTCGGCTTCGCGATCGATGGTGTCGAGCACCGCGGGCAGTTGCGCTTGCTTCATCAAGCGCTTGGTCTCGATCAAGGAAGACAAGGGTTTTTGCGCCAATTTGTGCGCCACCGAATGCGCGTACGACGCGGCTTCGGTGGGCGGCAACACGCGGTTGACCAAACCCACTTCCAAGGCCGCCTCGGCCATGAAGGGCTCACCCAAGAGCAAGGCTTCGGCCGCGCGGTGGTGACCCATCATCTGCGGCGCTAGCAAGCTCGAAGCGGCCTCGGGGCAGAGCCCCAAATTCACGAAGGGCATGGCGAACGCCGCGTTGTCACCGGCGTACACCAGGTCGCAATGCAAAAGCATCGTCGTGCCGATGCCCACGGCCGGGCCGCACACCGCCGCCAACAAAGGCTTGGGAAATTCGGCCAAAGCACGCAAGAACAAAAACACCGGTGCCGAGGGCTCGGACGGTGGGTGGTTCAAAAAGTCGGCGATGTCGTTACCGGCCGAAAACACCGTCTCGTGGCCTTGGAACACCAAACAACGCACCGCGTCGTCGTTCTGCGCTTGGCGCAAGGCCTCGGCCAAGGTCGCGTACATGGCCGCGGTGATGGAGTTCTTTTTGTCCAAGCGGTTGAAGGTCAGGGTGCACACACCGCCTTCGGTGTGGTTGAGGATGTCGCTCATGGTCAGACCCTTTCAAAAATGCCGGCGGCGCCTTGACCCATGCCGACGCACATGGTCACCATACCGTACTTCTTTTGGTGGCGTTTGAGCGCGTGCACCACCGTGGCGGCGCGGATGGCGCCGGTCGCACCCAGCGGGTGGCCCAAGGCGATCGCACCGCCCATGGGGTTGACCTTGGCGGGGTCCAGGCCCAGCGTGTTCATCACGGCCAGCGACTGCGCAGCAAAAGCCTCGTTGAGTTCGAACCAGTCGATGTCTTGCTGACTCAAACCCGCGTAACGCAGCGCGGCGGGAATGGCCTCGACCGGGCCGATGCCCATGATGTGGGGCGGCACACCGCGGCTGGCGTAGCTGACGAACCGCGCCAAGGGCGTGAGGTTGTAGCGTTTGATGGCCGCTTCGCTGGCCAAGATCAAAGCACCCGCGCCGTCGCTGGTTTGTGAGCTGTTGCCCGCGGTGACCGAGCCGCGCGCCGAGAAAACGGTGCGCAATTTACCCAAGCCTTCCAAGTTGGTGTCCGGGCGTGCGCCCTCGTCCAAGCTGATGGTGCGCTCGTTCACCGAGACCTGCGCCGAATCCAAATCGACGCGGCGGTCTTGCACGGTCACGGGCGTGATCTCGTCCTTGAATTCACCGGCCTGCATGGCAGCCACGGCGCGCGCGTGCGACTGCACCGCAAAAGCGTCTTGGTCGTCGCGCGAAACCTTCCACTGCTGCGCGACTTTCTCGGCCGTCAGGCCCATGCCATAGGCGATGCCGTAGCGATCGATGTCGTCGGTGTTGGCGAAAATCGTGGGCGAGAGGCTGGGCGAGTTGCCCATCATGGGCACCATGCTCATGCTCTCGGTGCCGGCAGCGATCATCACGTCGGCCTCGCCCACGCGGATGCGGTCGGCGGCCATGGCGATGGCCGACAAGCCCGACGCACAAAAGCGGTTGACGGTGATGCCACCCACGCTGTTGGGCAAGCCGGCCAAGATGGCACCGATGCGCGCCACGTTCAGGCCTTGTTGGGCTTCGGGAATGGCGCAACCACAGATCACGTCTTCGATGGCCTTGGGGTCCAAGCCTGGGACTTGGGCGAGCGCGGCGCGCAGGGCGTGGGCCAGCAGGTCGTCGGGGCGCAGGTGTTTGAACGCGCCCTTGTGCGAGCGGCCAATGGGGGTGCGGGTGGCCGCAACGATGTAAGCGTCTTGCAACTGTTTCATGGTGACTCCGGGTGTTCAGTTTCTCAAGGGCTTGCCGGTGTTGAGCATGGCCAAAATCCGTTCTTGGGTTTTGGGGTGCACGATCAAGTCGCAGAACGCTTGTCGCTCCAAGGTCATCAGGTAGGCCTCGCTGACCAAGGTGCCGGCATCGACGTCGCCGCCGGTCAGCACATGGGCGATCAAGGTGGCGATGTGGAAGTCGTGTTGGCTGATGAAGCCCCCATCGCGCATGTTGACCAGCTGGCCCATGATGGTGGCTTTGACCGAACGGCCACCGACCGCAAACAGGGTCTGCAAGGGTGGACGGTAGCCGCTGTGGAACAGCGCGCGCGCCTCGTTGGCCGCCACGAACAGCAGCTCGTCTTTGTGCGCCACCACCACGTCGGTAGGCAACACATAGCCCAGTTGGCGCGACTCCAAGGCGCTGGTGCCGACCTTGGCCATGGCCGCGGCCGTGAAGCCCTCGGTCAGGAAGGGCAAGAGGTCTTTGCCACTGGACGCTTGCGCATTCTCTGCAGCCCGGCGGGCGATGTAGGTCAGGCCACCGGCGCCGGGGATCAAGCCCACACCCACCTCGACCAAACCGATGTAGCTCTCCATGTGCACCACGCGGCGTGCGCAGTGCACCGCCATTTCGCAGCCGCCGCCCAAGGCCATGCCGCGGATCGCGCTGACCACCGGCACTTGGGCGTAGCGCAAGCGCAAGAAGGTTTGTTGCATGAAGCCTTCGGCGTCTTCCACCGCCGACACGCCCACGGCCATGAAGGCCGGCAACATGGCTTGCAAATCGGCGCCGACACTGAACGGTTCGTCGCCCGACCAAATCACCAAGCCTTCGTAAGACTGCTCGGCCAAGTCGACCGCGGCCATCAAGCCTTCACACACCTCCATGCTGATGGTGTGCATCTTGGTGGTGATGCTGGCGATCAACACGCCTTTCAAAGCGGGCTCATCGAAGGTCCAGACGCGCAAGGCGCCGTTGTCCATGACCGTGGTACCGGCTTGCTCGAAACGCGGACCGGCCTCGCCCAAGAGCAACTCAGGGAAGACTTGTCGCTCGTGCACCGGCAAACGGCGGCGTGGCTCAAAACGGCCCGAGCTGGGGCTCCAAGAACCCTGGGTGGTGTGCACACCACCCGCGTCGGCCACCGGGCCTTTGAACACCCAGTCCGGCAGCGGCGTCTTGCACAGGGCTTTGCCGGCGTCGATGTCCTCTTGCACCATCTTGGCCACGTTGAGCCAACCGGCTTCTTGCCAGAGCTCAAACGGGCCTTGTTTCATGCCGAAGCCCCAGCGCATGGCCAAGTCGACGTCGCGGGCGGTCTCGGCGATCGAGTCCAGGTGCACCGCAGCGTAGTGGAAACCGTTGCGCAAAATCGCCCACAGGAACTGGCCTTGCGGGCCTTCGCTGTTGCGCAGCAATGGCAAGCGCTCGGCAGCGGGTTTTTTGAGCATGCGGCCATAGACCTCGTCGGCCTTCTCGCCACCGGGCACGTAGTCTTGGCTCGCGAGTTCAAAGCGCAGGATGTCGCGGCCCACTTTCTTGTAAAAACCGGCCTTGGTTTTTTGACCCAAGTGGCCTTTTTCGATCAAGGTCTTGAGCACCTCGGGGGTGCCGAAGCTGCCGTAAAACGGATCGGTCTCGGGGCTCAAGGTGTCTTGCAAGGTCTTGATGACGTGGGCCATGGTGTCCAAGCCCACCACATCAGCGGTGCGGAAGGTGCCGCTGGAGGCGCGGCCCAAACGCTTGCCGGTCAGGTCGTCCACCACGTCGTAACTCAAACCAAAACGTTCGACCTCGTGCATGGTGCTGAGCATGCCCACCACACCGATGCGGTTGGCCACGAAGTTGGGTGTGTCTTTGGCGCGCACCACGCCCTTGCCCAGCGTGCTGGTGACAAAGGCCTCCAAGCGGTCGAGCATGTCGGGGGCACTCGCGGGCGTGGCGATCAACTCCACCAAGCTCATGTAGCGCGGTGGGTTGAAGAAGTGGATGCCACAAAAGCGAGTTCGCAGCGCCTTGGGCAAGGCGTCGCTGAGCGCCGTGATCGACAAGCCCGAGGTGTTGGACGCGAGCAAGGTATGCGCACCCACGTGTGGCGCGATCTTGGCGTACAGGTCGCGCTTCCAATCCATGCGCTCGGCAATCGCCTCGATGATGAGGTCGCAGTCTTTGAGTTGCGACAGGTCGTCTTCGTAATTCGCCGGCACGATGCGATCGGCATCGCTGCTCACGCCCAGGGGCGAGGGCTTCATCTTGCGCAGGTTTTCCACCGCGCGCAGGACGATGCCGTTTTTCGGCCCCTCTTTGGCCGGCAAATCGAACAGCACCACCGGCACTTTGACGTTGACCAGATGGGCGGCGATTTGCGCGCCCATCACCCCCGCGCCCAAAACGGCGACTTTGCGAACGATGAAACGAGACATGGTGTTTCCAGAGAGGTGATGAGGCGATGGGGCGTCGGTTTATTCGGTGCGGACCCAAACTTGGGTGCGACCCAACAGGGGCGCACCGATGTAGCCGCGCATCTCCAGTTTTTTGCCGCCATCAATCAAGGTGATGCGGCTCTTGTAGATCTTGCCTTTGTTGGGGTCCAAGATCTCGCCGCCGTCCCAGCGCGCTTTGTCGTCGGTGGGTTTGAGGCCACGCAAAATTTGCATGCCCAAAATCGGCTTGCCTTTGCGCTCATCGGAGCACAGATCGCATTTCACATCGGGTTTGGTGGCGGGATCGAGAAATTTCTCGATCGTGCCGGTCAATTGGCCATTGGCCTCTTGGATGCGCACCAGCGATTTTTCTTTGCCCGACTCGTCGTCGATGGTTTTCCACAGACCCACCGGCGTGGCCTGGGCGTTGGCGAGCAGGCTGGCGGTGGCCAGGGCGGCGAATGCAAGGGTCTTTTTGAACATGCGAGTCTCCTTTGAGGTGGTGGTGGGGAACGGGAACATCAAGCCAGAGCGAGGTCGGTGTCCATCAGGACCTTGCTGCCAGCGCGGGCGCGACGCATCAGTGTCGCGGTTTCGGGGAACAGTTTGGCGAAGTAGAAACGCGCGGTTTGCAGCTTGGCCTGGTAGAAGGGGTCGTTGTTGCCCGCGGCGATTTGCTGCAGCGCGGTCTGCGCCATGCGGGCCCAGAAGTAACCGAACACCAAGTGCCCGGCCACGCGCAGGTAGTCCACGGCGGCCGCACCCACCTCGTCGGGGTTTTGCAAGCCTTTGAAGCCAATCTCCATCGTGAACTTGGTGATCTGCTCGCCCAACACCGCCAGCGGGTTGATGAACTCGGCCATTTTTTCGTTCACGCCCTCCTCAGTCACCAAGGCGCCGATGAGCTTACCGAACTTCTTCAAAGTCGCGCCGTTGTTGCCCAAAACCTTGCGGCCCAAGAGGTCCAAGCTCTGGATGGTGTTGGTGCCTTCGTAAATCATGTTGATGCGCGCGTCGCGAACGTGCTGCTCCATGCCCCATTCTTTGATGAAGCCGTGGCCGCCGAACACCTGCATGCAGTGGTTGGTGGCTTCAAAACCGTTGTCGGTGATGAAGGCTTTGACGATGGGGGTGAGCAAGGCGACCATCTCACCGCAGTCTTTGCGCACCTTCTCATCGGGGTGGTGCAGTTCTTTGTCGAGCAAGAGTGCGCAGTAAATGGCCATGGCGCGGCCACCTTCGGCGTAGGCCTTGGCGGTGAGCAGCATCTTGCGCACATCGGGGTGCACGATGATGGGGTCGGCGGCCTTGTCTTTGGCCTTGGTGCCCGAGAGGCTGCGCATCTGGATGCGGTCCTTGGCGTAAGCCAAGGCGTTTTGGAACGCGACTTCGGTCAATCCCAGCGACTGGTTGCCCACGCCCAAGCGCGCGGCGTTCATCATCACGAACATGGCCGACAGGCCTTTGTGCGGCTGGCCCACCAAGGTACCCACCGCACCGTCCAAGATCATTTGGCACGTGGCGTTGCCGTGGATGCCCATTTTGTGCTCCAAGGCACCGCAGTGGATGGCGTTGCGCTCACCGATGCTGCCATCGGCCTTGACCTTGAACTTGGGCACCACGAACAGGCTGATGCCTTTGCTGCCCACCGGCGCATCGGGCAAACGGGCCAAGACCAAGTGAATGATGTTGTCGGTGAAGTCGTGCTCGCCGGCGCTGATGAAAATTTTCTGACCGGTGATGGCGTAGCTGCCATCGGCCAGTGGCTCGGCCTTGGTGCGCAACATCCCCAAATCGGTGCCGCAATGGGGTTC
This sequence comes from Hydrogenophaga sp., assembly GCA_036825935.1. Taxonomy (GTDB): domain Bacteria; phylum Pseudomonadota; class Gammaproteobacteria; order Burkholderiales; family Burkholderiaceae_C; genus Hydrogenophaga. The sequence continues at coordinate 11,296 of DAISXI010000018.1, forward strand.
GGTCAGGCACATGGTGCCAGTCCACTCGCCGCTGGTGAGCTTGGGCAGGTACAGCGCTTTTTGCTCAGGCGTGCCGTGCGCGTGCAAGCACTCGTAAGCGCCGTGGCTCAAGCCGGGGTACATGGTCCACGACTGGTTGGCCGAGTTCATCATTTCGTAGAAGCACTGGTTCACCACAAAAGGCAAGCCTTGGCCACCGTACTCGGTGTCGCACGACAAAGCGGCCCAGCCGCCTTCGATGTATTTGGCGTAGGCCTCTTTGAAGCCTTTGGGCGTGGTCACCGCGTGGGTGGTTTTGTCCAGTGTGCAGCCCTCTGCATCGCCACCGATGTTCAGCGGAAACGCCACTTCGGCCGCGAACTTGCCGCCCTCTTCGAGCACCGCGTTGATGGTGTCGGCATCGGTTTCAGCGTGCGCGGGCAAGGCCTTGTATTCGTCTTCCACGCGCAGCACCTCGTGCATGACGAACCGCATGTCGCGCAGGGGCGGGTTGTAGATGGGCATGGTGGGGACTCCTGTGATGAAAGTGAAAGATCAAGCGGCGCTGTTGCGCGCCACGATGGACTCAAAGGCTTTGACGGCGCGCTGCAGAGAATCGGGGTTGCGCATGAAGCGCGCCTCGTAGTGCAGGGCCAAAATCAAAGCGTGAATTTCAAAACCCATTTGGGCGGCATCGGTGTTTTGGCGCAAATGGCCTTGCTCCACCGCCTGCTCAATCGCACGGCGCACGGCGTCGAGCCAAACCTGCACCGAGCTGGCCAGCGCGTCACGCACAGGGCCTGGGCGGTCGTCGAACTCCACGGCACCGCTGATGTAAATGCAGCCCGAATCGATTTCCACCGAGGTGCGCTGCATCCAGTTGTCAAACAGCTGGCGCACACGCGGCAAGCCGCGTGGGGCCTTGAGAGCGGGGAAAAACACCTCGTGCTCAAAGCGGGTGTGGTACTCGCGGATCACCGACATTTGGAGTTCGTCGCGCGAGCCAAAGTGAGCGAACACGCCGGACTTGCTCATGTGCATGACCTCGGCCAATGCACCGATGGACAAACCTTCCAAGCCAATTTGCGTGGCCAAGCCCAAAGCGGCGTCCACGATGGCGGCTTTGGTTTGCTGGCCTTTGTGCTGCACGCGCGGTGCATCGGCAGACGGTGCAGGGGATGGTTGGGCAAGGCTCGGCATGGTGGCGGGGGGCTTCACACGACAAAAAGTTGGGTCATCATAATCGAACGACCGTGCTTTTTTCAAGCCCTCACCGAAAATTTGCCACGCGCCTTGGCGCAGCCGGGCCGGATGGCCCCGTCGCCGTCAGCGGATCAGGGCGGCCAAATGGTGCTCGAGGTGTTCGCTGGGCAGGCGCTTGAAGCCACTGCGCGCAAAGCCTTGCAGTCGGCCCACGCACCAAGCCATCATCAGCGCCGCATCGGCCTGCGCTTGAACCGTGGGCGTGGCCGATCCCGCCACCACCCCCGCCTCGCGCAGGCACTGGCGCAGCTGGGCTTCGAGTTTGTCGAACAACAAATTCACCCGCTGCTGCAAGCGCTCATGCTCCAAGACCAAGGCGTCGCCCACCATGACGCGGCACAAACCCGGGTTTTTTTCGGCAAACTGCAAAACCCAACTCAGGAGTTTGCGGGCGCGTTGGCGCGCATCGGGTTCGCGCTGCTCGAGTTGAGCGACAAAGCCCATGACCGATTGCTCGATGAAATCGATCAAGGCCTCGAACATCTGTGCCTTGCTGGCGAAGTGTCGGTAGAGCGCGGCTTCGCTGACTTCGAGTTGCTGGGCCAACGAGGCCGTGGTGATGCGCTCTGAGCCGGGCTGCTCGAGCATGGTGGCCAAGGCCTGCAAGATTTGCACGCGGCGCTCACCCGGCTTGGGCCGTTTGCGTGGGGTCTCGGGTGTCAAGGCCGTCTCGTCTGTGTGGGGATCGTCGTGCGGCGCTTGCATGGTGTTGACCTTATTGGGCGCGGATGGTGGTGCCGAAGGGCTCGTTGCCGAGCACCTCCAACAGCAGGGCGTGTGGCACACGACCATCCAAAATGTGGACCGCTTGCACCCCGCTCTTGGCGGCGTCCAAGGCCCCGGCGATCTTGGGGATCATGCCGCCGGAGATCGTGCCGTCGGCACACAGGGCGTCGATGCGCGCGGGTGAGAGTTCGGGCAAGAGCTGACCCGCTTGGTCCAACACGCCCGCGATGTTGGTCATCATCAGCAATTTTTCAGCGTGCAAGGCCTTGGCCAATTCGCCGGCCACCACATCGGCGTTGATGTTGTAACTCTCGTTGTTCACGCCGTAGCCGATGGGGCTGACGACGGGAATCATGCCGGCATCCAACACGCCCACCAAGGCGCGCGTGTCGACCGAGACCACATCGCCGACCTGCCCCACGTCGTGGATCACGGCGGGGTTGTGGCTGTCGACCAAACGCAAGCGTTGGGCTTGGATCGTGGCGCCATCGCGCCCCGTCATGCCCATGGCGCGGCCACCGGCTTGGTTGATCAGCCCGACAATGGTTTGCTGCACTTGGCCGCCCAAGACCCACTCGACCACCGACATGGTCTCGGCGTCGGTGACCCGCATGCCTTGAATGAAGGTGCCTTGTTTGCCCAAGCGCTGCAAGAGCTGCTCGATCTGGGGGCCGCCACCGTGCACGACCACCGCGCGGATGCCCGCGAGCTGCAACATCACCACGTCTTCGGCAAAGGCTTGTTGCAAAGCCGGGTCGGTCATGGCGTTGCCGCCGTATTTGATGACCATGGTTTTGCCGTGGTTGCGCCGCAAAGCGGGCAGTGCGCTGGCCAAGGTATCGGCGCGGTCTTGTCGGGGAATGGTGAGTCGAGCAGCGGAGTCGGTCATGGCGGTCACGGGTCGGTGGGCAAGGAGGAGCTTGGGTGAAATTGTAGGCCCATGCCCCCCTACCCAATTGGCGGCCCAAGGCTTACAGTGTCGGCATGAACACCACACGCAAACCCCCCTCACGCCGCACCCCCGCCCCAGACCCCGTGACCGAACGCGCCGAGCAGGTCAAAGACTCGGCCCAACACATCTGGCTGGCTGGTCTGGGCGCTTTTGCCAAGGCTCAGGCCGAGGGCGCCAAGGTCTTTGAGGCCTTGGTCAGCGAAGGCCAACAGCTGCAAGGCAAAACCCAAGCCGCTGCCCAAGCCCGGCTCGAGGCGCTGAGCCAAGCCACCGAACAGGTCACCGAGCAAGTCGCGGGCATCGCCAACGAATTCAGTGACAAAGCCTCGGGCCAGTGGAACAAACTGGAGAGCCTGTTTGAAAACCGCGTGGCCACTGCGCTGATGAACTTGGGCATGCCGAGCGCACCCGACATCGTCGCCCTTCAAGCGCGCATCCAAGCTTTGGAAGAACACATCGCGCAGATGCACGCTTTGGCCTCCCCCGCCAAGACCCGAGCCAAAACCACCCGCGCTGCGCCCCCAACCAAAGCCAAAACCCCCACGGCGCGCGCCCGAAAAACCTGAATGGCTTCCGTGAAGAAAGCGCCGCGCCGCACCGCCGAGCGCATCCTGTTGGCCAGTTTGGAGCTGTTCAACCGCTTTGGCGTGCCCAATGTGTCGACCACCATGATCGCGGCCGACTTGGGCATCAGCCCCGGCAATTTGTACTACCACTACCCCGCCAAAGAGGAGCTGATCAACGGTTTGTTCAAGCGCTACGAAGGCGCTTTGAACGGGCTCTTGCCCGCCAGCCAAGGCGTGCGCGATGTGGAAGATGCTTGGTTTTTCATGCACAGCTTGTTTGAGTTGGTGTGGCAGTACCGGTTTTTGTACCGTGACTTGAACGACTTGCTGTCCAACAACCGCATGCTCGAGAGCCACTTCAAAACCGTGTTGCTCAACAAAAGCAGGGCCATGCGGCAATTGCTCAACGGCCTGTCGTCCTCGGGCGCGGTGCGCATCGATGCCCGTGAAGTCGAGGCCACGGCCAACAACATGGTGGTCGTGGTGACTTACTGGTTGAGTTTTGAGTACGTTCAAAACCCCCGTCAGGCCTTGGAAAGCGGCAACGCGCAGCAAGCCTTGTTGCGCGGCGCCCAGCACGCCTTGCAGGTGCTCGCACCCTTCTTAGAAACCAGCCAACGCCAGCACCTGCTGAGCCTGAGCGAAGCCTACAGCACAGAAACACACACGCCATGACCGCTACCACCCTTGAGCCTGTGGAGGTGCGCGGCGCGTGCCCGCACGACTGCCCCGACACCTGCGCCCTGATCACCCGCGTCGAAGGCGGCGTGGCCGTGGCCGTGCGCGGCAACCCCGATCACCCGCGCACCGACGGCGTCTTGTGCACCAAGGTTTCGCGTTACGCCGAGCGCACCCACCACATCGAACGCGTGCTCACCCCACTCAAACGCGTGGGTCCCAAAGGCAGCGGACAGTTCACACCCGTGACATGGAACGAAGCCATGGGCGACATCGCCCAACACCTGAGCGGCATCGCCGCACGCGACCCCGAGGCCATCTTGCCCTACAGTTACGCCGGCACCATGGGCTTGGTGCAAGGCGAAGGCATGGCCGCACGGTTTTTTCACGCCTTGGGCGCCTCGCAGTTGGACCGCACGATTTGCGCCTCGGCGGGGGCCGAAGCGCTGACGCAAACCTTAGGCGGCAAACTCGGCATGCGCGTGCAGCACTTTGCAGAGTCCCAGTTGATCCTGATTTGGGGCAGCAACGCCATCGGCAGCAGCATCCACTTTTGGCGCGTCGCACAAGAAGCGAAACGCCGAGGCGCGCGCTTGGTGTGCATCGACCCACGGCGCAGCGAAACCGCCGACAAATGCCACGAGCACATCGCGCTGCGCCCTGGCACCGACGCGGCCTTGGCGCTGGCGCTCATGCACGAACTCATCGTGCACGACTGGCTGGACCACGGCTACATCGAACAGCACACGCTGGGTTGGAATGCGCTGCGCGAGCGCGCCCTGCAATGGCCGCCCGCGCGCGCGGCCGAGGTGTGCGGCGTCCCCGTGGAACAAATCGAACGCTTGGCGCGCGACTACGGCACCACAAAACCCGCGGCCATCCGCTTGAACTACGGCATGCAGCGCGTGCGTGGCGGCGGCAATGCTGTGCGCGCCATCGCCTGCTTGCCCGCCTTGATCGGGGCCTGGCGCCACCGCGCTGGAGGCTTGCTGCTCTCAGCCTCCAGCAACTTCCCCGTGCAGCGCAACGCCTTGGCGCGGCCCGACCTCTTGGGCGATCGTCGGCCCCGCACCCTCAACATGAGCACCATCGGGGACGACCTGCTGCGCCCGAGCAGCCCCGACTTTGGGCCCCAGGTTGACGCGCTGATCGTCTACAACAGCAACCCGGTGGCCGTGGCGCCGCAGTCCAGCCGCGTGGTGCAAGGCTTTGCACGCGAGGACCTGTTCACGGTCGTGCTCGAACACTTCATGACCGACACCGCCGACCTGGCCGATTACATCTTGCCCGCCACCACCCAACTCGAGCATTGGGACGTGCACTTGAGCTACGGCCACACCGACGTGGTACTCAACCGCCCGGCCATCCCCCCCGTAGGCCAAGCCCGCACCAACACCGACTTCTTTCGCGACTTGGCGCAGCGCATGGGCCTGAACGACCCGTGTTTACAAGACAGCGACGAGGCGCTGTGTCGCACGGCGTTTGGCGATGCGGTGGACTTCTCTGTCCTGCTCGACCAAGGTTTTGCCTCCTTGTCCGTGCCCGATGCGCCGTTCGCCGACGGCGGCTTTCCCACGCCGAGTGGGCGCTGTGAATTTTTCAGCCAGCGTTTGGCCGACCAAGGGCAAGACGGTCTACCCGACCACCTGCCCAACTTCGAGCCCGCCAATACCCACCCCGACTACCCGCTGGCCATGATTTCGCCACCTTCACGGCATTTTTTGAACTCGACCTTTGTGAACGTCAAAAGCCTGCGCGACATGGAAGGCGCGCCGTGGCTGGAGATGCACCCGGACGACGCCACCGCGCGCGGTCTGTCCGACGAAGAACATGTGGTGGTGTTCAACGACCGCGGCCGTTACGCATGCCAGCTCAAGGTGAACACGCGGGCGCGGCCCGGCGTGGTCAACGGCATGGGCATTTGGTGGCGCAAACTGGGCACCAACGGCACCAACGTCAACGAAGTCACCAGCCAGCGACTGACCGACATGGGCCGCGCGGCGGTGTTCTACGACTGCTGGGTGCAGGTCAGCGCAGCGACTCGATGAGGTCGACGTAGGCCTGCATCGCGGTTTCCGCGCTGCTGCCCTTTTGCTGGTTCCAAGCGTCCCATTTGGCGCGGCCCACCAGATCGCTGAAGCCGGGCTTGGCGCCTTGCACATCGCCTTGGGTGGCTTGTTTGTACAGACCGTAAATGCGCAACAAGGTAGCGTTGTTGGGGCGCTCGGACAACTTGCTCGAGTTGGCCACCGCGGCTTCAAACGTGGATTTCAAATCGCTCATCACAGGTTCCCTGTTTTCATTCAAGACTCGGAAAAGCGGCGGCTGGCGATCGCCAGCAAACCATCAAAAATCAAACTGTCGACCAGCTGCACCGGCAAGGACATGCTCGGTACCATTTTCCAGCCTGCGCCGCCGGTCATGAAACACACCGGCGCTTGGCCGCAGTGGCGCGTCACATGGTCGGCCATGCGCTGCACGGCGCCAGCGATCGCAAAGGTGCCGCCACTGGTCAGCGCGTCGCTGGTGTTGGTGGGGAAATCGCACACTTGGCCCGTGGGCACGTGCAGGCCCGCAGTGCCGGACTCCAGCGCGCGCAACATGATGCCGTGACCGGGCAAGATGATGCCACCCAAAAACCGACCTTCGGCATCGATGGCTTCCACCGTCACCGCCGTGCCCACCATCACCACCAAACACGGTCCGGCTTGTCCTTGGTTTTGCAAATGCTGGCGCGCGCCGATCATGGCCACCCAACGGTCCGAGCCCAATCGTGTCGGGTGGTCGTAGCCATTGATCAAACCCGCTTCTTGCGCGCTGGCCACCACCCATTGCGGCACCACGTCCCAACCCGGCAATTGCTCGATCTGGTCCATGACACGTCGCTTGACGGGGTCGCCCGCCACCACACAACCCAAGGCCCACCGCGGCGCAAGCAGGTCGCGCCAATCGCCCTCGGCCAAGGTCTCGATCTGCTCCAAAAATTGGGCGCCCTGAGCCAAGAGGCGCGCACCCCATGTGGGCGTTTCGTAGAGCGCCCATTTCAGGCGCGTGTTTCCCACATCGAGGGCCAAAAAAGTCATGTCGGCATTATCGCCAACCGAGGCACAGGGTTGCCCCGCTTGCCAAGCCCCTCAATTTTGTCGCCATGGCAGCCCTCGGTAACGCCAGCCACCGCGTCGACCGCGCTGCGCGTGGCTGTCGGGGTCACCTTCAAAGCCTTCCAAGATGTTGTAGGCCTTGAGACCCAACTCGGTGGCGCGTTTGGCCGCGGCGATCGAGCGCACGCCGCTGCGGCACAACAGCACCAGCGCCTTGTCGCCAGCGGCTTTTTGAATCTGCTCATCAAACGAGGCATTCATCGCCATGCCGGGCCACTGCTTCCACACCACCGGCACGGCGTCCGGGACAAAACCCACCCACTCGCGTTCAGCGTCGGTTCGAATATCCACCAAGACCGCTTCACCGCTGGACACCCATTGCCAAGCCAATTGAGGCGACACGTCTCCGGCGTAACCAGCTTGTGGGCGAACCGCCCAGTCCAGCGCCGCATCGGCGTCGTGGCGCAAACCCGATTGCAAATTGGCCGGCACCGCCTCGTCGATGCGTTTGGGCTTGGGCAATTGCAAGCCGTCCATGAGCGCCACGAACTCGGCTTCGGTTTTGCCGGCCACGCGCATGTTGCTGGTTTTTTCTTGACCGATGGTCGAGTGTGTGCGGCCTTGGTAATCGTGACCGGGCCACACCACGGCGGCATCGGGCAAGGCAAACAAGACCTGCGTCAAGCTGTTGTAAAGCGCAGAGGCGCTGCCCGATTGGAAGTCGGTGCGGCCACAGCCGTTGATCAGCAAGGTGTCGCCGGTGAAGGCGTTCACCGCATCGGCTCGATGCCACACAAAGCTCATGCTGCCCGCGGTGTGGCCCGGGGTGTGCAACGCGTGGATTTGTTGAGCACCAAAACTCAAGGTGGCGCCATCGGTCAACTGCACGGAAGCCGTGCCGATCCCACAGCCCTCGGGCGCTGCGGTTTTGGCGCCTGCGAGTTCGGCCAATTTGCCCGCGCTGGTGATGTGATCGGCGTGGGCGTGCGTTTCCACCGCCCACACCAGTTTCAAACCGTGCTCGCGCAAGACCGCCAAATCGCGCTCGATCTGCTCGTCCACGGGGTCGATGATCATGGCCTCGCGGCTGTGCTCATCGAACAGCACATAGGTGTAGGTGCTCGACGCGGCGTCGAACAACTGAATGGGGTTGGTTAGGTCGGGCATGTCGCAATCCGGGTTGAGAGATCAAGAGAAGCGGGCCAGCATGTCGGCCACATCATCGGGCGGTAAGTCACCTTGAGCAATCACACAGCCCACCATGCTGAAAAAAGTTTTGTCCAAGGCCTTGCGCGCCGCGGCCATTTGTTGTGCCACTTGTTCGCAGTCGCTGTCGGTCTCCAACAAGCGTTGTATGCCTCTCAACTGGCCTTCCACGCGTTTGAGACGCATCAACAAGGCTCGTTTGCGTTCGGGGTCGTGCACGGTGGTCATGGTGTCTCCAGCGTTAAAAGGCGTTCGCGCCAATGGCAAAACATACCCTCCCAAGTATTTTAGCCACCCGGGTGAGCCCGCTGGCGCGAAGGGCTGAGCTGGGGTAGTATTCTCAGTTGACGTTTACGTAAACGTCAGTGATCAACCACGCCGCTGCGACATGACCCAACTCAACGCCGAATTCCAAGCCTTGGCCAACTACCGCCCGCAACACAAGGTGCGCTTCGTCACCGCCGCGTCTTTGTTTGACGGGCACGATGCAGCCATCAACATCATGCGGCGCATCTTGCAAAGCATGGGTGCCGAGGTGATTCACTTGGGGCACAACCGATCGGTCGACGAGGTCGTCACTGCGGCCCTGCAAGAAGACGCACAAGGCATCGCCATCAGCTCCTACCAGGGTGGGCACAACGAATACTTCAGTTACATGGTCGATTTGCTGCGCGTGCGCGGCGGCGAACACATCCAAGTCTTTGGCGGCGGCGGCGGCGTGATCGTACCGACGGAAATCCGGGCCTTGGCCGACCGTGGCGTGCGCATCTACAGCCCGGAAGATGGTCAAAAAATGGGCTTGGCCGGCATGATCGGCGAGATGGTCATGCGCTGCGACCGCGACATCAGCACGCTGGCCCCCAGCGATGTGAGCGCCATCCAAGGCCACGGCGAAAGGCACTGGCGCGCCCTGGCGCAACTCATCACCGCCTTGGAAAACGGTAGCGCCGATGCGGGCTTGGTCCAAAACTTGCGCGAACAAGCCGCCGCCACGAAGGTGCCCGTGCTCGGCATCACCGGCACCGGTGGCGCGGGCAAGTCTTCGCTCACCGACGAACTCATCCGTCGTTTGCGACTGGACCAAGACGACGCGCTGCGCGTGGCCGTGATCTCCATCGACCCCTCGCGCCGCAAGAGCGGCGGCGCCTTGCTGGGTGACCGCATCCGCATGAACGCCATCGGGCCTTGGCAAAACGGTCCGCGTGTGTTCATGCGCTCGCTGGCCACGCGCGACTTCGGCTCCGAAATCTCGGCCGCACTACCCGACGTGGTGGCGGCTTGCAAGGTCGCCGGCTTTGACCTGATCGTCGTGGAGACATCGGGCATAGGCCAAGGCGACGCGGCCATCGTGCCACACGTCGACGTGCCCATGTACGTCATGACACCCGAATTCGGCGCGGCCAGCCAGCTCGAAAAAATCGACATGCTCGACTTTGCCGAGTTCGTGGCCATCAACAAATTCGACCGCAAGGGCGCAAGCGATGCGCTGCGCGACGTGGCCAAACAGGTGCAACGCAACCAAGAGGCTTGGCAAACCCCCACCGAACAGATGCCGGTTTTCGGCACCATGGCCGCGCGCTTCAACGACGACGGCGTGACCGCGCTCTACCAAGCGCTCAAGGTGCGCTTGGGCCAACTGGGCATGAGCACCACCGCCGGCCGTTTGCCAGTGGTCAACGTGCGCCACAGCACCCACCAAAACCCGGTGGTGCCCGGCGCACGCACGCGCTACCTTGCCGAAATCAGCGACACCGTGCGCGGCTACAAACAACGCGCCCGCGCCCAAGCCCACTTGGCCCGTGAGATTCAGCAACTGCACGCCGCCGCCGCCATGCTCCAAGTGGGCAAGCCCGAACGCGCCCGCGCCGCCGAAGCGGCCCTCGAACTGGCCCAAGCCCGCGAACGCAGCCAAGACCCCGAAGCACGCGAACTCTTGGCGCAGTGGCCCGCCTTGCAGCAAGCCTACGCAGGCGATGAATACGTGGTGAAAATCCGCGACAAAGACATTCGCACCGCCCTGACCACCCAATCCTTGAGTGGCACCACCATCCGCAAAGTGGCCTTGCCGTCTTATGAAGACCACGGCGAAATTTTGAAATGGCTCATGCTCGACAACGTGCCCGGCAGCTACCCTTACACCGCGGGCACCTTTGCGTTCAAGCGCGAGGGCGAAGACCCCACGCGCATGTTCGCGGGCGAAGGCGACCCCTTCCGGACCAACCGCCGCTTCAAACTGGTCAGCGAAGGCCTGCCCGCCAAACGCTTGTCCACCGCCTTTGACTCGGTCACGCTCTACGGCAACGACCCCGACCTGCGCCCCGACATCTACGGCAAGATCGGCAACTCGGGCGTGAACGTGGCCACCCTCGACGACATGAAGGTGCTGTACTCGGGCTTTGACCTGTGCAAGCCCAGCACCAGCGTGTCCATGACCATCAACGGCCCTGCGCCCACGATCTTGGCCATGTTCATGAACACGGCCATCGACCAGAACATCGACAAGTTCAAGGCCGAGAACGGCCGTGAACCCACCGACACCGAAGCCGCCAAGATCAAGGATTGGGTGCTGGCCAATGTGCGCGGCACGGTGCAGGCCGACATCTTGAAAGAAGACCAGGGCCAGAACACCTGCATCTTCTCGACCGAGTTTTCGCTCAAGGTCATGGGCGATGTGGCGCAGTACTTTGTGCACCATGACGTGCGCAATTTCTATAGCGTCTCCATCAGTGGCTATCACATCGCCGAAGCGGGCGCGAACCCAATTTCTCAATTGGCCTTCACGCTCTCCAACGGCTTCACCTTTGTGGAAGCGTACTTGGCGCGCGGCATGCACATCGACGACTTCGCGCCCAACCTGAGCTTCTTCTTCAGCAACGGTATGGACCCGGAATACACGGTTCTCGGCCGCGTGGCGCGCCGCATCTGGGCGGTGGCCATGAAAGAAAAGTACGGCGCCA
>DAISXI010000019.1:0-21856 GCA_036825935.1 Hydrogenophaga sp.
TTGTTGAGCAGGTGCTTGGCTTGCTCGGGTGTGGTGCCTTCGGGCACGGTGATCAGGCGTTCGCGCGGGGTCATGATTTCGCTGACTTTTTGGTCGTATCGGGTCTCAAAGCGCAAATCGCGGCCCGTGACAATGCCCACCACCTGACGGCCGTCGCAAACGGGAAAGCCCGACACGCCCAGCTCCTCGCTCAGGGCCATGACCTGGCGCACGGTGGTCTCTGGGGTGATGACCACCGGGTCTCGCAACACACCCGACTCGTAACGCTTGACCTTGGCCACCTGGGCGGCTTGTTCTTGCGGGGTGAGGTTTTTGTGCACGATGCCGATGCCGCCTTCTTGCGCGATGGCGATGGCCAAACGGGCTTCGGTCACGGTGTCCATGGCCGCGGCGACCAGGGGCAAATTCAATCGGATGTTGCGGGTGAACTGGGTGGCCAGCGAGGTGTCCTTGGGCAGGACTTGGGAGTATGCGGGGACCAACAAAACGTCGTCGAAGGTCAGTGCTTTGCCGAGAAGGCGCATAGGTAGAGCTCCAAAAACACGATTGTACCCGCGCCCAAGGCCCCAATAGGGCGCTCAAGCGCTGGGTTTTCGGCGCGAAAACAGGCCCGATCTGCGAACGCCCTGCCCTTTGAAGCGCTCGCGCCGCGCCACCTTAGGGTCGACCGTCAAAGGCCGCAACCACTCGATGCGGTCTCCCTCGCGCAGCACGGTCGCGCCGTCGACCTTGCGCCCCCAGATCGAGGCGCTCCAAGGCTGGCCGTGCGCGGCGCTGGGGTGGCTGTGAACCCATGGGGTGTGTGACCACGCTTGTTCCACGGTACATCCAGCGGGCAGGCTCAACGGATGTTCCCACACGGTGCGCGGAGCCGGGGCCAAGACCGCCGTGATGGCGATGGCCTCAGTCGCTGCCATACACCTCATCGGCCCGTTTGACAAAGGCATCGACCAAACTGCCGGCGATGCGGTCAAACACCGGGCCAACCAAGGCCGCCAAGGTATTGCTGGAGAAGCCGTAGCTCAAATCGAACTCGACCTTGCAGGCGCGCAGGCTACCGTCACCCAAGGGGGTGAAACGCCACGTGCCTTCGAGCTGAGAAAAAGGCCCGTCGACCAAGGCGATGTGAACTTGGCGGTCGGTCTCGTGGGTGTTGCGGGTGGTGAAGCTTTGACGCACGCCGGCCATGGACATGCCCACTTGCGCCACCATGCCGTCGTCCTTGTGTTCCAGCACTTGGCCGCTGGCGCACCAAGGCAAAAACTCGGGGTAACGCGGCACGTCGGTCACCAAGGCGAACATGTCGTGCGCGCTGTGGCTGAGCAAAACGGTCTTGTGGAGGGTTTTCATACAATGTCGGGTTGCAGCGTGCAAACGCTGTTGTCTATTGTATGGGCCGTGCGCGGCCATGAACCGATTGCCCATGGCCACCAAACCCGACAACGCCGAGAAAAAGAAACCCCTCGACAGCCGCATCGCCGATAACAAAAAAGCCATCTTCAACTACCACATTGAAGAGCGCTTTGAAGCCGGCATGGTGCTCGAAGGCTGGGAGGTCAAGTCCTTGCGCATGGGCAAGGTGCAGCTGACCGATGGTTACGTGGTCATTCGCGGCGGCGAGCTGTTTTTGATCGGCTGCCAAATCAACCCCCTGCACACCGCGTCCACGCACGTCAACCCGGACAATGTGCGCACCAAAAAACTGCTGCTCAACAAGGAAGAGATTCGGCGCTTGATCGGCAAGGTCGAGCAAAAAGGTTTCACCTTGGTGCCTTTGAACCTGCACTGGAAAAACGGCAAGGTCAAATGCGACATGGCCTTGGCCAAAGGCAAGGCCGAGCACGACAAGCGAGACACCATCAAGGACCGCGAAGGCAAGCGAGAAGTGCAGCGTGCCATGAAGCACCGAACACGCTAAGACCGAACCGCATGAAAAAAGCCCCGGGTGTTTGGCACTCGGGGCTTTGCGTTGTGTGGGTGGTAGGACGTACTGGGGTCGAACCAGTGACAAACGGATTAAAAGTCCGCTGCTCTACCAACTGAGCTAACGTCCCACGCTCTTCAACAAAGCAGCAGTGCTGCCCTGCGAAGCCTCAAATTATAGCGTCAAAATTTTGGCTTTTTCAAGGGCGGCGATTTTTTTGCAAAGTTTTTGGCGCCACGGATACCGTGCCATTGGCGCACGCGTTGAGCACCGCCCCGGCCGCGGCCAAACCAAAGGATGCCGTCACGCTAACGGCCGAACCATAACCGTGACAATTCAAGCTGCCGTCGCCCTCCCCCACATCGCAAGAAGCATCGGGCGGCGCCACGGATTCGCGGCTGAACACGCAGGCCACGCCCATGTGCCCGGTGCGGGCCGCGCCGTGCATTTTGCGCAGCCGGTAGCGCACGTTGGCCAAGAGTGGGTCGTGGGTGATGTCGGCCAAGTCGGCCAAGTCCACGGCGTGGGCCAAGCGTTTGCCGCCGGCCGCACCCACCGTGACAAAAGGCGCTTGCGCTGTCAAAGCCCAAGCCGCCATCGCGGTCTTGGCGCGCACGTGATCACAAGCGTCAATCAGGGCAAAGCCCTGAGTGCTGGGATCGATTTGCGGCACGAGCGTAGGCCAATTCTCAGGCGTGACAAAGTCATCGATCACCTCAACTTGGCAGCTGGGGTGGTAGGCGTGGATGCGGTCGCGCATGGCCAAGCCTTTGCTCTGTCCCAAGGTGTTGGTCAAGGCGTGGATTTGCCGATTGATGTTGGACTCACCCACGTGGTCCATGTCGATGAGGGTCAAGCGGGACACGCCGCTGCGGGCCAGGGCCTCACAGGTCCAGGACCCCACACCACCGAGCCCCACCACCACCACGTGGGCCTCAAACAGGCGCTGAGCACCTTGCACACCATAGAGCCGGCGAAGACCACCAAAGCGCCGCTCGAACTCAGCGGTATCGATCACTGCCGTGGCAAGGTTTTGAGACGTTCAAGGGCCGTGCTGGCGGCTTCGGATTTGGGGTGGCTGGCGATCAGGTTGTCCCATTCGGAGCGGGCCGACTTGGCATCGCCCAACTCTGCATGGGCATTGCCGATGGACAACAGGGCCTCCGCTACCCGCGAATGTCTGGGGAATTGAACCACCAAGCGTTTGTGGGTGTTGATGGACCCTTTGAGGTCTTGGCTGGCGTACTGGGCATTGCCAAGCCAATAGAGCACGGAGGCGGTATAGGCGCTGTTGGGGTATTGATTCAACAGTTGAACATATGCCGCTGCGGCTTGGGTGAAATCCGAGGCCAACAACAAAGACATGGCACGGTCAAAGGCAGCTTTTTCTGGTGGCGAAACCAAGAGCGTGATGCCGTCTTGTTCGATCGACAACGACTCGAAGGTTTTGAGGCGAGCAGACATGGCAGTCAAGGCCTCTTGCAAACGCTTGTTTTCTTGTTCCAGCTTTTCCTGTTCACCTCTCAAGAGGCCCAACTCTTGGCGCCATCTTTCGGCTTGAGTGCTGACATCCAAAATCGACCTGCGCATCACAGCTGCGCCTTCTGAGTTAACCCGACGTTGATCTTCAAACACCTGTTGTAATTCTTGGATCTCTTTGCGTGTATCGGTAATCTCCTTGCGTGCATCGGTGAGATCTTTGCGAAGCTGAATGATCGCCTTGCGAGCCTCGTCGTCACCAAACAAGGCCCACGCTGGGTTACCCAGCGTGAGAGCCATGGTGAGCAACGCAAATGCGCGGAGCTTGTGCGCAGATTGGAGCATCAGCGGCTCAGCTCGACCCGGCGGTTGGCCGCATGGGCTGTCTCGTCAGAGCCGGCCGAGGCCAACTTTTCTTTGCCGTAGCTCACCGCCTCCATTTGTGACTCGCTCACACCCAAGACGGCCAAGGAGCGGCGCACGGCTTCGGCACGCTGTTGCCCCAAGGCCAGGTTGTATTCGCTGCCACCACGCTCGTCGGTGTGGCCTTCGAGTTTGACGCGACGGGTGCGATCGCCCTGCAGGTACTTGGCTTTGGCTTCCAGACCACCGTTGAATTCGCTGCGCACTTGGGCGCTGTCAAAGTCAAAGTAAACAACCTTGATCAAGGCGTTGTAGGCGGCGTCGTCAATGGCACTTGAATTCAGGTTAGCTGCAGCTGCAACACCAGCAACAGCACCAGCAGCAGGTCCAGCGGCACTGACAGCACCAGCAGCACCGGTGGTGCGGTCATCAACAGGCGCACCAGCGGCCGAGTTCAGGTCTACAGATGAACCACAGGCGGCCAACAACAATGCCGCCATGAGCACGGACACACGGGCGGTCGAACGTCGAGTGAAAGAACGTGGTGTTGTGGAAAAGCGCATGGGTATCTCCTTTTAAATTAACGCAACAAAGGGCCCCAGTGGGGCTCCCTGACTTCACCGGGGGCGGTGATCAACCGGGTTTTCACCCGCCCATCGACCGTGGTGGTCATCAATGACTCACGGCCTTGGAATTTGGTTCCGTAAACCAGCATGCGGCTGTTGGCCGAGAAGCTGGGATTTTCGTCGTCGTTGGTGTCGCTGACCGCGGACACCGCGCCGCTTTGCAAATCCATGACGTGCACACGGTAGGCGCCCCCACCGAGACGAGAGACGTAGGCCAACCACTTGCCATCCGGGCTTGGGGCGGGCGAAATGTTGTAGCTGCCTTGGAACGTGACCCGCTGAGCAGCGCCGCCGTTGGCGTCCATTTTGTAAATTTGGGGTGATCCGCCGCGGTCGCTGACAAAGTAAATGGTGCGGCCATCGGCGCTGTAGACGCCCTCGGTGTCGATGCCGTTGGATTGCGTCAATCGCTTGGGAGTACCGCCTTGCGGGTTGGTTTCGTAGAGTTGAGACGAACCCGACAGGGTCAAAGTCACCAACAATCGACTGCCATCGGGAGACCATGCTGGCGCGCTGTTGGAGCCGCGCTGGTTGGAGGCCAAGCGGCGAATACCCGTGGCCACCTCATGGGTGTAGACAATGGGTTTTTTTTGCTCAAAAGACACATAAGCCAAGCGTGTCCCATCGGCCGACCAATTGGGCGAAATGATGGGTTCGGTGCTGCTGAGCACCGACTTGGGGTTTTGGCCGTCGGCATCGGCCAGCCACAAGTGGTGACGGCCGCCCAAGCGCGTGGTGTAGGCAATGCGCGTAGAAAAAACACCAGGGACACCGGTCATTTTTTGAAATATATCGTCGGCGATACGGTGTGCCGCTGCACGCAAGTCTTGTGTGGCGACAGGGTAGCTCACCCCGCCCAAGCTCTTGTTGCCCAAGACATCCCACAAGCGGTAGCGCACGTCCCAGCGCCCCCCGGCCATGGGGTTGACACTGCCCACCACCACCACGTCCACACCGCGACTGCGCCACGGGCTCAAATCGGGTTGGCTGGTCTCGTCCCAGGCGCCGTGCGGCAGACCCACGTGCAAGAACTGGCCGCTGCGCTCAAGATCCGCGCGAACGATGGCTGCGATGTCTTGCGGCACGCCCGGGCTGGCGCGAAAAACGATGGCGGAAAACGGGTGTTGGGTCAGGCCGACACCGGCAACCTCCACCCGAAATTGGGCTTGTACCCAATGGGGGGTCAACAAACCCAGTGCGCTCAGTCGAGCGGCATTCAAAAGGGTGTTTCTGCGGGCGATGCTGTGTGTATTCAAAGCAATGTCGTTGGATTCATGGGCCAAGCCCAAAGGATGGATCGGTGCATTGTCAAGTCAACATATTAACCCAGTGTGACGAAGCCCATTGAGAGGGCTCTCACAACAAGACAATATCGTATTGCGCCTGGGTCATGGCGCTTTCACTTTGCAGGGAGATGGGCTTACCAATAAAGTCCGACAAACCGGCCAAATGCTGGCTTTCTTCGTCCAAGAAAAGTTCCACCACTTTGGGGGACGCGACGATGCGGAACTCACGCGGGTTGAACGATCGGGCTTCACGCAAGATCTCACGCAAGATGTCGTAACAAACGCTGCGCGGCGTTTTCAAAGCGCCCTTGCCTTCGCACGCTGGGCAGGTTTCGCTGAGCATGTGGGCCAAGGACTCGCGGGTGCGCTTGCGCGTCATCTCCAACAAGCCCAGTTGCGAAAACCCGCCGACCATGGTTTTGACGCGGTCTTTGGCCACTTGTTTGCGAAACTCATCGAGCACCGCTTCGCGGTGGCTGTCTTTGCTCATGTCGATGAAGTCCACGATCACGATGCCACCCAAATTGCGCAAACGCAATTGGCGCGCAATGGCTTGGGCGGCTTCCAAATTGGTTTTGAAGATGGTGTCGTCGAAGTTTCGGGCGCCCACATAGCCGCCGGTGTTCACGTCCACCGTGGTCATGGCCTCGGTTTGGTCGATGACCAAATAACCGCCCGACTTCAGCTCTACGCGACGCCCCAAGGCGCGGGTGATCTCATCATCGACATTGAAGAGGTCGAAGATGGGCCGCTCACCGGTGTAGTGCTGGATCTTCTCCATTGTGGTGGGCATGAACTCTTTGGCGAACTGTTGCAAGTGCGCGGTCTGCTCTTTGGAGTCCACGCGGATGCTTTGGGTTTGCACATCCACCAGATCGCGCAAGACGCGCTGCAAGAGGTTGAGGTCTTCGTGCAGCAAGGTCAGTGGCGGGCGGGTGCTGGCGGCGGTTTTGATGCGCTGCCAAGTCTTGCGCAGGTAAGCGATGTCCTCGGCCAAGTCTTCGTCGGTGGCGTCTTCGGCATTGGTGCGCAAAATGAAGCCGCCGTTGGACTCGGTCAGTGTCACCAAGCGCTGGCGCAAGGCTTCGCGCTGAGCGGGCGGGATTTTTTGCGAGACGCCGATGTGCTGGTCTTGCGGCAGGTACACCAGCAAGCGGCCCGCGATGCTGATTTGTGAGGTGAGCCGTGCGCCTTTGGTGCCGATCGGGTCTTTGAGGACCTGCACCAAAATCGATTGGCCATCAAAGATTTGCTTTTCGATGGCCAAGGCCGGATCGCTGGTCTCCGAACTGGTCTCACCAGCTTCGGGTTTGGCCTTGGCGTGTTTGGCGGCGATGCTGGGCAACAAATCGGCCACGTGCAAAAACGCCGCTCGGTCCAAACCAATGTCGATGAACGCAGACTGCATGCCGGGCAAAACCCGCGAGACTTTGCCCAAGTACACATTGCCCACCAAACCGCGCTCCAAGGTGCGCTCTTGGTGAACCTCTTGCACGACGCCTTGCTCGATCACGGCCACCCGCGTTTCTTGCGGTGACCAGTTGATCAGAATGTCTTGTCCCATGGCGGTGTTCCTCAATACAGTGCTTGGCCGGCTTGGGCCATGAGCTGCGCGGTCTCGTGTGCCGGCAGCCCCATGATGCCCGAATAACTGCCCTCAATCGATTCGATCCACAGCGAGGCCCGGCCTTGGATGGCGTAAGCCCCAGCTTTGCCCATGGGCTCTTCGCTGGCCACATAGGCTGCGATCTGTGCGTCGCTGAGTTCGGCAAACTTCACGCGCGAGACGCTCAAGGCCACGCGGGCCCTGACGGGCGAGTCACCCAAGGCCACGGCTGTCATCACCTCATGCCACTGGCCCGCGAGCGAGCGCAGCATGGCTTGGGCATCGGCCGGGTTTTCGGGCTTACCCAAAATGCGCGCACCCAAGGCCACAGTGGTGTCGGCGCACAGCACCCACCCCGGGGCCAAGCCGCGACGCTCGCGCCGGGCCATGGCCGCTTGCAGCTTGAGACCCGTCACGCGCTGCACATAGGCCGTGGGGGCCTCGTTGGGCAGAACCACCTCAAGCGCTTCGGCGTCCTCTTGTGCGTCGGGCAGCAGCATCTCGCAGCGCACGCCCCACTGGTTGAGCAGTTGCAATCGGCGCGGGCTTTGAGAAGCCAAGTAAACCCAGTTATTCACGGTGGTAAGGGTGGTTGGTGAGGATGGACCACGCCCGGTAGAGCTGCTCGACCAAGAGCACACGGGCCATGGCGTGGGGCAAGGTCATGTCGGACAAACGGATGCGAGCGGCCGCAGCGGCACGGAATTCGGGGCACAGGCCATCGGGCCCGCCGATCACGAAGGCGACGTCGTCGCCCATGCCTTGCCACTGCGTGAGTTGCTGGGCCAACGCCTGTGTGGTGAAGGTGCTACCGCGCTCGTCCATGGCCACGACGCGGGCGCCGCGGGGGATGGCCGCTTCGATGCGTTGGCGCTCGGCGGCGAGTAAAGTCTCGCGGGTTTTGGAGCCGCGAGGCTCGGTCTTGACGGTTTTGACTTCCAAACGCAAGTCCGGGCCAAAGCGTTTGACGTAGTCGTCACACGCGGTTTGCGCCCAGTCGGGCATGCGCTGCCCAACCGCCACCACCCACAGCTTCATGCGCGTTTGGTGGTTTTCTTGGCCGGGGCTTTGCTGGCGACCTTGGCAGCGCCTTTGGCTGGGGTCTTGGGCTTGGACTGCACCACCAATTTGGCCATGGTCTTTTTAGCAGGCGCCTTTTTGGCCGGCGCTTTGGTGGCCGTGGTTTTGGCTACCAGCTTGGTCGTTGTTTTGCTGGCAACCTTGGCGGGCGCCTTCGGAGCCACGGCCGGATGGGCCTTGGCCTGCGACTTCACGGTGGCTTTGGCGCTGCGGCTCGGTGCGGTTTTGGCGGCGGCTTTTTTGGCTGCGGGCTTGGCTGGTTTGGCCGTCTCGGGCTTGGTTGCACCGTGCTTGGTGCGCACGGGCTTTTCACCCCAAATTTCTTCGAGGTGGTAGTACTGGCGAATGACGGGCTGCATGACGTGTGCCACGGCCGCGCCACAGTCCACGATGATCCACTCGCCGTTTTCTTCGCCTTCGATTCGCGGCTTGTCAAAGCCGGCTTCGCGCACCGCGTCTCGCACGCTGGCGGCCAAGGCCTTGGTTTGTCGGTTGGAGGTGCCGCTGGCGATGATCACGCGCTCAAACAAGGGCGAGAGGTGCTCGGTGTTGAACACCACGATGTCTTGGCCCTTGACGTCTTCCAAGCCATCGACGATGGCGCGCTGGAGTTTTTGGACGTCTTTTTTGGCAGTGGTTTCGCTGGTCATGAGGGCTTCTGATAGAGGTGATGTTGTGAAATATAGCTTGCCACGGCCGGGTGCAGTGGGCTGTTGGCTCGATCCGTGGTGTCGACATGACCCCGAGCGGCTAGGGCTCGCAGTTCGGTCGAACTCCAAGGCAACTCGGGCAGTGACAGTCGCACACAGGGGCGTTCAGCTTCCAGCTCTGGGTGTCCTGGTCGAGCCGCCACGGCCACCGTGGCCATATCCAAAATGCGCCGCCAGTCCTTCCAAGTGGTGAACGCCGACCACTGGTCGGCCCCCATCAACAAGAAGATTTGGGCACTTGGCCACTGCGCTCGCAATTCGGTCAAAGTCTCGACAGTGTAGCTGGGACGCTCACGTTGGGTTTCGCGCGGGTCAATCTGAACCCCCGGCGTGTCGCCCCAAACCGCCTGGCACATGGCCAAACGGTGAGCCGTGGCGCTCAAAGGACGGGCCTTGTGGTAAGCCTGTCCAGTGGGCACGATGAGCAAACGGTCCAAATGCAGCTGCGCCAGCGCGGCTTGCACCATGGCTTGGTGCGCGGCGTGCGGCGGGTCAAAGGAGCCACCGAACACGCCCAGGCGACCCATGGTGTTGCCGCCCATGGGGCCCATCAGAGCCAGTCCTTGCGCACGATGAAGTCGCTGTACAAACGGGCTTCGGGGCTGCCCGCTTCGGGCTGGTGTTGGTAAGACCAAGTCACCAGCGGCGGCATGGACAACAAAATCGACTCGCTGCGCCCGCCCGACTGCAAGCCAAAGTGCGTGCCACGGTCAAACACCAAGTTGAACTCCACATAACGGCCACGGCGGTAGAGCTGGAAGTCCCGCTCGCGCTGGGTGTAGGCCATGCCTTGGCGGCGTTGCACGATGGGCAGGTAAGCGTTCAATAACGCGTCACCCACCGATTGCATCATCTCAAAGCTGCGATCGGGGCCGAGCTCGGAGAAGTCGTCAAAGAACACCCCACCCACGCCGCGCTGCTCTTGGCGGTGCTTCAAATAAAAATACTCGTCGCACCAGGTCTTGAAGCGCGGGTATTTGTCTTCACCAAACGGCGTCAAAGCGTCGCGGCAGGTGCGGTGAAAGTGCACCGCGTCTTCTTCAAAGCCGTAATACGGCGTGAGGTCCATGCCGCCGCCGAACCAACGCACGGCTTCACCTTGGGCGGGCTGGGCGCTGATCATGCGCACGTTCATGTGCACCGTGGGCGCATACGGGTTGCGGGGGTGAAACACCAAGGACACGCCCATGGCCTCAAAAGGCGCACCGGCCAACTCGGGTCGGTGTTGGGTGGCCGAGGGCGGCAGGCGCGGGCCGGTGACGTGCGAAAAACCGCAACCCGCGCGCTCGAAGACCGCCCCACCCTCCAGAATTTGGGTCACGCCATTGCCTTGCAGCTGCTCGCCGCTGGGCTTTTGCCAAGCGTCGACCAAAAAAGCACCGCCGTCGATCTCGGCAATGGCCGAGGTGATGCGGGTTTGCAAACCCATCAAATAGCTGCGAACGGTGTCATTGCTCAACATCTGGTGTTCTCCGAAAATTCAACGCGGGATGGGGCGTATGGGGCTGGCTTGGTCGGCGTGACGGCCTTGCGAAGACCCCAACACCGCCGCCATGTGAGCGTAGTCCGCTTGGGCATCGCCCGACAAACGCACAAAGGCGCTCACGTCCACGGTCTTTTGCGCGTAGTCCAATCGAACCAAGGCCAGTGGCACGTCCGCTCCCATAGCGACTTGGTAAAAACCGCTGCGCCACCCCTCGGTGCGCCGACGCGTACCTTCTGGCGACAGCGCCAACCAAAAAAAACGGTCTTCGCGCTGGGCTTGCGCAAAGTGGCCCAGCATTTCCGACACCGCGCCTTGTGAGCCTGTGCGCGACAAAGACACGCCGCCCAACCAACGCAGCCACGTGCCGAACAGTGGCACCCGAAACAAGCTGTCTTTGGCCCAAAACTTCAGGTCCAAACCGATCGCCCATTTGGCCATGACCGCATACGGGAAGTCCCAGTTGCTGGTGTGGGGGTAAACCACAAACACACCTTGGCGGGCTGGCAGTCCGTCAAACACCACGCGCCAGCCGAACCAGCGCAACACGGCGTGGGCCCAAGGCCGCGGCGGCAAGGCCACAGCGTGAGGCCCTGGAAGGACTTGGGGCACGCTCACAGGGCACGGTGGCCGATGTCTCGGCGGTGTTGCATGCCATCAAAAGCAATACCAGCAATGGCCGCGTGCGCTTGCGCTTGGGCCTCACGCACGGTGGGGGCCAAAGCCGTCACACACAAGACCCGACCGCCCGAGGTGAGCACCTGGCCTTGGTCTTGGCGGGTACCGGCGTGGAACACCATGGTGTCGCTGCGGTCGGCGGGCAAGCCGCTGATGGCGTCGCCTTTGCGCGGGGTCATGGGGTAGCCGTGTGCAGCCAAGACCACACCCAATGCCACGCGCTCGTCCCAGTCCAAGCTCAAACCGTTCAACTGGCCGTTGGCACCGGCCAAGAGCACCTGCGCGAGGTCACTGCGCAAACGCATCATGATCGGTTGGGTTTCGGGGTCGCCCATGCGGCAATTGAACTCCAAGGTCTTGATACGGCCCTCGGGCGTGATCATCAGACCCGCGTACAAAAAGCCGGTGTATTGAATGCCGTCGGCGGCCATGCCTCGCAAGGTGGGCTCGATGACCTCTTGCATGGCGCGGGCGTGCACCTCGGGCGTGACCACGGGCGCGGGCGAATACGCGCCCATGCCACCGGTGTTGGGGCCTTGGTCA
Source organism: Hydrogenophaga sp. (assembly GCA_036825935.1). Lineage (GTDB taxonomy): Bacteria > Pseudomonadota > Gammaproteobacteria > Burkholderiales > Burkholderiaceae_C > Hydrogenophaga. The sequence continues at coordinate 11,779 of DAISXI010000019.1, forward strand.
CCATCGAGCAAGCGCTTGTGGTCTTGGCTGGTGGCCAAAGGCAAGGCCCTGTGGCCATCGCACAGCACGATGAAGCTGGCCTCTTCGCCGGTCAAAAACTCTTCGATCACCACCCGAGCGCCACCGGCGTTGTGGGCCACCCCCAAGGTGTTGTCGAGCAGCATGAAGTCGATCGCTCCGTGCGCCTCGGCCAAGCTCATGGCCACGACCACGCCTTTGCCCGCGGCCAGCCCATCGGCCTTGATGACGATGGGCGCGCCTTTGGCGTTGACGTAGTCGTGCGCGGCCTGCGCGTCGGTGAAGGTTTCGTAGTCAGCGGTGGGAATGCCGTGGCGCTTCATGAAGGCTTTGGAAAACGCTTTGGAGCTCTCGAGCTGCGCGCCGGCTTGGGTGGGGCCAAAAATCGCCATACCTTTGGCGCGGAAGGTGTCGACCACACCCGCGGCCAACGGCGCTTCGGGGCCCACGACGGTCAGGTCAATGCCTTTGGCTTGGGCCCAAGCCAGCAAAGCATCTTTGTCGCTGATGTCCACATTGATGAGTTGGGTGTCGCGTGCGGTACCAGCGTTGCCGGGGGCCACAAAGACCCTCTCCACGCTGGGCGACTGCGCCAGCTTCCAGGCCAAGGCGTGCTCGCGGCCACCACCACCGATGACCAAAACCTTCATGGGATTGGTTGGCGTCATGGTGCGTCGATCTCGGCGTTGTGGAACACGTCTTGCACGTCGTCGAGGTCTTCCAAGATGTCGAGCAGTTTTTGCATGCGCGCGGCATCCTCACCCGTCAAGGTCACGGTGTTTTCGGCGCGCATGGTGACCTCGGCCAGGTCGGGCTTCAGGCCCGCGGCTTCCAAGGCTTTTTTGACCGCCTCAAAATCGGGAGCGGCGCACAGCACCTCGATGACACCGTCGGCATCGGTGATCACGTCGTTGGCGCCGGCCTCCAGCGCCACTTCCATCACGCGGTCTTCGGAGGTGCCCGGCGCGAACACGAACTGGCCGCAGTGTTGGAACTGAAACGCCACCGAGCCCTCGGTGCCCATGTTGCCACCGTGCTTGCTGAACACGTGCCGCACTTCGGCGACCGTGCGCACGCGGTTGTCGGTCATGGTGTCGATGATGATGGCCGCGCCGCCGATGCCGTAGCCTTCGTAGCGGATTTCCTCGTAATTCACGCCTTCGAGGTTGCCGGTGGCTTTGTCGATGTTGCGCTTGATGGTGTCGGCGGGCATGTTGGCCGCTTTGGCCTTGTCCACGGCCAAGCGCAGGCGCGGGTTGGCGTCCAAGTCACCGCCGCCGTGGCGGGCCGACACCATGATTTCACGGATGACGCGGGTCCAGATGCGGCCGCGTTTTTCGTCTTGCCGGCCCTTGCGGTGCTGAATATTGGCCCATTTGCTGTGTCCCGCCACGAAAGTATCCTTTTGAACTACTGAAATTTGTTGTAATGCTGATTTTACGTTTTCGCCCACGCCCATTTAGAAAAGAGACCCCATGGCCCAACCGATGATCATTGCCCAGAACGCCCAAGCACGTTCTGAATTGTTGCCCGCTTTGGCCAACCGCCACGGCTTGGTCACCGGCGCGACCGGCACCGGCAAAACCGTCACGTTGCAAGCCATGGCCGAAGCCTTTTCGCGCCAAGGCGTGCCGGTCTTCATGGCCGACATCAAAGGCGACTTGGGCGGCATCAGCCAAACAGGCCACTTTGGCGAAAAAATCAGCCAAGTTTTGAAAGAGCGCGGCATCGACTTGCCCGCACCACACGCCTGCCCCACCACGTTGTGGGACGTGTTTGGTGACCAAGGCCACCCGGTGCGCGCCACGGTCAGCGACATGGGCCCGCTCTTGATCGCCCGCATGCTCGACCTCAACGACACCCAAGCCGGTGTCTTGCAACTGGTCTTCAAAATCGCCGACGACCAAGGCCTGCTCTTGCTCGACATGAAAGACCTGCGCGCCATGCTGCAGCACGTCGGTGACAACGCCAAGAGCTTCACCACCGAATACGGCAACATCAGCGCGGCCAGCGTGGGCGCCATCCAGCGCGGTCTGATGCAAATCGAGCAACAAGGTGGCGACCGCTTCTTTGGCGAGCCCATGCTCAACATCGACGACTTCATGCAAACCGTCGCAGGCCAAGGCGTGATCAACATCTTGGCGGCGGATCAGCTGCTGAATTCGCCCCGCCTGTACGCCACCTTTTTGTTGTGGATGCTCTCCGAGTTGTTCGAACAACTGCCCGAGATCGGCGACCCCGACAAGCCGAAGTTGGTGTTCTTTTTTGACGAGGCGCACCTGCTGTTCAACGACGCACCCAAGGTGCTGCTCGAGCGCATCGAGTTGGTGGTGCGTTTGGTCCGCTCCAAAGGCGTGGGCGTGTACTTCGTGACGCAAAACCCGCTGGACATCCCCGACAGCGTCCTCGCGCAGTTGGGCAACCGCGTTCAACACGCTTTGCGCGCCTTCACGCCCCGCGACCAAAAAGCCGTCAAAGCCACGGCACAAACCATGCGACCCAACGCGGGCTTGGACATCGAAGCGGCCATCACCGAGCTGGCCGTGGGCGAAGCGCTCATCAGCTTGCTCGATGCCAAAGGCCGCCCCACCCCCACCGAACGCGTGTACGTCTTGCCACCGGGCAGCCAGATCGGCCCCATCAGCACCGAGCAACGCCAAGCCTTGCGCGCCAACTCGCTGGTGGCCGGCATCTATGAAAAAACGGTCGACCGCGAGAGCGCCTTTGAATTGCTCAAAGCCCACGCGCAGCAGCGCCAAACGGCCGCGGAGCAAGCACAGCCCGCAGCGGGGGAATCCAGCGCCGTCAAAGACATGCTCTTTGGCCACACCGGCCCGCGTGGCGGCCAACACGATGGTTTGGTGCAAACCATGACCAAGACCGTGGTGCGCACCATCGGCTCAAGCATTGGCCGCCAAATCGTGCGCGGCATTTTGGGTGGCATCATGGGGGGTAAACGTTAACCCCCACATGAAAATGAACCTTTGGATAACCATGGCCACCTTGATCGCTTTGCCCGTGGTGTTGGTGCTGGCCGGACAGCTCGGTTTTTTGAGCGGCCAAGCCCCAACCGACTTGGGCGTTCAAGCCGAGCGCCTCAAAGCCCCATCGCTCACGCGCAACAGCGTGAGCAGCCAAGCCGCCCTGCACCCCGATCACCCGCAACTGGCCTACGCGCAGATCGACCCCCTGCCCTTGCGCGGAACTCCTCAGGATTCGATGGCGCTGCTGCAACGCGCCTTGGCTGCCGAGCCCGGTGTGCGCATCGTCACGAGCACCGAAGGCTACCATCGCGCCACCGCCACCACCCAGTGGATGGGCTTCGTGGATGACTTGGAGTTTTGGCTCAACCCCACCCAAGGGGTGATTGATGTGCGCAGCGCCAGCCGATTGGGCCGTGAAGACTTCGGAGCCAACCGAGCGCGCCTGGAGCGAATTCGTCTGGCCTACCAAAACTTCAGCTCGACCCAGCCATGACGCCACGGCGGCTGGTGTTGCTGGACTCGATCGCTTTGATCAGCGCTGAGCATGCCGGTGCGGTCATCGTCACCGGCTCTCACGGCGGCTTGTCGGCGGCGCATTTCGTGACCGTGCTGCAGCGAAAGCCCTTCGCCGTGGCCTTCAACGATGCGGGCGGCGGCAAAGACGACGCGGGCCGTGTGGCCTTGCGAGTCATGCAGACGGAGGGTGTTTTGGCTGTCACCTACGCGCACACCTCCGCGCGCATTGGCGAAGCACAGGACGGACTCAACAACGGGGTGGTCAGCGCCCTCAACGACCTAGCCTTGGCTCAGGGCCTGCAAATGGGTTTATCGATCCATGAGGTGGTGACACGATTGCTGGACTAAAATCCAAACACCGCGGGTGTCGTTCAATGGTAGGACTCTTGCTTCCCAAGCAAATAACGTGGGTTCGATTCCCATCACCCGCTCCACTCGCTCTTTGAGCCGCCGCTTCAAGCCCGCACGCGCAACGCCCGCGTGGCCCAAAGGCTCAGCGCGACCAGCGGTAAGCACACCCCAAACGCCCAACGTATGCCCCAAGCTTCGGCGATCAAGCCCAAGAGCGGTGGAGCCAACAAAAATGAGGTGAAAGCCAGTTGCGACAAGGCCGCCACGTTGATGGCTGCTGGTCGATCGTGGCGTTGCGCGGCGGCCGACATGGCCAAAGGGAACACCACGCTGGTGCCCGCACCCATCAAAGCAAAACCCACATAAGCCACCGCAGGGTGTGGCGCATAAAACACCAACAGCACCGCCACGGCCAAGGTGAACAAGGCCGTGCGCGCCACCGCCACGGGTGAATAGCGCTCCACAAAACGGTCGGCGTTGAAGCGCACCAAGGCTTGTGCAATGGCACAGGTGGCCACGGCCAAACCCGCCCAAGCCGGTGGCAGGCCAAACACATCGCGCATGTAAATGCTCGACCAGTCGATGCCCGCGCCCTCGAGGGTCATGGCCGAAAAGCTGATCGTCACCAACCACACAATGGGCAGGGTGGGCCGAGCAAAACGCGGCATGGCCACAGCTTCACCTGTTTGCGGGCGCTCTGGGTAAGACACCAATGGACCCAAAAATATCCACGTGGCGATGGTGATGAGCACAACCACGCCAGCCAGTTGGGCTTGTGGACTCAGGCCCAGGTAAGCGCTGAGCGAACCGGTCAGCGCCGCGGTGAAAAACCCCACGCTCCAAAAACCGTGAGCACGGTTCATGATGCGCCGGCCCTCGTGGTGTTCCGCCCGATCGGCTTCCACGTTGACTATGACCTCCATCGCGCCCACCGCGATACCGGCTGGCACCAATGTGGCGAAGAGCTGCCACGGGCTTTGTGCCCACGAGGCTGTGGCGTAGCTGATGGCCGTGATCGGCATGAGCGTGAGCAACGAGCGGCGGTGGCCCCAGCGGGCGATGAAGGGGTGGCCCCAAGTCAACGAGATCATGGTGCCCGCGGCCGTGCCGATCAGGGCCAAGCCCAAAGCGCCCTCGCCCACGCCCATGGCGAGTTGGATCTCGCCGATGCGCGGGTACAAGCCACCCAAGCAAAAAGAATACAAAAAAAACGCGGCGAAGATGCGTTGCACCCCGCTCAGCGGCAGCGTCCAGCGCGAGGCAGCCGTCACACAGCGCCCCACAACACCGCCAAGCCCAGCGCGAAGAAAATCACCGCCGCCACGATGTGCAAAGCACGGATGGGGATGCGCCGCGTGAGCGCCTCACCCCAAAACACCACCGGTGCATTGGCCAGCATCATGCCCAATGTGGTACCCGCGACCACGGCGACCAAGTTGGCGTATTGCGCGCCCAAGGCGACGGTGGCGATTTGGGTTTTGTCGCCCATCTCGGCCATGAAGAACACCCACGCCGTGATGGCGAACACGCCCCAAGGGTGTTTGCCCGTGTCGGCCTCGTTGTCATCGAGCTTGTCGGGGATCAGCACCCAAACGGCCATGGCCAAGAAGCTCACGCCCAAGATCCAGCGCATCACATCGGGCCCTACCCAAGCCATCACCGCCGCGCCCACCGCGCCGGCCAAGGCGTGGTTGAGCAGCGTGGCCACCAAAATGCCCGCCACGATCGGCCAAGGCCGTTTGAAACGGGCGGCCAAGACCAGTGACAAGAGTTGCGTCTTGTCGCCCATTTCGGCCAAAGCCACCACACCGGTGGCAATCCAGAATGCGTCCACAAACCCCTTCAGATCAAGGTCACGCCGGTCTTGGACTGGATGAACTCGCGCGTCACGCCGGGAGCGGTTTCCACCAGCTTCAGGCCTTGTGGGGTCACGTCCATCACACCGAGGTCGGTGATGATGCGGTCGACCACGCCCACGCCGGTCAGGGGCAAGGTGCACTGGGGCAAGATCTTGAGGTCTTCGGTGCCATCCTTTTTCTTGGCCACGTGTTCCATCAAGATGATCACGCGCTTGACGCCGGCGACCAAGTCCATGGCGCCGCCCATGCCTTTGACCATCTTGCCGGGGATCATCCAGTTGGCCAGATCGCCTTTTTCGCTGACCTGCATGGCGCCCAAGATCGACAGGTTGATCTTGCCGCCGCGGATCATGGCAAACGACTGATCGCTGCCGAAGATGGCCGAGCCCGCGATGGTGGTGACGGTTTGTTTGCCGGCGTTGATCAGGTCGGCGTCGACCTCGTCTTCGTTGGGGAATGGGCCGATGCCCAACATGCCGTTTTCACTTTGCAGCCAGACTTCTTTGTCGGCGGGCACGAAGTTGGCCACCAGGGTCGGGATGCCGATGCCCAAGTTAACGTAAAAACCGTCTTCGAGTTCGTGTGCCGCACGCGCGGCCATTTGGTCTTGTGTCCAGCTCATATCAAACTCCCGCTTTCTCGGTGATGGTGCGTTTCTCGATGCGCTTCTCAGGGTGCTGGTTGAGCACGATGCGGTGCACATAAATGCCCGGCAGGTGCACCTCGTCGGGCTTGAAGGTCCCGGTCTCGACGATCTCTTCGACCTCGACCACGCACACCTTGCCGGCCATGGCCACCGCGGGGTTGAAGTTGCGCGCGGTCAAGCGGAACTGCAGGTTGCCGGACTTGTCGGCGCGAAAGGCCTTCACCAATGACACATCGGGCCAAAGCGAATGCTCCAACACATGGGTATCACCGTTGAAGTCGCGCAGTTCTTTGCCCTCGGCCACGACCGTGCCCACGCCCGTTTTGGTGAAGAACGCGGGGATGCCTGCGCCAGCAGCACGCAGCTTTTCAGCCAGGGTGCCTTGGGGCGTGAATTCCAGCTCGAGTTCACCGGCCAAAAATTGGCGCTCGAACTCTTTGTTCTCGCCCACGTAGGACGAGATCATTTTTTTGATTTGGCGCGTTTCGAGCAACTTGCCCAAGCCAAAGCCGTCCACGCCCGCGTTGTTGGAAATCGCGGTCAGGTTTTTGGCGCCGCTGTCGCGCAAGGCGTCGATCAACGCTTCGGGGATGCCGCACAAACCAAAACCGCCGACGGCGATGAGTTGACCGTCTTGGACGATGCCTTTGAGCGCTTCAGCGGCGCTCGGAAAAATTTTGTTCACGTTGGGAACTCCTGTGTGTGAATGGCGATGGCATTACGATACTACTTAACGACATACGTAGTTTGACCTAATGGTAACCATGGACTATCGACTCGCGTTTGACCTCGCCCCTTTGGGGTTGGCGCTTTCGCGCGACCGCATCATGATCGACTGTAACCAAGCCTTGTGCGAGATGTTCGGCGCCGACCGCGATCAGCTCGTGGGCCAAAGCTTTCAGGTGCTCTACCCCAGCGCGGATGAGTTCGAGCGCATGGGCGAGCGCATCGTGCCTTTGCTCAAGCGGGGCATGACCTACGCCGATGACCGCATCATGAAGCGCTGGGGCGGCCGCCTTGCCGGCGAGACCTTTTGGTGCCACGTCACGGGCCGCGCCCTCGACCCAGGGCAACCACACAGCGCGGGCATCTGGAGCTTCGAAGACCTCAGTTCACGCCGCCCCGTGAGCGCCGACCTCACGCCCCGCGAACGAGAAGTCGCCGCCTTGCTCATGGACGGCTTGACCAGCAAAGAAATCGGCAAAGCCTTGGCCATCAGCCACCGCACGGTGGAAATTCACCGCGCTCGCCTCATGCGCAAATACCAAGCGCACAGCACACCCGACTTGGTGCACCGCCTGTTGACGGGCTGATCGGTGTGCCGTTGCGAGACCGAAGGTCTTGGCAATCCATCGCTTTGGATCATCAACCCTTGGCCAGACCGTGTTGGTACTGGGCCTGGTAGGAGTTGGACGTGTGGGATGGAATCACAGGGTTTCTCCAAGGGCTTTGCAACATCTCGCAAGGATAAACTGAAGCTTATCTCTTGGAGAGCCCATGACCCGCTACGCTTATCCCGACCTCAACACCCTACCCGCCGACATCCAAGCCAAGATCTTGGAGGTGCAAGAAAAATCGGGGTTCATACCCAACGTGTTCTTGGCCTTGGCCAGACGCCCCGCCGAGTGGCGCGCGTTTTTTGCGTACCACGACGCGCTCATGGCGCCCGAGACCGTGGGCCGCAGCAGCCACCTGAGCAAAGGCGACCGCGAGATGATCGTCACCGCCACCAGCGCGGCCAACCACTGCCTGTATTGCGTGGTGGCGCACGGCGCCTTGTTGCGAATCTACGAGAAAAAACCGCTGGTGGCCGATCAGGTCGCGGTGAACCACCGCAAGGCCGACATCACCCCGCGCCAGCGTGCCATGCTGGACTTTGCGCTCAAGGTCTGCGAATGCTCGCACGAGATCGATGACGCCGACTTCGCCGAACTGGCCGCGCACGGCTTTGACGACGAAGACGCCTGGGACATCGCCGCCATCACCGCCTTCTTTGGCCTGAGTAACCGCGTGGCCAACGCCACCGGCATGCTGCCCAACCCCGAGTTCTACACACTGGGAAGATTGCCGCGGCCTTCGGCAACACATTGACGGTTGTTCAGCGAACGTGTGCCAACATCGTCTCAGGCATGGGTGCGGATTTTTGCAGCGGGAAGTTGACCCACACGTTGGTGGCTCCGCCTTCGGCGTAAATGGTGTTGGGGTCGGTGGTCAGGCTCAGCGTGTACCAGCTCTCAAAGCTGCTGCGGCCGGGGTCACTGACGTACATCTTGGCCAGGACCTCACCAGGGAACACCAACTGTTTGTAAAAGTTACAAAACGCATTCACGATCACAGGGCCTTCGCCTGTGGGTGTGGGGGTGCAGCAAATGGCTTGCGTCCAATCGATGCGCACGGTCTCGAAATAGCGGAAGTAAATGGTGTTGTTCAGATGGCCCATGGCGTCCATGTCGCCCCAGCGGATGGGGATGACCAAGGTGTGCACCAGTTTTTTATCTTCGGGCAGTGTCATGCGCATGTCCAATTCCTTTGCTTTTAACGGTGGGCCCGAATCGACGCCAAGATGCCCAACACAAACAGCACCGCGGCCAAGCCTTGCTGCAGCGCTGGCCACTGACCGGACCACACAAAAGCATAAAGCAAACCGAACACCGTCTCACTCACGATGAGTTGGCCAGACAAACTCTCGGGCAGACGTCGGCTGGCCATGTTCCACAAAACCGCAGCGACCCAGGCCGAGCCAATGCCCGTGAAGGCACACACCAACACAAACAGGCCCCAACCTTCGCGTGCCCACATGGGCGGTTCGATGACGCCAGCGTCAGCTACGCCAGAGGCTTGTCCAACGATCCACCACAGGAGCAGCGCACCTAAGCCCGCCGCCACGCCCAGCCAATTGGCCCACACGGTCGAATTGACCCCGGGGTGTTGTTTGAGCCAACGGGCGTTGAGCAAGGTGAAGGCGGTCCAACTGAGCATGGCGCCCACCGCGAAGACCACGCCCCGTCGCCAGTCGCCCTGCCCGCTCACCCATTCGCCTTCGCTGGCCGTGACCTGCACCATCAGCGCCATGCCCAGCGCGGTCAGGGCCATCCCCGGCAGCAAATCTCGCCAGCGCAGGCCGTGCGGCTTGCCCAGCAACATGACCCACAGCGGAATGGTGCCGATGATGAGCACTGGCAAGGCCGCCCCCGTGTCTTCAATGGCCAGCACCAACAGCCAGTAATAGCCGGTGTAACCCAAGACGCTCAAACCCAGCGCAGCGCCGATTTGAGCGCCGGTGGGCCAAGCCTCGGACGCACCGCGCCACGCCGCGCGCCCATGCACCCAAGCCAACCAGACCAGAGAAAACAAGCCGCAAGCCACAAAGCGGCCCACCGTGAAGTCCAGCGCCGAAAAACCCTCCACCACCAAGGGCGCGACAAAGGTCATGCCCCAAAACGCACCGGCGCCCAAACCCGCCGCGATGCCCACGGCCATGCCCGGGGTCACCGTTTTGTTTGCTCCCATATCCGCCCCAAATACCAACAAAGACCGCCATTGTGCGTCACGCACCACTAGAATCCTTGCTCAGCGCAACCTTTCATGAATCTTTCCCCATGAGCCCACAAGACATCCTGAGCACCCACGGTCCCCGCGAATCCATGGCATACGACGTCGTCGTCGTTGGCGGCGGCCCCGCTGGCCTGTCCACCGCCATCCGC
>DAISXI010000020.1:0-20302 GCA_036825935.1 Hydrogenophaga sp.
GCCAGTGCTTGGGACGGCGCGCTCATCATGGCCTTGTTTTCGGTGGGCACCTCGGTGTCTTTGACTTTGGGGCCTTGGTTGCTGCTGCGCCTTCATGGTGCCCGATCGGGCGCATGGGGTATCCGATTGGCGGGTGTGGCCTTGGCCGCCACCTCGGGCTGGGCCTTGTGGATGGGCATGACCAACCCCACGGGTTTGTGGTGTTGAATGCCTTCAGCGTGAACGGGGCCAAGTCACGGCGATCAGCCCGCTCAAGGACAAGGCAAACCCCGCGACTTGCCACGCGTTGATGGTCTCGCCCATGACCAGCACCCCCACGGCCGCCGCGCTGATGGGCAAGACCGCGGTGAACACACCCGCGCGGTTGGCGGGCACGTGTTGCAGTCCGGTCATCCACAACCACACCGTCCAGACACTCGCGGCCAATCCGTAAAACACCAAGAGCGTCCATTCGCTCAAGGCGACCTGCCCGAAATCAAAGCTGCTCGCCGCCCACCAGCCCAGTGGCGTGACCAAGACCAGGCCCCAGACATTGATGATCGCCGCGATGCGCTTGGGCGATAGGTGACCACTCAGTCGTTTGCCAATCACCACGTATGCCGCCTCGCACACCACCGCGGCAAAGACGAGCGCATTGCCCAACCATGCGATGGGGTGATGGGCTGTGTCGGGCTTGCCCCATGAAAACAAAGCCATGCCCAAGGCCGCCAAACCAATGGCCAAGAGGGTATGGCGGCCCATGCGTTCGCGCAAAAACACGGCGCTGAGCACCGCCACCACCGCGGGGATGGTGGACATCACCAAACCGGCGGCCACGGCACTGGTCATGCTCACACCGTAGAGCATGCAAATCGAAAACAAGAAATTGCCGAAAAACGACTGGGCAAACAGCCACCGGCGGGTGGCTGCGTCAACTGGAACTTCATCCATGGGGCGCTTGAGCCAGTGCAGCATGGCCAGTGCGCCAATGCCAAAACGCAGCCAAGCGAGCAAGAACACCGGGAAAATCAAGACCAAGGGTTTGGACAGGGCCACGTAACTGCCCACCAAGGCCATGCTCAACGCCAAACTTGCCCAAGCCCACCAAGGAGCGTGCAGGGGGGGCGAATGGGTGGCGTGTGCAGAGCTCATTTCCATGATTATTCCCGAGACATGGGCGCAGATTTCACGATAGACAAGTTTAATTCCATATTGTGAAATTATGAATTGCTGCGCTGCGGCGTAATTTTTCAATATAAAAAATAGTTTTTCATATTGAGAAAAATATATTAAAAGCCATTGATTTTAATGATAAAAATATTTATCTTATATAAGACATAAGATGCTCGAAAACTCTTCTATAAGACTTAAAGTGAGTCATCGGTTAAGCGCAACACGACGTCAAGCACCGACCCTTTTTTTAACCCCTTGGAGTTCAACATGCCTCAATCCCTGAACGAACAACTCAGCCGTGAACAACAAATCGCCGCCCTCGAAAAAGACTGGGCAACCAACCCCCGCTGGAAAGGCGTCAAGCGCGGCTACTCGGCTGCCGATGTGGTGCGTTTGCGCGGCAGCATGCCCATCGAGCACACCTTGGCCAAGCGTGGTGCAGAAAAGCTCTGGGAAAAGGTCAACGGTGGCGCCAAGAAGGGCTACGTCAACGCCTTCGGCGCGATTTCTGCCGGTCAAGCCATGCAACAAGCCAAAGCCGGTTTGGAGGCTGTCTACCTGTCGGGCTGGCAAGTCGCCGCTGACGGCAACACGTCCGAGACCATGTACCCCGACCAGTCGCTGTATGCGTACGACTCGGTGCCCACCATGGTTCGCCGCATCAACAACACATTCAAGCGCGCCGACGAAATCCAGTGGGGCCGTGGCATCAACCCTGGCGACAAAGAGTTCATCGACTACTTTCTGCCCATCGTGGCCGATGCCGAAGCCGGTTTCGGTGGCGTGCTGAACGCGTTTGAATTGATGAAGAACATGATCGCCTCTGGCGCGGCTGGCGTGCACTTTGAAGACCAATTGGCTGCTGTGAAGAAGTGCGGCCACATGGGTGGCAAAGTCTTGGTCCCCACGCAAGAAGCTTGCGAGAAATTGATCTCTGCCCGTTTCGCCGCCGACGTCATGGGCACCTCTACCATCGTGCTGGCCCGCACCGACGCAGAAGCTGCCAACTTGATCACGTCTGACCACGATGCCAATGACCAGCCTTTCTTGACCGGCGAGCGCACCCAAGAAGGTTTCTACCGCGTCAAAAACGGTCTGGAACAAGCCATCAGCCGTGGCGTGGCTTACGCGCCTTACGCCGACTTGGTGTGGTGCGAGACCGGTGTGCCAGACATCGGCTTCGCCCGCGAATTCGCGCAAGCCGTGCACGCAGCCTGCCCCGGTAAGCTGCTGTCTTACAACTGCTCGCCTTCGTTCAACTGGAAGAAGAACCTGAACGACAAGCAGATTGCGTCTTTCCAAGAAGACCTGTCGGCGCTGGGTTACAAGTACCAGTTCATCACCTTGGCTGGTATCCACATCAACTGGTTCAACACCTTCCAGTTCGCCCATGCGTATGCCAACGGCGAAGGCATGAAGCACTACGTCAACATGGTGCAAGAGCCTGAGTTCGCTGCGCGTGACAAGGGTTACACCTTTGTTTCGCACCAGCAAGAAGTGGGCGCAGGCTACTTTGACGACGTGACCACCGTGATCCAGGGCGGTTCGTCCTCGGTGAAAGCCCTGACCGGCTCGACCGAAGAAGAGCAGTTCCACTGATCGGCGCATGTGCATGCCTTCGGGCAGGCCTCATGAGCCTACAAAAAAGCCACCTCGCGGTGGCTTTTTTGCGTTGGAACTCGCACAGGGCGAGCTGCCTTGCAACTCAAAGTGCTTTGAGCGCCTCGTTGAAGGTTTTGCTGGGGCACATGATGGCTTGCAGCTTTTCAGGCGATGGATAGAAGTAGCCGCCGATGTCCACGGGCTTACCTTGCACCGCATTGAATTCGCCAACGATGGTTTTCTCTTGGGTGGTCAGGGTCTTGGCCAGTGGCGCGAACTGCTGGGCCAAGGCGGCATCTTCGGTCTGGGCCGCGAGTTCTTGTGCCCAGTACATGGCCAAGTAGAACTGGCTGCCGCGGTTGTCAAGCTGACCGGTTTTGGGCGATGGGTTCTTGTTGTTGTCCAAGAGCTTGCCGGTGGCTGCATCCAAGGCTTTCGAGAGCACGGTGGCCTTTTTGTTGCCGGCCTTCAGACCCAAGTCTTCCAGCGACACGGCCAGCGCCAAGAACTCGCCCAGTGAATCCCAGCGCAGGTGGTTTTCTTCCACCAATTGCTGCACATGTTTGGGTGCCGAGCCACCTGCACCGGTTTCGTACATGCCGCCGCCCGCCATCAACGGCACAACGGACAGCATCTTGGCCGAGGTGCCCAATTCCATGATCGGGAACAGGTCGGTCAGGTAGTCGCGCAAGATGTTGCCTGTCGCGCTGATGGTGTCCAAGCCGCGAACGACGCGCTCCAAGGTGTAACGCATCGCGCGCACCTGGCTCATGATTTGGATGTCCAGACCGGCCGTGTTGTGCTCGTGCAGGTACATCTTCACTTTGGTGATCAGCTGGGCTTCGTGCGGGCGGTACTGGTCGAGCCAGAACACCACGGGCATGCCGGAGTTGCGCGCGCGCGTCACGGCCAATTTGACCCAATCGCGGATGGCGGCGTCCTTGGTCTGGCACATGCGCCAAATATCGCCTTCCTCCACAGATTGGCTCAACAGCACCTCGCCGGAATTGAGGTCGGTGATGTTGGCCACGCCGTCTTCTTGAATCTCAAAGGTCTTGTCGTGCGAACCATATTCTTCGGCTTGCTGAGCCATCAAACCAATGTTGGGCACCGTGCCCATGGTTTTGGGGTCGAACGCGCCATGCCATTTGCAGAAGTTGATGATCTCTTGGTAGATTCGGGCAAAGGTCGATTCGGGCATGACCGCCTTGACGTCCTTCAAGCGGCCATCGGCACCCCACATCTTGCCGCCGTTGCGGATCATGGCGGGCATCGAGGCGTCCACGATCACGTCGTTGGGTGAATGGAAGTTGGTGATACCTTTGGCCGAGTCGACCATGGCCAGTTCGGGCCGGCCTTCGTGGCAGGCGTGCAGATCACGCTTGATTTCGTCTTGTTTCGACTGGGGCAGGGTGGCAACCTTGGCGTACAGATCGGCCATGCCGTTGTTCACGTTCACGCCCAGTTCTTTGAACAAGGCGCCGTGCTTGGCAAAAGCATCTTTGTAGAAAATTCGCACGCAGTGACCAAACACAATGGGGTGCGAGACCTTCATCATCGTGGCTTTGACGTGCAAAGAGAACATCACACCCGTGGCGTGCGCATCCTCAATTTCTTTTTCATAAAACTCGAGCAGCGCTTTTTTGCTCATGAACATGCTGTCGATGACCTCGCGGTCCAGCAAGGCAACTTTGGGCTTCAGGACGATGGTTTTGCCGCCCTTGGTGATCAACTCCATCTTCACTTCGCGGGGGCGGTCCAGCGTCAGGGACTTTTCGCCGTGGTAGAAGTCGCCTGCGTGCATGTGCGAGACGTGCGAGCGAGAGGCCTGACTCCAGTCGGCCATGCTGTGGGGGTTCTTTCGCGCAAACTCCTTGACCGCCTTGGGTGCGCGGCGGTCTGAGTTGCCTTCGCGCAGCACAGGGTTCACCGCTGAGCCAATGCACTTGGAATAACGCGCTTTGATGGCTTTTTCTTCCTCTGTTTTGGGCGCATCGGGGTAATCAGGAAGGGCGAAGCCTTTGCCTTGTAACTCCTTGATGGCCGCGGTCAACTGGCCCACCGAAGCGCTGATGTTGGGTAACTTGATGATGTTGGCTTCTGGGCGCTGGGTCAATTTGCTGAGTTCAGCCAAGTTGTTGGGGACCCGTTGTTCGGGCGGCAACAAGTCCGAGCACTCGCCCAAGATACGACCAGCCAAAGAGATGTCGCACGCTTGAATTTCAATGTCGGCGGGTTTGGTGAATGCGCGAACGATCGGTAAAAAGGCCGAGGTGGCCAATAAAGTGGCCTCATCGGTCAGGGTGTAAACGATCTTAGAAGTACCAGTAACCATGTGCTTGCCCTCGATGTGTCTTGGATGGTGAAATTGCGTTTCAGCAACAAACATCTTAAACGACTTGCCCATCCATCAGCTGACAAAGACAGCCGCTGATGCCAGGCTTGGATGCTTCGGCATGACTTTGGTTCGGTGTGTCCGATGCCTTTTTTGTTTGTGTGAAAATCATCCCATTTTTCTCACGAGATTCCATGGTCAACATCACGCTTCCCGACGGTTCTCAACGCCAATTTCCCGGCCCGGTCACCGTGGCCGAGGTTGCCGCTTCGATTGGTGCCGGTTTGGCCAAGGCCGCTTTGGGCGGTAAGGTCAACGACCGCTTGGTCGACGCCGGCCACGCCATCACGCAAGACAGCCGTTTGTCCATCGTCACCGCCAAGGATGCCGATGGTTTGGATTTGATTCGCCACTCCACGGCCCACCTGTTGGCCTATGCCGTCAAAGAGCTGTTCCCCGATGCGCAAGTGACCATCGGCCCGGTGATCGACAACGGCTTTTATTACGACTTCTCCTACAAACGCCCCTTCACCCCAGACGATTTGGCCGCCATTGAAAAGAAAATGGCCGACTTGGCCGCCAAAGACGAGCCTGTTTTGCGTCGCGTCTTGCCTCGCGACGAAGCCGTTGCCCACTTCAAGGGCATGGGCGAGCATTACAAGGCCGAGATCATCGCCTCCATCCCCGCCGGCGAAGATGTCAGCCTGTACCGCGAAGGCGCTTTTGAAGACCTCTGCCGAGGTCCCCATGTGCCCAGCACCGGCAAGCTCAAACATTTCAAGCTCATGAAGGTGGCGGGTGCTTATTGGCGCGGCGACCACCGCAACGAAATGCTGCAACGCATTTACGGCACGGCTTGGGCCAACAAAGAAGACCTCCAGCAGCACCTGACCATGCTGGAAGAGGCCGAAAAGCGCGACCACCGCAAGCTCGGTCGCGAGTTGGATCTGTTCCACATCGATGAATACTCACCCGGCACCGTGTTTTGGCACCCCAAGGGCTGGACGGTGTGGCAAGAGGTGGAGCAGTACATGCGCCGCGTCTACCGCGACAACGGTTACTTGGAGGTCAAGGGGCCTCAAATCTTGGACAAAACCCTGTGGGAAAAAACCGGTCATTGGGACAAGTACCGCGAGAACATGTTCACCACCGATTCGGAAAAGCGCGAATACGCGCTCAAGCCGATGAACTGCCCGGGCCACATCATCATCTTCAACCAGGGCATCAAGAGCTACCGCGATTTGCCTTTGCGCTACGGTGAGTTCGGTCAGTGCCACCGCAACGAGCCCTCGGGTGGTTTGCACGGCATCATGCGCGTTCGCGGCTTCACCCAAGACGACGGCCACATTTTCTGTACCGAAGACCAAATCCAGTCCGAAGTGATCGCCTTCACCACCTTGCTGCAAAAGGTCTACCGCGACTTTGGTTTCACCAACATCCTCTACAAGCTGTCAACCCGGCCCGAGAAGCGCATCGGCACCGAAGAGAGCTGGGACAAGGCCGAGGCCGCTTTGGCCGAGGGTTTGCGTGCGTCGGGTTGTGAGTTCGAGTATTTGCCCGGTGAGGGCGCGTTCTACGGACCCAAGATTGAATACACCTTGAAAGACGCGCTGGGCCGGCAGTGGCAGTGCGGCACCATCCAGGTCGATCCCAACCTGCCCGAGCGCCTGGGCGCCGAGTACGTGGGGGAAGACGGTGCGCGTCACCGCCCCATCGTGTTGCACCGCGCGATTGTTGGCAGTTTGGAGCGTTTCATCGGGATTTTGATCGAACAGCACGCCGGTGCGCTGCCCACGTGGCTGGCGCCGACCCAAGTGGCGGTGCTCAACATCACCGACGCCCAAGCCGATTACTGCCAAGAAATTGCGAAATCTTTGCAAAATCAAGGGCTTAGGGTCCAAACAGACCTTCGCAACGAGAAAATCACGTATAAAATACGGGAGCACGCGTTGCAAAAGCTCCCTTACATCTTGGTCGTGGGCGACAAAGAGAAGGCAGCCGGCGAGGTGGCTGTGCGGGCTCGAGGCAACAAAGACTTGGGCGTCATGTCGGTGGAAGCGTTCGCGCAACTCATCGCTCAAGACGTGAAGAACCGGTCTTAAAGGCCTGTCCATTCCCACACCCCCCGTCACTGCGCATGCCTTTGGGTGCCGCGGGGGCACCTTGTTTTTTTGATGAGCCCACACAAAGGAATTCACCATAGCTACCAATTTTCGTGACCGCCGCCAACGCGAAGAGCGCGCGCACCGTTTGAACCGTGAAATCTTGGCCCCTGAGGTTCGCCTCAACGGCCCCGAAAACGAGTCTTTGGGTATTGTCAGCCTGCAAGAAGCCTTGCGCATGGCCGGCGAACTGGACGTGGACTTGGTGGAGATTGCCGCCACCGCTGTGCCGCCCGTGTGCCGTTTGATGGATTACGGTAAGTTCAAATACCAAGAACAAAAGCGCGCCGCAGAAGCCAAGGCCAAACAAACGGTCATTGAGATCAAGGAAGTGAAGTTTCGTCCGGGCACCGACGATGGCGACTACAACATCAAGTTGCGCAACATCCGCCGGTTTTTGGACGATGGCGACAAATGCAAGATCACGCTGCGTTTTCGCGGTCGTGAGATCACCCACCAAGATTTGGGTCTGGCTTTGCTCAACCGCTTGCGCGATGACTTGGCCGACTCGATCGTGGTGGAACAGTTTCCCAAGCTGGAAGGGCGCCAGATGATCATGATGATCGCGCCCGGCCGCAAAAAGCCCGGATCGGGTCCTGCCAAGTCGGCAGAAACCGCCGGCACCACCGCTGACGCGGTGGAGTGAAGCGAGTAGTGGGTTGGTCGGTACGGTCACCGACGGACCTGAGGTGCGGAGCGAAAGTTCCGTGCCAAATCTGAACCGCTGAAAAGCGGTTCATCAAAAGTGGCTCGGGGCCAACAAGTCTGCGGAAGGTTCGCAGCGCCTCACGAGCACAAATGAAAAGGAGCATGAGAATGCCCAAAATGAAGACCAAGAGCAGCGCGAAGAAGCGATTTCGCGTTCGTCCCGGTGGCACCGTTAAACGCGGTCAAGCCTTCAAACGTCACATCTTGACCAAGAAGACCACCAAGAACAAGCGCCACTTGCGCGGAACAGTGACTGTTCATGAGACCAATATGGGTCACATGGCACAGATGCTGCCCGGCATGGGTATTTGATCAACGACGAACAAGGAGTTACTCATGCCTCGCGTCAAACGTGGTGTCACGGCTCGCGCCCGACACAAAAAAGTACTGGCTCTGGCCAAAGGTTTCCGCGGCCGCCGCGGTAACGTCTTCCGCATCGCCAAACAGGCGGTGATGAAGGCAGGTCAATACGCTTACCGTGACCGCCGTAACCGCAAACGCGTGTTCCGTCGTTTGTGGATTGCGCGTATCAACGCTGCAGCTCGCGCTTGCGGCTTGACCTACAGCCAGTTCGCCAACGGCCTGAAGAAAGCAGCGATCGAAATCGATCGCAAGATGCTGGCCGATTTGGCCGTCCACGACCAAGCTGCGTTCAGCAGCATCGTTGAACAAGTCAAAGCCAAATTGGCCGCTTGATTCCCGATGGACGACTGAGCAGACCCGTTCTGCCTGGTGTGTCCGGTTGCTCAAAGGGGTTGATTCGTGGTGGGTATTGCCCGTCAGGTTTTGGCCCCTTTTTTTCTGCTTGCATTGCATCGAATCGATATGAACGCACTCGACGACATGGTCAGCCAGGCGCGCTCGGCTTTTCAAGAAGCCCAGACACCGACGGATTTGGAAAACGCCAAAGCCCAATACTTGGGCAAATCGGGGCGCATCACCGAGCTCATGAAGGGCTTGGCCACGCTGTCCGTGGACGAGAAAAAATCCCAAGGCGCGGCCATCAACGTAGCCAAGCAAGCCGTTGAAGCCGCTTTGCAAGAACGCCGCTCCGCCTTGGCCGAAGCCGAGTTGCAAGCCCAGCTCAAGTCCGAAGCCTTGGACGTCACCTTGCCTGGTCGTGAGCGCCCGGCCGGTGGCCTACACCCGGTGAGCCTCACGCTCGAGCGCATCGAGGCGATCTTCGGCTCCATGGGTTTTGAAGTGGCCGATGGCCCCGAGATCGAGTCCGATTGGTTCAACTTCACCGCTTTGAACACGCCCGCTGACCATCCTGCGCGTTCGATGCACGACACCTTTTATGTCGAAGGCGGCAGCCCCGACGCACCCAATTTGCTGCGCACCCATACCAGCCCCATGCAAATCCGCCACGCGGTGCAGCACGTCAAGCGCCACCGCGCCGCTTTGGACGCGGGGCAGGGCATGCCCGAGATCCGCGTGATCGCGCCGGGCCGCACCTACCGAGTGGACAGCGACGCCACGCACTCGCCGATGTTCCACCAGTGCGAAGGCCTGTGGATCGGCGAGAACGTCAGCTTCAAGGATTTGAAGCACGTCTTCACCGACTTTTGCCGCACCTTCTTTGAAAGCGATGACTTGGTCTTGCGCTTTCGCCCAAGCTTTTTCCCCTTCACCGAGCCGAGTGCCGAGATCGACATCCAATTCCAAAGCGGCCCCTTGGCTGGGCGTTGGTTGGAAGTGGCCGGTTCGGGTCAGGTGCACCCCAACGTGGTGCGCAACATGGGCCTAGACCCCGAGCGTTTCATCGGTTTTGCCTTCGGCATGGGCCCAGACCGCCTGACCATGCTGCGCTATGGCGTGAACGACCTGCGCCTGTTCTTTGACGGCGATGTCCGTTTCTTGTCGCAATTTCGCTGAGGCCTGAGCATGCAATTCCCCGAATCTTGGTTGCGCGAATTCTGCAACCCCGACCTGAGCAGCCAGCAATTGGCCGACACCCTGACCATGGCCGGCTTGGAGGTTGAAGAACTTGAGCCTGTGGCGCCGCCGTTCACCGGTGTGGTGGTGGGCTTGGTGCTGAGCGCCGAGCAACACCCCGATGCCGATCGCTTGCGGGTGTGCCAAGTCGATGTGGGTCAAGCCCAGCCGCTGCAAATTGTGTGCGGTGCGCCCAATGCCCGTCCCGGTATCCGTGTGCCTTGTGCCACGGTGGGTGCGGTCTTGCCGCCCAGTGCCGATGGCCAGCCCTTCAAGATCAAACTGGGCAAGCTGCGCGGCGTGGAAAGCCAAGGCATGTTGTGCTCGGCCAAAGAGCTGGGTGTCAGCGACGAGTCCAACGGTTTGTTGGAGCTCGGCGATGCGGCCACTGTGGGCCAAAACATCCGCGAACACCTGGCGCTGGACGACATGCTGTTCACTCTCAAGCTCACGCCCAATTTGGCGCATTGTTTGAGCGTCTATGGTGTGGCGCGTGAAGTCGCCGCGTTGACGGGCTCGCCACTCAAAACCCCGGCCATGGCGCCTGTGCCTGTGAGCCATGCCGAGCGTTTGTCGGTGCGTATCGTGGATGCCGATTTGTGTGGTCGCTTCAGTGGCCGCACCGTGCACGGTGTGAACACGCAGGCCAAAACCCCCGAATGGATGGTGGCTCGCTTGGCCCGATGTGGTCAGCGCAGTGTCTCGCCCTTGGTGGACATCTCCAACTACGTGATGTTCGAGCTGGGCCGTCCCAGCCACATCTTCGATTTGGACAAGATCCACGGTGGCTTGGAGGTGCGATGGGCCCGCAGCGGTGAGTCGCTGGAATT
Source organism: Hydrogenophaga sp. (assembly GCA_036825935.1). GTDB lineage: Bacteria > Pseudomonadota > Gammaproteobacteria > Burkholderiales > Burkholderiaceae_C > Hydrogenophaga. The sequence goes on from DAISXI010000020.1 coordinate 10,728, forward strand.
GCTCAACGGCCAAACCGTGACGCTCGACGCTCAGGTCGGTGTGATCGCCGACGAGCAGACGGTGGAGTCTCTGGCCGGCATCATGGGCGGACAAGCCACTGCTGTGAGTGATGCGACGAGCAACATCTTCATCGAGGCCGCGTTCTGGTGGCCCAAGTCGATCGCCGGACGTTCGCGCCGCTTCAATTTTTCCACCGATGCCGGTCACCGCTTTGAGCGGGGAGTGGACCCATCGACCACGGTGGCGCATTTGGAGCGCATCACCGATTTGGTCTTGTCGATCTGTGGAGGCCAAGCCGGACCCATCGACGACCAATCGCCGAATGTGCCCGTGCCTGCCCCAGTGCAATTGCGCGTGGCGCGCGCCCAGAAAGTCATTGGCATGCCGTTGACGGTGTCGCAGTGCGAAGGCACTCTGACGCGCTTGGGTCTGCCCGTGAGTGTGCAGGGCGATGTCCTGACGGTGACACCACCGGCTTACCGTTTTGACCTGCAAATCGAAGAGGACCTGATCGAAGAGGTGGTGCGCGTGGTGGGTTACGACCACCTGCCCGATACGCCGCCCCAGGCCCCGATCACCGCCCGTTTGCGCCCCGAGGCGCTGCGCGCACCGTATGCGGTGCGCCACCGTTTGGCGCATTTGGGCTACCAAGAAACCATCAACTTCAGCTTTGTCGAAGAGCGCTGGGAGCGTGAGTTGGCTGGCAACGCCGACCCGATCCGTTTGCTCAACCCGATTGCCAGCCAGATGAGCGTGATGCGTTCGTCCTTGTTGGGCAGTTTGGTGGCGGCGTTGAAATTCAATCTCGACCGCAAAGCCGCACGGGTGCGCTTGTTCGAAGTCGGTCGCGTGTTCAGCAAAGACAGCAGCGTGGTCTCCTCTGACACCAGCGTGGCGGGTTTTCAGCAACCCATGCGGGTGGCCGGTGTTTCTCAAGGCTCGGCCGACGCCTTGCAATGGGGTGTGAGCGATCGCGGCGTGGACTTCTTTGACGTCAAGGGCGATGTTCAAGCCTTGCTGGCGCCCCGGGTCGCTGAGTTCCGGGCCGGCGAACACCCCGCCATGCACCCCGGGCGTTGTGCCTCGGTCTGGCTCGAAGGCCAATGCATCGGTCACCTGGGTGAAATGCACCCACGCTGGCGTCAGCAATACGACTTGGCTCAAGCGCCGATCTTCTTTGAGTTGGATTGGGCGGCTGTTTTGCAACGATCCGTGCCCGAGTTCTCGCCGGTCAGTCGCCACCAAGCCGTCGAGCGCGACTTGGCCATCGTGGTGCAAGAATCGGTGACACACGACGCCGTCATGCAAGCCATCCGCGCCATCGACAGCGCTTGGCTCAAACGCGCGACTTTGTTTGACGTCTACCGACCCAAAGTCGCGGACGGACAGAACGAAAAAAGTTTGGCCGTGCGCTTGGTTTTGAACCGAGACGATGCCACCTTGACCGATGAGGCCATCGAGTCGACCATGGAGGCGGTGTTGAAGTCTTTGACCGAGCGCGTGGGCGCACGTCTGCGTACTTGAACGGGAGCGATTGACATGAGCACCCCCTTGATGGAGTTGGCGGTTGAGACGCTGGAGACCCCGGCCCTGACCAAAGCCCAGTTGGCCGATCTGCTGTTCGAGCAAATTGGACTGAACAAGCGCGAATCCAAGGACATGATCGACGCGTTCTTTGATTTGGTGACCGACAGCCTGGTCAACGGCACCGACGTCAAAATTTCGGGGTTTGGTAACTTCCAAATCCGCACCAAAGCCCCCCGGCCTGGCCGAAACCCCAGAACGGGAGAGCCGGTGGCCATTGAGGCCCGCCGCGTGGTGACGTTTCACGCCAGCCCCAAGCTCAAAGACCTGGTTCAAGACAGCGCCGACCCCGCCTGAGTCGCCCCTGGGCGACAGACCCGAAAAAAACCTTCGCTGGTTCGCGTCAAGCCCCCCAACTTAGAGTAAATTCCATGATCCGGTTCGTACCGGCTTGATTTACATGGAAAAAATGCTCCCCCCCATCCCCGTTAAACGCTACTTCACCATTGGTGAGGTCGGCGAGCTTTGCGGTGTCAAACCGCATGTGCTGCGTTATTGGGAGCAAGAATTCACCCAGTTGCGCCCCATGAAGCGACGCGGCAATCGCCGCTATTACCAGCACCACGAAGTGCTCATGATCCGGCGCATCCGCGACCTGCTCTACGACCAAGGCTTCACCATCAGTGGGGCTCGCAACAAATTGCAAGAGTTGGTCTCGGCCGATCGGGGTAAGGCTGCCGTGGGCGATGTCGATCCACCGACCGCCTTCGTTGAGGGCATCGAGGTGGGTGATGAACCCACCGATGGGGGCCTGGTGGACTTGGGTCGATCGGCGGTGCCGGCCAGCGCTTTGCGCACCGAACTGTTGGCCATCCGTCAACTGCTCACACTTGGATAAAAAACTCTGTTCTACGGCGAACAGCGGTCTTTCCGCAAGGTATAATTTGAGGCTTCGGCGTGTAGCGCAGCCTGGTAGCGCACTTGCATGGGGTGCAAGGGGTCGCGAGTTCGAATCCCGCCACGCCGACCAAATAGCTGATTAAGCCGACAAGGGGCCACACTTTCACCGGTGTGGCCCTTTGTTCGTTGTGGCGCCCCGATCAATCCAAATCGGCGGTGTGAAAGCCAAAAGCCCCCGCGCGACGGTCGGCAAAATAGCGTTGCAGGGTGACTTTGACGGTGGTGAAGGCGATCTCGTCCCACGGCACCTCGGCTTCGGTGAAGAGCCGGGCTTGCTGGGTTTCGATGCCCGGGGCAAAACGGTCGCTGGTCAATCGAGCCAAATAATAAAAGTGCACTTGGCCCACGCGCGGGACGTTCATCAACGTGAACAGAGCCCCCATTTCGATCTGCGCGCCAGCTTCTTCGTCGGTTTCGCGTGCAGCACCTTGGGCCGTGGTTTCGGCCAATTCCAAAAAGCCCGCAGGCAAGGTCCATTTGCCTTTGCGCGGCTCGATGTTGCGCAAGCACAGCAGCACCTGTTCACCGTGCACGCCCCAATAGGGCACGGTGCCCACCACGCTCAAGGGGTTGTCGTAATGGATGGTGGCGCAGGCCGGGCAGACGCCGCGCACCTTGGTGTCGCCGTCGTCGGGAATGCGCCGTTCCAAGCTGTGGCCGCAACAGCGACAAAACAAGGCCGATGGTCGCGTGTGCGATGAAGTCGCGCTGTTGGGATGATGCATCAGGTGATTTTCACCGGAAATGGCCCCACGTTCCCGGTTTATGCTCAAGACCATGCCAGATCCTCAGTTGATGTCCGATCCTGTCCAAGCCTTGTTCCCCGAACAGGTACCCAAAGGCGTGCATGCCCTTTTCACTTTGCGAAGCGGGGGCTGCTCTCGTTTGCCGCACGACGGTTTCAATTTGGGCGACCACGTGGGCGACGACCCCTCGGCGGTGGCGCAAAACCGGCATCGATTGGCCGAATTCTTGCGCCAGCGGGGCGCACAAGCCCCCGTGTTCTTGAAACAGGTACACGGCACCGAGGTCTTGGCTTTGGGGGCACAGCCCCCAGCCGGTGCCACAGGCGACGCTTGTTTGACCGACCAATCCGGGGTGGTTTGCACCATCATGGTGGCCGATTGTTTGCCAGTCCTGTTCGCGGATCGGGCTGGTCGTTGTGTGGCCGCGGCCCACGCAGGTTGGCGTGGTCTGGCGGGCGTGGGCCAAGGTGGTGTGGGGGTGTTGGAAAGCACCTGGGCGGCTTGGATGCAGACCATGCGCCGACACCACCCGGGCCTGAGCGACGCTGCGTTGGCTCAGCAAACTTGGGTGTGGTTGGGGCCGTGCATTGGTCCTGCGGCGTTTGAGGTGGGCGACGAGGTGAGACTGGCTTGTCGTACCGGTGACGCCCCGCGAAGCGATGCGTGTTTTGTCCCGCACGCACAGCGAGCAGGAAAGTGGTTGGCGGATTTGGCCGGTTTGGCTCGACAGCGCTTGGCCGCCTTGGGTGTGGTTGACATTCAGGGCAACGACAGCAGCACGGATTGGTGTACCGTCACGAATGCGTCACGTTTTTTCTCGCACCGGCGCGACGCCGCTGTCTTGGGCGGCAGCGGCCGCATGGCTGCTTGCATCTGGCGGGTTTGAAGCCGTTGCAGTTGTGGTCGCGGCCGCTTCTTCTGCAGCCTCTTGGGCTTTTCGCGCCTTGCGACGGTCGGGCGTTCGCATGAGATAAATCACCAAACTCAGTGGCAGAAGGCCATACAGCAGAAACGTAAAGAAGGCGCCCAAGACGGTGCCGTTGCTGTTGGTGGCTTCGGCCACCGCCATCATCAGCACCACGTAAATCCAAGCAATCGCCACCAAATACACAGAAATCCTTTTCAAAAAGAGGGGCTTTGTCAGCCAGTTGGAAGTCTGCAGGTTCAGACTATCACCGCAGGAAAGATGCCCATCGACAATTCATCATAACCAAGCCACCAGAGCTTTTCGGAGACCTCCATGAACAACCCTTTCGCGCCGTTCTCGCACATGATGCCGGCCGCTGGTGGCGCCAACCCCTTTGGCATGGCCATGCCAGCCAACATGGCCTCGGGTTTGGGGGATGTGTTCAAACAGGCCAATGGCCAAGCGGTGCAATTCGACCCCGAGCAACTCTCGGCGCTGCAAGCGACCTACATGAAAGAAGCTGCCGAGCTGTGGATGCAAGGCCTCAACGCCAAACCCCAAGGCGATCGCCGCTTTTCGGGTGAAGCTTGGCAGAAGAACCCCATGGCGGCGTTTACTGCAGCGACGTATTTGCTCAACGCCCGCACGCTCATGGCCTTGGCCGATGCGGTCCAGGGGGACGTCAAAACCCGCGCTCGCGTGGCCTTTGCGGTGCAGCAGTGGATCGATGCGAGCGCGCCGAGCAACTTCTTGGCGCTCAACGCCGACGCCCAACAAAAAGCCATCGACACCCAAGGCGAAAGCATCGCCAAAGGTGTCGCCAACCTCTTGCACGACATCCGCCAAGGCCATTTGTCCATGACCGACGAGAGCGTGTTCGAGGTGGGCAAAAACGTCGCCAACTCCGAAGGCGCGGTGGTGTTTGAGAACGACTATTTCCAATTGATTGAATACAAGCCGCTCACCGCCAAGGTCTACGAGCGTCCGTTTTTGTTGGTGCCCCCGTGCATCAACAAGTTCTACATCCTCGATTTGCAGCCCGAGAATTCACTCATCCGCTACGCCGTTGAGCAAGGACACCGCACCTTTGTGGTGAGCTGGCGCAACCCAGACGAGTCCATGGCGCAGGCCCATTGGGACGATTACATTGAAAGTGCCGTGCTGGAGGCCATCCGCGTCACGCGTGAGATCACCGGCGCGCCCACCATCAACGCTTTGGGTTTTTGTGTGGGTGGCACCATGCTGGCCTCGGCACTGGCGGTGCTCGCCGCGCGTGGCGAAGAGCCCGTCAACAGCGCCACCTTCTTGACCACTTTGGTGGACTTCACCGACACCGGTGTGCTCGATGTGTTCATCGACGAATCTTTCGTGAAGATGCGCGAGATGCAGTTTGAAAAAGGCGGTTTGATGCCAGGGCGCGACCTTGCCACCACCTTCAGCTTCTTGCGTCCCAACGACTTGGTGTGGAACTACGTGGTGGGCAACTACCTCAAGGGCGAGTCGCCACCACCGTTTGACTTGCTCTACTGGAACGGCGACAGCACCAATTTGCCAGGGCCTTATTACGCTTGGTACTTGCGCAACATGTACCTGGAAAACAACCTGATCAAGCCAGGTAAGGCCCGCATATGCGGCGAGAAGATCGACATGGGCAAGATCAAGATCCCCGTGTATTTGTATGGCTCGCGCGAAGACCACATCGTGCCCATCGGCGGTGCTTACGCCAGCACCCAAGTGTTCAAAGGCAAGAAGCGCTTCGTCATGGGGGCTTCGGGTCACATCGCGGGTGTGATCAACCCCGCGAGCAAAGGCAAACGGAGCTACTGGACCGCCCCCGGCAACCACTTTCCGGCCAAAGCCGAAGACTGGATCGAGAGCGCCACCGAACACAAAGGCAGTTGGTGGACCGATTGGGCCGCCTGGCTCAAGCCCATGGCGGGCAAGCAGATCGCTGCGCCTAAGCAGTACGGCAAAGGCAAAATCTACCCTGTCATTGAGCCTGCCCCTGGTCGTTACGTCAAAGCCAAGGCCAAAGCCTGAGCAAGCCAGATTCATTTTTTAGCCATCACAGGAGACTTCATTCATGCAAGACATCGTCATCGTTTCAGCTGCCCGCACCGCCGTGGGCAAGTTCGGCGGCTCTTTGGCCAAAACGCCCGCCACCGAATTGGGCAGCATCGTCATCAAAAGCCTCATGCAGCGCACGGGCCTGCCGATGGACGCCATCGGTGAAGTGATCTTGGGTCAGGTCTTGGCTGCGGGCGTGGGCCAGAACCCGGCCCGCCAAGCGATGATGAAGGCCGGCTTGGCCAAAGAAACGCCCGCCTTGACCATCAACGCGGTGTGCGGCTCGGGCTTGAAAGCCGTGATGTTGGCCGCTCAAGCCGTGGCCTGGGGCGACAGCGAAATCGTCATTGCCGGGGGTCAAGAAAACATGAGCGCCAGCCCGCACGTGTTGAATGGCAGTCGCGATGGCCAGCGCATGGGCGATTGGAAGATGACCGACACCATGATCGTGGACGGCCTGTGGGACGTCTACAACCAATACCACATGGGCATCACGGCCGAGAACGTCGCCAAGGTGCACGGCATTTCGCGCGAGATGCAAGACGCCTTGGCCGCGTCCAGCCAGCGCAAAGCCGCTGCCGCCCAAGAAGCCGGCAAGTTCAAAGACGAAATCGTCCATGTGGTCATTCCACAGCGCAAGGGCGACCCGGTGGTGTTCAACACCGACGAGTTCATCAACAAGAAAACCACCGCCGAGGTCTTGGCCGGTCTGCGTCCCGCGTTTGACAAAGCTGGCAGCGTGACCGCCGGCAACGCCTCAGGCATCAACGACGGCGCGGCCGCTGTGATGGTGATGAGTGCCCAGAAGGCGGCTGCCTTGGGCCTCAAGCCTCTGGCGCGCATCGCCGCTTTCGGCACCAGCGGCCTGGACCCCGCCACCATGGGCATGGGCCCCGTGCCAGCCTCGCAAAAAGCCTTGGCCCGTGCGGGCTGGAAGGCCAGTGACGTGGACCTGTTCGAACTCAACGAAGCGTTCGCGGCACAAGCCTGCGCGGTCAATCAGGTGCTGGACATCGATCCCGCCAAGGTCAACGTCAACGGTGGCGCCATCGCCATCGGTCACCCCATTGGCGCGTCCGGTTGCCGAATCCTCGTGACCTTGCTGCACGAGATGCAACGCAGCCAAGCCAAAAAAGGCCTGGCCGCGCTGTGCATTGGCGGCGGCATGGGCGTGGCTTTGGCCATTGAGCGCGTTTGATTTTTCTTATCCATCCAATCCATAGGAGACAACCATGAGTCAAAAAGTAGCGTACGTCACGGGCGGCATGGGCGGCATCGGTACCGCCATCTGCCAGCGCTTGCACCAAGAGGGTTTCAAGGTCATCGCCGGTTGCGGCCCCACCCGCGACCACGCCAAGTGGTTGAGCGAACAAAAAGCCTTGGGCTTCACCTTCTACGCTTCCGTAGGCAACGTGGGCGATTGGGATTCCACCGTGGAAGCCTTCAGCAAAACCAAAGCCGAACACGGCCCCATCGATGTGTTGGTCAACAACGCGGGCATCACCAAGGACCGCATGTTCATCAAGATGAGCCGCGAAGACTGGGACGCTGTGATGAACACCAACCTGGACTCCATGTTCAACGTGACCAAACAAGTCGTCGCAGACATGGTTGAAAAAGGCTGGGGTCGCATCATCAACATCTCTTCCGTCAATGGCGAAAAAGGCCAAGCCGGTCAAACCAACTACTCGGCCGCCAAAGCCGGCATGCACGGTTTCTCGATGGCCTTGGCCCAAGAGTTGGCCACCAAAGGCGTGACCGTCAACACCGTGAGCCCAGGCTACATCGGCACCGACATGGTCAATGCCATCCGCCCTGACGTGCTGGAAAAGATCGTGGCCACTGTGCCCGTCAAGCGCTTGGGTAAGCCCAGCGAGATCGCCTCCATCATCGCTTGGCTGGCCAGTGAAGACGGCGGCTACACCACCGGCGCTGACTTCGCGGTCAACGGCGGCTTGCACATGGGCTGAGGTTGGTGTCACTGCGAGCGCAGCGAAGCAGTCCACAGCAACCCCGCTTCGGCGGGGTTTCTTTTTAGGGCAGGGATAATCCCCCCATGTTTCAAGCCTCCACCCCCTTGAGTCCTTGGCGCCTATCGGTGGCGCCGATGATGGATTGGACCGATCGCCATTGCCGGTTCTTCCACCGCCTGCTCACGCGCCACACCTTGCTCTACACCGAGATGGTGACCACCGGTGCGCTCACGCATGGGGATGTGCAGCGCCACTTGCGCTTCAACGCCGAAGAGCATCCCGTGGCCTTGCAACTCGGCGGCAGCGACCCGCACGACTTGGCGCACGCCGCGCGTCTGGGCGCGCAGTGGGGCTACAACGAAATCAACCTGAATTGCGGCTGCCCCTCCGATCGGGTGCAGCGGGGGGCCTTTGGCGCGTGTTTGATGAGCGTGCCCCAGACCGTGGCCGATGGCGTCAAAGCCATGCGCGATGTGGTCGATGTACCGGTGACAGTCAAACACCGCATCGGCATTGACCGAATCGAGAGCTACGGCTTTGTGCGCGACTTCGTCGGCACGGTGGCCGAGGCCGGTTGTGAGGTCTTCATCGTGCACGCGCGCAACGCATGGCTCGACGGCCTGTCGCCCAAAGAAAACCGCGAGATCCCGCCGCTGCGCTACGAACTGGCGCACCAACTCAAACGTGATTTCCCGGCTTTGACCATCGCCATCAACGGCGGCATCAAGACCACGGAGCAGATCAGCGAGCATTTGCAACAGGTCGATGGCGTGATGGTCGGGCGCGAGGCCTATTACAACCCCTGTGCTTTGAGCACTTGGGACGCCACTTTCTTTGGCGATCAACACCCCGTGCCCAGCCGAGAGTCGGTGGAGGAGGCCATGGTCGATTACATGGAACGCGCGCACGCCGAAGACGGCTGTCCGTGGTACCCGGTGGCCCGACACATGCTGGGCCTGCACCACGGCCAGCGTGGCGGGCGTTTGTGGCGCCAAGTGTGGAGCGACCACCGTTTAAAACCCCTGCCGCCGCGGGAGGTTTGGGCTTTGGCCCGCGCGGCCTTGGCGCGTGGTGCAGCCGTGCCCGAATCGGTGGACACACCATGAGCGCGCCGATTCACACGGCGCAACATCGGCGCTGGGCCTTTTTCCTGATTTGGCTCACCCCTTTGCTGTGGACGGTCAACATCGTGGTGGCCCGCATCGCGCCGGGTTTGGTGTCGGCCAACGTTTTGGCATTGGGGCGCTGGTCTTTGGCGGGGGTGTTGCTGGCTTGGGTGGCGCGCCAAGAATTGTGGACACACCGCCAAGCGATCTGGGCGGCGCGATGGCAATACCTGGCTTTGGGGACTTGCGGCATGTGGATTTGCGGCGCTTGGGTCTATTGGGCGGGCGAGT
>DAISXI010000021.1:0-19788 GCA_036825935.1 Hydrogenophaga sp.
ACTTGATGGTGTCCATGGTGGCCATGGCCAAGCCCGCACCGTTGACCAAGCAACCGATGTTGCCGTCCAAGCTGATGTAAGCCAGGTCAAACTTGGAAGCTTCCACTTCAGCAGGATCTTCTTCGTCCAAATCGCGGTAAGCCACGATTTCGGGGTGACGGAACAAGGCGTTGGCGTCAAAGTTGAACTTCGCATCCAGGGCCATGACCTTGCCTTTGCTGTCGCGGTTCAGCGGGTTGATTTCGACCAAGGAAGCGTCGGTTTCCATGTAGCACTGGTACAGCTTCTTGAAGATGTCCACGGCCTGGGCGGTGGAATCTGCTGGCATGCCGATGGCGTCAGCGATCTTCTTGGCTTGGGCATCGCCCAGACCGGTCAGCGGATCGATGAACTCGGTGATGATCTTCTCGGGGGTGGAGTGGGCCACTTCCTCGATGTCCATGCCGCCTTCGCTGGACGCGATGAACGCGATCTTTTGGCTCGCGCGGTCGGTGACCACGGACACGTAATATTCTTTGTTGATGTCGGCGCCGTCTTCGATGTAGAGGCGTCGGACTTTTTGGCCTTCGGGCCCGGTCTGGTGGGTCTTTAGCTGCATGCCCAGGATTTCGCCAGAGCTGCGCTTGACGTCTTCAATGGTTTTGGCCACCTTGACGCCACCACCCTTGCCACGGCCACCGGCGTGGATTTGAGCCTTGACCACCCAAACCGGGCCGCCCAATTTTTGAGCGGCTTCGACCGCCTCTTGAACGGTGAAAGCCGGGATGCCGCGAGGAACGGGCACGCCGAATTGACGCAAGATTTCCTTGCCTTGGTATTCGTGGATTTTCATGAGCTCTCTCTCAGGATGGATGGGTACTGATCCCGTTCAGCGTCAAAGCTGGATGGGCGAGGCGGCTGTTGTGCAGCAACTGCGGGAATGTATCATGCTGCAATGCACCATACTCGGATGGGTATCATCAACATAATGCATAATTATAGAGTCCCGTTTCTGAACTTGACCTGACACGAACGAGCGCCATGCACCACGTATTCATCGACGGCGAAGCCGGTACCACTGGCCTGCAAATTCGCGAACGCCTGCAGGGCCTGCCTGGCATCGAACTGGTGTCCATCGCACCCGAACACCGCAAAGAACCACAAGCCAAACGCGACATCATGGCCCGGGTGGACATGGTCATCCTGTGTTTGCACGACGACCACGCCCGCGAATCGGTGGCGATGATCGATGCCATAAGTGGCCCCAAACCCAAAATCATCGACGCCTCCACCGCGCACCGTGTGGCGCTGGGCTGGGTGTATGGCTTCCCCGAGTTGGCCGCGGGCCAACGCGAAGCGGTGATGAAAGCCGATCGCGTGGCCAACCCCGGCTGTTACGCCACGGGCGCGATTGCTTTGCTGCGCCCGCTCATCGACGCGGGCTTGATCCCCGCCGATTTCCCCGTGGCCTTGCCCTCGGTGAGCGGCTACTCGGGCGGTGGGCGCGCCATGATCGAAGACTTCGAAGCCGGTAAAGCCCCCTTGTTTGAGGCCTACGCCCTGGGCTTGGAGCACAAACACATCCCCGAAATCATGGCCTACACCGGCCTGAACCGCCGCCCCTTGTTTGTGCCCTCGGTGGGCAACTTCCGCCAAGGCATGTTGGTGCAGCTACCCCTGCATTTGGACGAATTGCCCGCTCGCCCCAGCGCCGCCGACTTGCACGCCGCACTGGCCCAACACTACGGCGCTGTGGCCGACAGCATGGTGAGCGTTCACCCGGCGACCGACAACGGCAAGCTCGACGCCACCGCGCTCAACGACACCAACCAACTCGAGATCCGTGTGTTCGCCAACGAGGCCCACCGCCACGCGGTGCTGATCGCGCGCTTGGACAATTTGGGCAAAGGCGCCAGCGGCGCAGCGGTGCAAAACCTGCGCTTGATGCTGGGCGTTTAAACGGACCGGCGACCCGCCACCACGGTGGCCACGACCGCCAAAGCAAAGCCGAGCGTCCACACGTCCAGCGACTCGCCCAACAAAGGCACGGCCGCCAGCATGGCGATGAAGGGCTGGAACAGCTGCAACTGGCTCACGCGCAGTGCGCCGCCCAAAGCCAATCCGCGGAACCAGGCGAAAAACCCGGCCCACATGGAAAACACCCCCACGTAGCCCAAGGCCAGCCAAGACGACAGCGCGATGCCCTGGTTCGGCCACGTCCACCACGCCATCGGCAAGGCCAAGGGCAGGGCCATGACACAGACCCAACTGATCACGCGTTCCGCACCCAAGTCGGGTGTGACTTGGGCCCCAGCCACATACCCCAAAGACGCAGCGAGCACAGCACCCAGCAGCAGCGCGTCAGCCCAGACCCAGCCACTGGGCACGCTGCCCACCCCATGCGCCCGCAAGACGCTGTAGATCACGACCAAAGCACTGCCCAACAGCGCAAACAACCAAAAGCCCAAACGCGCACGCTGGTGCAAGAGCCAAGCCGCGGCCGCCGCGGTGGCCAAGGGCAAGAGCGCGGTGATCACCGCCGCGTGGCTGGCGCTGACATAACGCAAGGCCCAGCCCAGCAACAAGGGGTAACCCAAGGCATTGCCCAACGCCGACAAGCCAATCCAACGGGCTTGCTCGACACTGGGGCGCGGCGAATGTGTGAGCCACAAAAACAGCAGCGACAACGCGCCAGCGATGGCGCAACGCGCCCAGGTGACGAACCACGGCGAGAGCTGTGGCGCGTCCACGGTGCCCGTGGCCAGGCGCGTCATGGGCAAGGTCAAGGCAAACACCGTCACACCGAGCAAGCCCAGCAAAGTGCCTTGGAGGCGTTGGTGGGCAGCGGTGTCGTTGTGGGCGTTCGTCATGGCGGTGTTTTACCTCAAGACCCGACTCACCACTTCAGCGGCAAAACCCCGCGTCAGCAGAAACCGCGCTTGTTTGGCGCGCTCGCGCGGGTCTTGCGCGGGTTCACCGAATTTTTTTTGCCAGACCTCGCGGGCGCGCTCCAGCTCACTGTCTTTGAGCGCGGCCAAGGCCTGCGCCACCGCCTCACCGCCCAAGCCTTTGGTTGCGAGCTCTTGTTTGAGCCGCGCCGCGCCCAGTTTGCCACTGCGGTGGTTGATCACCGACTCAATGACACGGCCCTCGTTGATGAAGTCACGCGCTTGCAACTCGTCCAAAGCCTGGGCCAATTCGCCCGGCGTGGTTTCGTGGACCGCGAGCTTGCGCTCGAGTTCGGTGCGCGAATGCTCGCGCTGGCTCAGCAGCTGCAAGGCACGACCTTTGAGTGAGCGACCAAACCCCAAGCCCGCATTGGGCTTGGGCTTGCACGCATCGTCCGACCCGTCCGACATCGGTGTTTACTCGGCCAGCGCTTTGTCTTCTTTGGGCTCTTTCGCCTCTTTGGCCGCCTTGGGCGACTTGGCTGCTTTGGGCTCGACCGCCGCTTCTTCGACCGGCAACAAGGGCACGCCCAAGGAGTCGCGCACCTTGTTTTCGATTTCAACGCGCAACTCAGGGTTCTCGCGCAAGAACTCACGGGCGTTGTCGCGACCTTGTCCGATTTTCTCGCCTTGGTAGGCGTACCAAGCGCCGGACTTGTCGATGATGTTGGCGGTCACGCCCATGTCGATGATCTCGCCTTCGCGGCTGATGCCCTCACCAAACAAAATGTCGAACTCCGCGGTTTTGAAGGGCGGCGCGACTTTGTTTTTGACCACCTTGACTTTGGTTTCGTTGCCGATGGCATCGTCGCCTTTTTTGATGGTGCCGGTGCGGCGGATGTCGATGCGCACCGAGGCGTAAAACTTCAAGGCGTTACCGCCGGTGGTGGTTTCGGGGCTGCCAAACATGACGCCGATCTTCATGCGGATCTGGTTGATGAAAATGACCATGCAGTTGGTCTTTTTGATGCTGGCGGTGAGCTTGCGCAAGGCCTGGCTCATCAAACGGGCCTGCAAGCCGGGCAGGCTGTCGCCCATGTCGCCTTCGAGTTCGGCCTTGGGGGTGAGCGCAGCGACCGAGTCGACCACGATCAGGTCGACCGCACCCGAACGCACCAGACTGTCCACGATCTCCAAGGCTTGCTCGCCGGTGTCGGGCTGGCTGATGAGCAGCTCTTGCAGGTCAACGCCCAATTTTTGGGCGTATTGGATGTCCAAGGCGTGCTCAGCGTCGACGAACGCGCATTGACCGCCGATTTTTTGCATTTCGGCAATCACCTGTAGGGTCAAGGTGGTTTTGCCTGAGGACTCGGGGCCGTAGATTTCGACCACACGGCCGCGGGGCAAACCGCCCACACCCAAAGCGATGTCCAGGCCCAAAGAGCCGGTGGAAACGACTTGGATGTCCTCGATCACTTCGCCTTCACCCAAGCGCATGATGGTGCCCTTGCCGAACTGTTTTTCGATTTGCGACAACGCCGCCTGCAGGGCTTTGGTTTTCTCGCTGTTCATGCCTTTGAAGCTTGCTTCCATGGTGTTTCTCCTTGTGTGGCCCTGCTCAGCGGGCGGTGGGTGGTGATGCGTACAGGCTGGATGCCTGAACAGCATTGTAGGGTTGAATACATTCAATAAAGTAGATTATTTGGTCAGTTTGCCTTATCATTTGGGCGTGCGCGACAAGCCTGCTCAAACCATCACAGACGACCGCTGGCGCAGCGGCCACCTGGGCCGCTTGATGGGCCTGGCCCTTCGCCGCTTCGACGAACGCGTCTTGCACCTGATGGCACACGACCCCAACGTGCCCTTGGCCTTGTCCAACCTCGCCGCCCGCGCCCAAGTGGGCGCGGCGCACGTGCACATCACCCGCCACCTGGGCTTGAGCGGCTCGCGTTTGACCAACTTGGCCCACCAAGCCGGCATGAGCAAACAGGCCATGGGCGATTTGGTCTCGCAATGCGAGGCCTGGGGTTTGGTGCGCCGCGAGCCCGACCCGCTGGATGCGCGCGCCAAACGCGTGGTTTTCACCGACAGCGGTTTGCTCTGGCTCAACGCTTTTCGCGACGCGGTGGCGCAGACCGAGGTCGAATTTCGCGAGCAAGTGGGCGATGACGTGGCCACCGTGGTGGCCTTAGGCTTGGAGGCTTACGGCAGCGAAGCACGGGAACGCGCCCCACGCTGACCCCCCGGGTCTGCCCTAAAGACAGCACGGGACAGAGCCCTAAAATGGGTCGTTCATGCAACACAACGATCGACCACAGGCCGGCAGGAGACAACACCCATGCGTATATTGATTGCCGAAGACGACCAAGTGTTGGCCGACGGTTTGTTGCGCACCCTGCGCAATTCCGGAGCGGCTGTGGATCACGTGGCCACGGGCAGTGAAGCCGATGCGGCGCTGATGATCAACAACGAGTTCGATCTGCTCATATTGGACTTGGGCTTGCCCCGCATGCACGGCTTGGAGGTGCTCAAGCGCCTGCGCTCGCGCGGCTCCTCCATGCCAGTGATGATCCTGACCGCGGCCGACAGCATCGAAGAACGCGTCAAAGGCTTGGATTTCGGCGCCGACGATTACATGGCCAAGCCGTTTTCACTGCAAGAGCTGGAGGCGCGGGTGCGCGCCTTGGCGCGGCGGGGCATGGGCGGGAGCACCAACACCATCAAGCACGGTCCCCTCGAGTACGACCAAGCCGGCCGCGTGGCCACGATTGATGGGCGCATGGTGGAGCTCTCTGCTCGCGAATTGGGCCTGCTGGAGGTGCTGCTGCAACGCGCGGGTCGTCTGGTCAGCAAAGACCAATTGGTCGAGCGCCTGTGCGAATGGGGCGAAGAGGTGAGCAACAACGCCATTGAGGTCTACATCCATCGCCTGCGCAAGAAAATTGAAAAAGGCCCCATCCGCATCGCCACGGTGCGCGGCTTGGGGTATTGCCTTGAGAAAATCCCCAGCTGACACCACACCCAACCCGCTGGACGCGCTCGCCCCCGAAGAGCGGCCGGAGGCTTTGACGTTTGGTTTGTTTCAGCGCGAGCAGCGCAGCCTGTTTGGCGAAATCCTGGACTGGATGCTCACGCCCTTGCTGCTCCTGTGGCCGCTGTCCTTGGCACTGACCTGGTTCGTGGCGCAAGGCATCGCCAGCAAACCCTTTGACCGCGCCTTGGAATACAACCTGCAAGCGCTCACGCAATTTGTGGTCATCAAGGAAGAGTCGGTCCAATTTCGCATCAACGACCAAGCACGCGACCTGCTGCGCGCCGACGACATCGACCTGATTTACCACCAAGTGGTCTCGCCGCACGGCGACGTCATCAGTGGCGACGCTGACCTGCCGCTGCCGCGCGACAACGAAACGCCGGTGCCCGGTCGTGTGCTGCTGCGCACCGACACCGTGCGCGGCGACGAGGTCCGCGTGGCCTACCTGTGGCTGGCACAAAGCGACAACAACCGACGCTTGGTGCTGATGCAAATCGCCGAAACCATGGGCAAGCGCTCGACCTTGGCCACGGAAATCATCAAGGGCGTGATGGTGCCGCAGTTCGTGATCTTGCCTTTGGCGGTGCTGTTGGTGTGGCTGGCTTTGGTGCGCGGCATCCGACCCTTGAACGAACTCGAGCAGCGCATCCGCGCGCGCAAACCCGACGACCTCAGCCCGATTGAAGAATCCTTTATTCCGCAAGAGGTGGCGCCACTGGTGTCGTCCATCAACGATTTGCTCAACCGCTTGAAAACCTCCTTGAGCACACAGAAGCGCTTTTTGGCCGACGCGGCACACCAACTTAAAACGCCATTGGCGGGCCTGCGCATGCAAGCCGATTTGGCGCAACGCGAAAACGATCCCAAAGAAATTCGCAACTCGCTGCAGCACATCGCCCGCTCCAGCGTGCGCGCCACGCACACCGTCAACCAGTTGCTGGCTTTGGCGCGGGCCGAAACCACGGGCCGCAACCTGCCCATCACCGACATCGACCTGGCCCATCTGGTGACCGAGGTGGTGCAAGACTCCGTGCCACGCGCCTTGGAGCATGGCGTGGACTTGGGCTACGAAGGCCCGAGCCAAATTCCCCGGGAACACCACATCGAGGGCAACACCACCTTGCTGCAAGAAATGGTGCGCAACTTGGTGGACAACGCCATCAACTACTCGGGCCGTCAAGGCGTGGTCACCGTGCGGGTGTTTTTTGATCCTTACAGCGGTGTGCAAATTTTGCAGGTTGAAGACAACGGCCCCGGCATCCCAGAGAATGAGCGCGAGTTGGTTTTACAGCCCTTCTACCGGGCCTTGGGCACCAACGTCGACGGATCCGGTTTGGGGCTGGCCATCGTGCACGAGATCGCGCAACAACACGAAGCCGACATCGCCATGGACACGGCGCACCCCGAACGCTTGCAACCGGGCCTCAAAGTCTCCGTGCGCTTCAGTCCCCCCAGCACCGAGGCCCACTGAGGTCGTGGGCCTGGCGCTGACGCGCCATCACGGCAAGATGGGGTGGTGCGTCATGTCCAAGTGCAGTGCCGTGCCGGTGTAGGGGTGCTTCAAGGCCACCTCTTCATTGAGCTCCACACCCAAACCGGGTTCGGT
Organism: Hydrogenophaga sp.; assembly: GCA_036825935.1. Classification (GTDB taxonomy): domain Bacteria; phylum Pseudomonadota; class Gammaproteobacteria; order Burkholderiales; family Burkholderiaceae_C; genus Hydrogenophaga. The sequence goes on from DAISXI010000021.1 coordinate 7,508, forward strand.
CGGCGGAATGATGTAGCCGTCTTGCCACTGGATCGGTTTCTTCAAAATCTCCGAGTGGAAGCCTTTCCAATCCAAGATGCTTTCTTGGATCAGGAAGTTAGGGCTGCAGGTGGCCAACTGGATGTTGGCCGCGCCCACCACCGGTCCGCAATACAGGTGAGGTGCGATTTGCACGTGGTAGGCCTCGGCCATGGAGGCGATTTTTTTCGCTTCCAAAATGCCACCGACACGGCCCAAGTTCATTTGCAAAATCGCTGCAGCCCCTTCTTCGAGCAAGCGCACAAAGTCGTACTTCGTGGCCAAACGCTCGCCAGTAGCAATCGGGATGCTCGTGCCGCGGGCGACCTTGGCCATCTCGCGTGGGTTGTCCGGGGGCATCGGCTCTTCGAACCACAGCGGATCGTAGGGCTCCAAGCGGCGCGCCAAGCGCAGCGCGCCCGCCGCCGTCATCTGGCCGTGCGTGCCAAACAACAGATCGGCCTTGGTGCCCACGGCTTCGCGCAACATCCTCACGAAGGTTTCGGAGCGGTCCAACTCGGTGAGTGACAGCTGGCGGCCGTCATAAGCGGAGTAAGGCCCAGCCGGGTCAAACTTGAGCGCGGTGAAACCCATGGCCAGGTACTCGGCGGCGCGCTCGGCAGCCAAAATGGGGTCTGCGTACACGTCGGTCTTGTCACCAGGCTTGGGGTAGATGTAGGTGTAGCTGCGCAGCTTCTCGTGCACTTGGCCGCCCAACAATTTGTAGACCGGCTTGTTCACGTCCTTGCCCACGATGTCCCAGCAGGCCATCTCGATGCCGCTCAAGATGCCCATCATCGACAGGTCGGGGTGTTGGGTGAAACCGCTCGAATACACGCTGCGCCAAATGCGCTCGATGTTGTAGGGCTCTTGTCCGATCACGCAGCGCTCGACCACGTCTTTGATCATTTTTTCCACCACGTGCGGGTGGAAGGGCAGGCTGTACACCTCACCCAAGCCTTCAATGCCAGCGTCGGTGATGAGCTTCAAGAAAACAAAATAACGGCCACCAAACCCCGGGGGAGGGTTGCCGACCACAAAGGTTTTGACGTCGATGATTTTCATGCGGTTCTCCCAGTTTCACTGTCCGTTGATGCACTTGTATTCGAGGTAGTCTTGCAGACCAAAGCGGCCCCACTCGCGGCCGTTGCCCGACTGTTTGTAGCCGCCAAAGGGCGAGCAGTATTCGTTGCCCACGCCGTTGATGGAGATGGTGCCCGCGCGCAAGCGCCGCGCCACGCGCTGCGCGGTCTCAGGGTTGGGGGTGTTGATGTAGGCGGCCAAACCAAAGGGGGTGTCGTTGGCCAAGCGGATGGCGTGCGCTTCGTCGTCAAAAGGCAAGATGCACAGCACGGGGCCGAAGATCTCTTGCTGGGCAATCGCCATGTCGTTGCGCACATCGGCAAAGACCGTGGGCTTGACGTAATAGCCGCGCTCAAACCCATCGGGTCGGCCCAAGCCACCGGCTACCAAACGGGCCCCTTCGTCGATACCCAACTGAATGAAGCGCTGCACCGTCTCGAATTGGCGGCGCATGGCCAGCGGACCCACGCCGTCGCCGCGCTCGCGCGGGTGCACCACGCGCACCTGCGCCGCCACGCGGGCGGCGATCGCCACCGCCTCGTCGTACACGGCGCGCTGCACCAACAAACGCGTGGGCGCGTTGCACGACTGCCCGGTGTTGTTGAAGCACTTGCGCACCGCACGCCCGATCGTTTCTTCCAAAGGCGCATCAGCAAACACGAGGTTGGGCGATTTGCCACCCAGCTCTTGCACCACGCGCTTGACCGTGTCGGCCGCGGCCTTGGCCACCGACACGCCGGCGGCGGTCGAGCCGGTGAAGGACACCAAATCCACCTCGGGGTCTGCGCACAAGGCCGAGCCCACCACCGGGCCATCGCCGTACAACAGGTTGAACACGCCCGGCGGGTAACCCGCCTCGTGCACCATCTCAGCCACCAAGCGCGCCGACAAGGGCGCGAATTCGCTGGGCTTCATGACCACGGTGCACCCGGTCAACAAAGCCGGGGCCAGTTTGGACATGATCTGGTTGATGGGCCAGTTCCACGGCGTGATGAGCACGCACACGCCAATGGGCTCGGCCAAGAGCTGACCGTGTGTGCCGATCGGCGCTTCAAAGGGGTAGTCCGCCGCCGCGTCCAAGGTGGCCTGGATATGACCCGGGCCGCACTCGGCTTGGGAGTCGTAGGCCAAATCCCACGGCGCGCCCATTTCGTGGCTGATGGCTTGGGCCATCTCGGTGTAGCGCTGTTCAAACACCGTTTTGAGCTGCGCCAACCAGGCCCGGCGCTGCGCCATCGTGGTTTGGCTGAAGCCCTCAAATGCGCGCCGCGCGGCTTGCACCGCCCGCGCCGCGTCCTCGGCCGAGCCCATGGCCACCGCGCCCATGACGCTCTCGTCGGCCGGGTTGACGATGGGGTGCTCGGCACCGGGCCGCAGGGGTTCCACCCAAGCGCCGTCGATATAAAAGTTGCATCGAATCATGTTGTTCCTTTGGCGTGTGGGGGTTTCAAACGAGGTTGAACCACGCCGATTTGCTTTGCATGTACGACAGCAGGCTGTCGATGTGTTTGTCGCGCGAGTTGCCGCTTTGTTTGTAACCGCCAAAGGGCTGCGTCATGTCGCCGTCGCCAAAGCAGTTGACCCAGACCACACCCGCTTCGAGCGCGCCCACCATGCGGTGCGCGGTTTTCAGGTCGGACGTCCAGACCGAGGCCGCCAAGCCATAGATGGAGTCGTTGGCCATCTGCAGCGCTTGTGCTTCGGTGTCAAAGGCTTGCACCGTGGCGACGGGGCCAAAGACCTCCTCTTGCACGATGGCCATCGATTGCGTCGCCCCGACGATGAGCGTGGGCGCCACAAACGTGGCTTCCTCGCCCAAGGTACTGCCGCCGCCCATCGCGCATCGCGCACCCTCGGCCTGGGCCTGCGCGATGCGCTTGAGCACCGCGGCTTGGTGGCCGCGGCTGGCCAAGGGGCCCATGGTGGTGGCGGGGTCCAAAGGGTCACCGGGGCGGTAGGTTTGCTGCGTGCGAGCGACGAAGCGCTCCACAAAGGTGTCGTGCATGGAGCGGTGCACCAACAAGCGCGAACCGGCGTTGCACACCTGACCAGCGTTGTCGTAGATGCCGCCCACGGCGCGGTCCACCGCGGCGTCGAGGTCGTACAAATCGGGCATGAAGATTTGTGGGCTCTTGCCGCCCGTCTCCAAGGCCACGCGCTTGAGGTTGGACTGACCGGCGTAGGCCATGAGCAACTTGCCCACGGCGGTGGAGCCGGTGAAGGTGACCTTGGCGACATCGGGGTGCAAGGCCAGCGCTTGCCCGGCTTCAGCCCCCACGCCGTTGACCAGGTTGAACACGCCCTCAGGGCCGCCCGCGTCCACGAACAATTGCGCCAAACGCACACACGTCAAGGGCGCTTGTTCGGCCGGTTTGAGCACCACACAGTTGCCCGCGGCCAAACAGGGCGCGAGCTTCCACATGGCCATGAGCATGGGGTAGTTCCAAGGCGTGATCGCCCCCACCACCCCCAAGGGCTCGTGCGTGATGAGGTGCATGGCCTCGGGCGCGGTGTGCGTGACCGCACCGTCCAACTTGTCGATGCACTCGGCAAAATAACGCACGGTGCGCAGCACCTCGGGCAGGTCGATGTTGAGCACATCGGAGATGGGCTTGCCCATGTCCAGCGTTTCGAGCAAAGCCAGTTCGTGAGCGTGTTGCTCGATCAGGTCGGCCCAGCGCTGCAAGACCGCCGTGCGTTGGCGCGGCGACTGCAAGCGCCAGCGCCCATCGCGCCAAGCCGCTTTTGCCGAGGCCACGGCCGCGTCCACATCCTCGGCCTGGCCACGCGCCACCTGGGCGATGAGCTGACCGTTGGCCGGGTTGATGCAGGGCATGGTTTGCCCCGATCGCGACGGGACGCTGCGCCCACCGATGAAGTGGCCTTGGGCGGGCACCGGCTGCGCCGCGGCTCGCGCCCAGTCCTCGCGTGTGCGTGTCTGGCCCGCGGTGCTCATGACTTGATCTCAGCCACCAGCTCGGTGGGGTAACCGTCGGCGCGCAACTCCAAGCCGCATGCCTGCTCCAGCATTCGCACCACCTCGGGCGATTGCGCTTGGCTGCCGTACAGGCCACGGGCACGGCGGAAAATTTGCTGTGTGATGCTGCCCAACTCGAGCGGCACACCCAGTTTTTCGGCGATGCCGTTGACCAGGCCCAAGTCCTTGCAGGCCAAGTCCATGGTGAATTTCACGTTGTAGCTGCCGCTCAGGATCAGCTTGGATTCGGTTTCGTGCACAAAGCTGTTGCCCGAACTCGCGCGGATGGCGCGGTAGGTGGCGTCGGGGTCGACGCCGTATTTGGCGGGCAGCATCATGGCCTCACCGGCCGCCACCAAGTGGATGAAGGCCAGCATGTTGGTGACCACCTTGACCACCGAAGCGTTGCCCATGGGGCCCATGTAAATGATCTCACCACCCATGGTGCCCAGCAAAGATTCGACGCGCTGGAAGGTGTCTTTTTCACCGCCGACCAGCACGGTGATCTCACCCGAGTTGGCCAAGTGAACGCCGCCCGTGACGGGGCACTCCAGCACCGAGATCCCACGGGCTTTGGCCAATTCGGCCAAGCGCTTGAGGTCTTCCAAGTCGGTGGTGCTCATCTCGATCCAGATGCCACCGGACTTGAGGTGCGTCAACACGCCCTCGGGGCCTTCGACCACGTGGCGCGACACGGCGGGCGACGGCAACACGGTGATGACCACCTCGGCGTTGCGGCACACGCCCGCCACATCGTCGGACCACTGCGCACCGGCGGCGATCAAGCGTTGGGCGTTGGCTTTGTTCAAATCGGTCACGGCCACGGCATAGCCGGCTTTGACCAAGCTGTGGCACAGGCCTTCACCGAGGCTGCCCAAGCCGATGAAGCCCACGGTGGGTTTGTTGTTCTTGCTCATGGTGTCGTTTCCTTTGGGATGAATGTGGAGGGGAAATGGGGCTCAGGTTTTGGTTTTGGCGTCGCGCCAAGCCAAGGCCGCTTGCATGCCTTCGGTGCTGCGGATGCGTTCGAACTCGACGTTTTCGGGGCGCACATTGGCCTCGATCAAGGTGGCGGTGTCGATGGCGGCCAGCAAAGCCTGGCGCATGCCAGCGATGTCCAGGCTGCGGTTGATGGCTTTTTTGGTCATTTGCACCGACATGGCCGAGTAGCCCGCCATGGCTTGAGCGACCTCCAGGGCGCGCTGCAAGTGCGTGCCGCCGTGCGTGACCTCATTGACCAGCCCCAACTCGTAAGCGCGCTGCGCCGTGACTTGGTCGCTCGCGGTGAGCAACAACTCTTTGGCCTGTTTGGGCCCAATCAGCCAAGGCAAGACCAAGGCCGCGATGCTGGAGCCGAACTTCATTTCGGGCTCGCCCATGAGCGTGTCGGCATCGGCAATCGTCAGGTCGCACGACACGGCCAATTCCATGCCGCCGCCGATGCAGTGGCCATGGATGGCCGAGACGGTGGGCTTGGGGCAGTCCCAGAACTGCATGACAAAGTCAAAGTCGGCGCGCAGCACCTCGCCCCACTGCTCGGCCGTGGTGAGGTGTTGCTCGGCCAACTCTTTCAAGTCAAAGCCCGCACTGAAAGCTCGCCCCTCGGCGGCCAGCACGATGGCCCCGATGGCCGGGTCGCAGGCAAACGCGCGCAAGGCCTCGGTGGCTTCTTGCATCATTTGGCCGTTGATGGCGTTGAGTTTGCGCGCGCGGCTCAAGTGGATCACGCCCACGCGACCCACGGTCTCGGTGCGGATGGTCTCGGGTGCGGTGCTCATGCGTGGTCCTCTGCGGCGGGAATGACCAAGAGGTCCACCGCGGCGATGCGCTGGCCATCGACCAACAAGGGGTTGATTTCCATCTCGCTCACCCCGCTTTGCAAGGCCATGCCCATGCGCATGAAGGCGTGCACCACCTCGGCGAGTTGCGTCGCGTCGGTGGGCGCACGTCCACGAGCGCCCGCCAGCAAAGGGTAGGCTTTGAGCGATTGGATTTTTTGGCGGATCTTGGCCACGCTGTCTTGGGGCAGCAAGGTCGTGTAGTCCTTGAGGATTTCCACGAAGATGCCGCCACACCCAAAAGTGAAGGTGGGGCCGAACTGCGGGTCTTGTTTCATGCCCAGAATCCATTCGCTGCCCTGCACCTGTTGCTGCAGCAACACCGGGCCGGGCGCGATGGACTGCAAGCGCGCAAAGGCTTCGCGCAACGCGGCCTCGTTGTGGATGCCCAAGATCACGCCACCCATGTCGGACTTGTGCGCGATGTCGGGCGAGTCGATTTTGGCCACCAGCGGAAAGCCCTTGGCGCTGGCAAAGGCGAGCGCCTGCGCCAGATCGGCGGTGCTCAGCGAGGCGGGCACCGACACGCCAAAGTCGCGCAGCAAGTCAAAGTCTTGCACGCTGGTCTGGGCTTGCGCGGCGGCTTGCAAACGCTGCAACCAACGCTCCGTCACCGCGGCAGGCACAGCGGCGGCGGTCGCGGGCGTGCCCTGGTCTGGGGCCGCGAGTCGCTCGTGGTGCTGCGTGAAATGGCGCAAGGCCCGCAAGGCGGTCTCGGTGCCCATCAACACCGGGATGCCCGCGGCGCGGTGGCGCGCGCATTCGGTGGGCGACATGGTGTTGGCCACGTTGCCCATCAAGACCACGGGCTTGTTCGTGCCCGCGACGGTTTTTTCCAAGGCCACGCTGCAAGCGTGCGTGAATTCCTGACCGTCGGGGAGGTTGGTGGCCATGACCAAGGTGCCCACCTCATCGTCGCTGGCCAAAGCCAACATGGCCTCGGCGATGATGTCTTTGCCGTCGCCCCAGTAGTCCAAGGGGTTGTCCGCTTCGATGCCGGGGTCGAGCAAGCCGTCGAGTTGGGCCAGGGTGGCCGCACCCAGGGGTGCGAACGTCAGGCCCAAGGGCTCGGCCACATCGACGATCAACTGGCGCTCACCGCCCGAGTCGCAACCCAAGCCGATCAAACCGTTGTGCGGGCGACGCACGGTCGCGAACAGCTCGGCGGTGTCCATCATCTCGTCCAAGGTGCGCACGCTGACCACGCCGTGGCGTTCAAAGATCGCGTCGTACACGTCGGCGCTGCCCGACATGGCCCCGCTGTGCGATTGCGCAAACACCTGGCCCTGTGCGCTGCGGCCCAGTTTCAACGCGATGACCACGATGCCTTTGGCGCGTGCGCGCCCCAACGCCGCCAAAAACGCCTCGGGCTCTCGCACCGTTTCCAGCAACAAGCAGATGACCCGGGTCGAAGCCTGATCGACCAAAAAGTCCACGTAATCGGCCACGCCGGTGGCGAGTTCTTGACCGGCCGAGATGGCGTAGTTGAAGCGCAGTTGGCGCAAATTGCCCACGATGCCCGACCAGGTAGAGCCGCTGTGCGACACCAAAGCCACGTGGCCGGGCTTCTCCAAGGTGGAAAACGGGAAGCCCGTCATTTGCAAGCGGTCTTCCAAGTTCACAAAACCCATGCAGTTGGCGCCACACATCTGCAAGTTGCCGGCACGGGCAATGGACGATAAGGCTCGCGTGAGCTCGTGGCCGTCGTCCGTCACACCGTAGGCGCGGCCAAACATCAAGGCCGCACGCGCTTGGGCGGCGGCGGCCAGCTCCAAGTTGTGCGGCAAGGCCTTGTCGGCGATGGCCATGGCCACGCAATCCACCGGGTGGGGCAATGCGGCCAAACTGGGGTAAGCCGGTAAGCCGTCGATGTGCTCGTACTTGGGGTTGATCAGAAACACTTCGCCGGCGTAGCCCAGGGACTCGATCGACAAGCGCAGCTGTTTGCCAAAACTGCCCTCGCGCCCACTGGCGCCCACGATGGCAATGGAGCGGGGACGCAGCAGGGGGTCTAGGCGGTGTTCACGGTTGGCGCGCATGGTGTTCTCGGGACTTTCAGCGGTTGACATCGACCACCACGCGGCCGTGGGCGCGGCCGGCCATCATTTCTTGCGAAATCGCCAACACCTCGCTCAAACCCACGACGCGCTGCAGGCCCAAGCCTTCAACGTTGGGGCACTCGGTGCTCAAACGCTGCCAAGCCAACAAGCGGCGCTCGGTCGGGCACATCACCGAGTCCACGCCCAAGAGGCGCACACCGCGCAAGATGAAGGGCATGACGGTGGTCTCCAAACCAACGCCGCCGGCCAAGCCGCAGGCCGCCACCGCACCACCGTACTGGGTTTCGCTCAAGAGGCGCGCCAAGGTCGTGCCGCCGACCACGTCCACCGCACCGGCCCAACGCTGGGTGCCCAACGGGCTGGGTTTCTCGCTCCACTCAGGCCCGCCGATCACGTCGGTGGCGCCGAGTTGGGTCAAATAGGCGCGCGAGGCATCGGGGCGCTGGCTCAATGCGCTCACGCTGTAACCCAAGCGCGCCAACACCGCGACGGCCACGCTGCCCACGCCGCCGGTGGCACCCGAGACCAACACAGGGCCGGACGCGACACCCGCATCTTGCAAGGCCATCACACACAGCATGGCGGTCAAGCCGGCGGTGCCCATGGTCATCGCCGTCAAGAGGCTCATGCCTTTGGGCAAGGGCACCAACCAATCGGCCTTGACGCGCTGGCGCTGCGCCAAACCACCCCAGTGGCGTTCGCCCACGCCCCAACCGGTGAGCACCACCGCGTCGCCCGCTTGGTAGCGCGGGTTGCTCGACTCGATCACGGTACCGGCCGAATCGATGCCCGGCACCATGGGGAATTGGCGGATGATTTTTCCGGTGCCGGTCACCGCCATGGCGTCTTTGTAGTTGATGCTGGAGTAATCGACTTGCACCAAGACATCGCCCTCGGGCAGGTCTTGTTGTGTCAGTGATTGGACGGCTGCGGTGGTTTTGCCGTCTTGTTGGTTCAGAACCAGCGCTTGAAAATCGTTGCTCATGATGATGGGGTCCGTGTTGGAAAAATAAAAGAAACTCAGGCCTTGTCTTGCAAGATCATCTCGGCGCCTTTTTCGGCCACCATGATGGTCGGCGCGTTGGTGTTGCCCGACGTGACAAAAGGGAACACCGACGCATCCACCACCCGTAGGCCTTGGATGCCGTGCACGCGCAAGCGGGCGTCGACCACCGAGGTCTCGACGCTCGGGCCCATGGCGCAGGTGCACGAGGCGTGGTAGACGGAACCGGCCCTGGCGCGAAAGTCGTCCAGGATGGCCTGCGGTGTTTGGGTCTCGTGCCCCGGCAAGTGCTCGCTCTGCACGACATCGGCCAGTGGTCGCGTGGCGGCGATGCGGCGCAGCAACTGCGCGCCTTCCAGCACATCATTGACGTCTTGCTCGGTGCTCAAAAAGTTCGTTTCGATCTGGGGCTTGTCCAGCGGGTTGGCCGATGCGATGGACACGCGGCCGCGGCTGGTGGGGCGGCAGGTGTTGAAGGAAATCAAGAACGCGGCGAACGGATCGGGGTTGGGGATGCGCCCAGGCTTCATGGTGCTGGCCGTGTAGCTGATGGGGTTGAAGTACAGGTGCATGTTGGGGCGCTCCAGGCCAGGGCGGCTGCGCACAAAAGCCCCCGCTTGGTTCACGCTCATGCCCAATGGGCCTTTGCGGTCCAACAGGTAACGCAGCCCGGCCTTGACCTTGCCGTACCACGGGTAGAGCTCGTTGTTGAGCGTCTTGACCTTGGACTTGAAGTAATAAGACACGCACAGGTGATCCTGCAGACCCTGACCCACCGCGGGCAGGTGGTGCACCACGGGCACGCCCACGCGCTGCAGGTGTTCGGCGTCGCCGATGCCCGAGACCTGCAGCAGCTGCGGCGAGTTGATCGCGCCGCCGGACAAAATCACCTCTTGGTGTGCGTTGAAGGTCTGTTCGCGGCCTTGGTGCACGCAGGCCACGCCGGTGGCGCGGCCGTTGGCCAGCAGCACGCGCGTGACTTGCGTGTGCGTCATCACCGTCAGGTTGGGCCGGCCCATGGCCGGACGCAAAAAAGCATTCGATGTGGATTCGCGCTTGCCGTCGCGTATCGTCATTTGCCACAAGCCCACGCCCTCGGTTTGTGCACCGTTGAAGTCCGGGGTCTTGGGCCAGCCCAAGGCCTCGCCGGCGTCCAAAAAGGTTTGGCACAAGGGGTGCACTTGGTCCGCGAAATCGCTCACGCACAGCTCACCGCCGGCGCCGTGGTGCGCCGATGCGCCCCACACGTGGTCTTCGGAGCGTTTGAAGTAAGGCAGCACATCGTCCCAAGCCCAGCCGGGGTTGCCCGCGTCGCGCCAGTCGTCGAAGTCGCCAGCCTGACCACGGATGTAAACCATGGCGTTGATCGAGCTGCTGCCGCCCAACACCTTGCCTCGGGGCCAAAACGAGGTGCGGCCGTTGAGCGCGGGATCGGGCTGGGTGTCGTACATCCAGTTGTAGCGCGGGTGTGAATACGTCAAACCGTAACCCAAGGGCACCTGGATCAAAGGACTGCGGTCGGAGCCCCCGGCCTCCAGCAAGAGCACGCGGTTCGCTGGGTCTTTACTCAAACGGTTGGCCAACACGCAGCCCGCCGAGCCAGCGCCCACAATGATGTAGTCAAAGTCCGTCATGGATGGGGGTGGGGCATGGTGGTTGAAGGGCCATTTGGGGGCAGTGGCATATGCTATTCACAACATTGCATGCATTCAATGTATTCAAGTTGAGTAATTGAATGCAGGGCTCTTCCCGTATTTTGGTGGAAGAGACGGTACCATCATCGACCCATTCACCCTTGGAGGACGGCGTGTCTTTTGAGCAACTGATCACCATCGCCAGTCTAAGCGACCCCAACAAACCCAAATACCAAGCCATCGCCGACGACCTCGCCCAATCGATTGTGGCGGGTCAATTTGCGGTCGGTGAAAAATTGCCACCCCAACGCGACTTGGCCCTGCGCTTGGGCGTGACCGCAGGAACCATCAGCCGGGCTTACGCCAGTCTGGAGCGCCAGGGCTTGGCCAGCGCCCGCGTGGGCGACGGCACCTATGTGCGGGCCGTTGACCCACGCACCCCTTCGCCAGATGCCGCGCCGCTGTCCCTGCCCATTGACTTGGCCCACAACGTCGCCATCCCGACCGAGGATGCGCTGGCCCTCAAGCGCGCGTTTGAAACCTTGTCACTGGATCACGAGGTGCTCAAACAGGTGCTGAGCTACCAACCCGAGGCGGGACTGATGCGCCACCGCCACGCCGGCGCCCAGTGGCTACAACGCTTTGGCACCAGTGGCCAAGCCAGCCGCGTGATGGTCACGCACGGGGCGCAACACGGACTGGCCTGCGTCTTGCGGACCTTGGCGCGCCCAGGTGACACCGTGCTGACCGAGTCGCTCAGCTACCCCGGCTTGCAGGCCTTGGCGCGCTCGATGCGCTTGCAACTCATCGGCGTTGAAATGGACGCCGACGGCATGGTTCCGCAGGCGCTGGAGCGGGCGGCCAAGACCTACGACACCAAGTTCATGTATTGCTCGCCCTCGCTGCACAACCCCACGGGCTCCACCATGCCGATCGCGCGCCGAGAGGCCATCGCGGCCGTGGCGCGGCGCTGCAACCTGTGGGTGATGGAAGACTGTGTGCACGCCGCCGCACAAGCCTCGCCCTTGCCCGCCCTATCCACTTGGCTGCCCGACCGTTCGTTTTTGCTCTCCAGTTTTTCCAAGGTGATCGCGCCGGGCTTGCGGGTGGGCTTTTTGGAAGCCGCGCCCGAGTGGTTGGACAAGCTCGCCGGCAGCATCCGCGCCGACAGTTGGATGGTCGCGCCCTTGATGCCCGAAATCGCCAGCCACTGGATCCACAGCGGCGAACTCGACCACCTCATTGGTCTGCAACGCCAAGCCATCGCCGAGCGCTTGCACGTGGCCAAAGCCGCGCTGTCGGGCTTGGACTTCCAGTCCGACCACGATTACCCCTTGTTGTGGATGCCCTTGCCCGAGCCTTGGCGCGCGGGGCAGTTTGCGGCCGCCCTGCGCCACGCGGGTGTGCTGGTTCGCACCGCCGATCACTTCGCGGTGGGCCGCTCGGCAGCACCCCACGCCATTCGCATCAGCCTGAACTCGCCCGCCACGCTGGAACAATTGACCAGCGGCCTGACGGTGCTCAAAAACTTGTTGGACGGCCCGCCCACCGCGTCAATGGACCCGTGAAACGGGGCGCAGCTTTCCCACTCAGCTCAGGTGTTTGCCGATGATGCCGGCCAGCTCAAACATGGTGGCTTGGTCCTTGCCGAACACCGCTTGCAACTTG
>DAISXI010000022.1:0-19720 GCA_036825935.1 Hydrogenophaga sp.
CGGTAACCCACGCAGCGCATGGACGGTAGGTCGGGGTGCAGGTCACCGCGCGCGCGCAGGGAGCGCACCTCATCGACTAGGCCTTGCTCAACCATGGCCTCAAAGCGTTGCGCGATGCGCTTGTGCAGCCATGCACGGTCGCCGGGCTCCAAGGCGATCAGCCGCTCGGGGCGCAGGGGGCTGACGTGGTGGCGGGTTTGAGCGTGCCACTGCGACAAAGGCTGGCCACTGATCGCAAACACCTCCAAGGCGCGCGCGATGCGTTGTGAATCGTTGGGGGCCAAGCGGTGGGCCGTGGTGGGATCGATGACCGCAAGTTCGGCGTATAGGGCAGGCCAGCCTTGGGCTTGGGCGCGGGCGTCGATGTCGGCGCGCACCGCGGGGTTGGCCGTGGGCATGTCGCTCAAGCCCTCCATCAAGGCTTTGAAGTACAGCATGGTGCCACCCACGAGCAGGGGCATGCGGCCACGCGCTTGGATGTCGGTGATCAGTGCCGTGGCGTCGCGCACAAAGTCGGCAGCGCTGTAGGCGTGCAGCGGGTCGCGGATGTCGATCAGGTGGTGCGGCACCTGCGCCAATTCGGCGGCGCTGGGTTTGGCCGTGCCAACGTCCATGCCACGGTAGACCAGCGCCGAGTCCACGCTGATGATTTCCACCGGCCAGCGCTGTGCGATGGCCAGCGAGAGCGCGGTTTTACCGCTGGCGGTGGGGCCGGCAATGGCCCAGCAAGTCAGATCGGGCGTGTTCATGTGCGCGAGAGCTGTCCGTGGCGCTGCACCACGGTCCAAGCGGTGGCCGCGATCAACACGCTCCAAAAACCCATGCCGTTGGTCAGTGGCAGCACCGAGCCGCCGCCGTGGCTGGCCAGTTGCACGCCCAGCCAAGTACCGACGCCGAACGCGGCGAGCATCATCATGAAGCCGCTGAGCGAGGAGGCCGCGCCAGCGGCTTGAGGGAAGGGGCTGAGCGAGCCGCTTTGGCCGCAAGGTTGGTGCACGCCGTGGGCCAGCATAAATCCGTACAAGGGCAGCATGATGGCCCACACGCTGTGCACGCCAGCCCAAGCCAAAGCGGCCATGGTGCCGCCGCTGAGCAGCGTCAAGGCCCCGGCTGCGGCCACGGTGCGTTGCACACCCCAGCGCACGATCAAGCGCCGACAACCAAAGGTGCCCACGATGTAGGCCATCGACATGGTGGTGACCCACAGACCGTAGGCGGTGTTGCTTTCGCCCAGCACGTCGATGAACACAAAAGACGATGCCGCCAAGAACGTGAACAAGCCGCAATACGAGGTGGTGGTCAGCAGGGCGTAGGCCCAAAACGTGGGGTGGGCGCCGATGCTGCGCCAGGTGCGCACCAGCACCCGCCACTGCAGGGCTTGGGGGTTGCGTTGGCGCAGGGTTTCTTCAAAACGCCAGACCAACAAGATGCAGGTCACGGCAGCAAACACCGCCAAAGACGCCAAGGCCATGCGCCAACCCCATTGGTCGGACAACCAACCGCCCAGCGGTGCGGTGATGCAGGCGATCACGCCCAAACCGGTCAGGCCTTTGGACATGGCGCGTGCAGCGTCCACTGGGCCGTAGAGGTCGCGAACGATGGCGCGCGCGCCCACGACAGTCGCGCCCATCGCCACCCCTTGCAAGGCGCGCCAGACGATCAAACTGTCCATCGTCTGGGCCCATACGCTGCCCAGTGCCGCCAGCGCGAACAAGCCCATGCCCAGGATGAGCACCGGGCGGCGGCCCCAGCGGTCGGACACCGGTCCCCACACCAGTTGCGAGAAGCCAAAGGCCAAGAGCATGGCGGTGAGCGTGAGTTGGGCCTGCGATAGGCTCGCGCCCAAGTCCAGCGTCATCGCTGGCAAGGCGGGCAGATAGAGGTCGGTGGCCACGGGTTGTAAGCCAAGCAGCAGCGACAAAAACAGCACGACCCAGCGGGCCGACATGGGGAGGGTGTGGGGCATCAGCGACCGCGCAAAAACAAAGCGTCGAGCTCTTTCATGCTCAACTGGCGCCACGTGGGGCGGCCGTGGTTGCACTGATCGGCGCGATCGGTGGTCTCCATCTGGCGCAACAAGGCGTTCATCTCTTCCAGCGTCAAGCGCCGGTTGGCGCGCACCGCGCCGTGGCAAGCCATGGTGGCGAGCAGTTCGTTGCGCGCGCGCTGCACCACGGTGCTGGCCTCGTGCTGGCTCAATTCGGCCAACACGCTGCGCGCCAAGGCCACCGGGTCGCCTTGCGCCAAGCTGCTGGGTACGGCGCGCACGGCCAGGGTGTGCGCCGACAAGGGTGCGATCGACAATCCCAGCTGCGCCAAGACCTCACTGGTCGCTTCGGCCGTGGCCACTTCTTCGGCCGTGGCCGGGAAGGTGGCGGGAATGAGCAAGGGCTGGCTGCCCATGTCGGATTGGTCCATTTGCTGTTTCAAGCGCTCGTAGACGATGCGCTCGTGCGCCGCGTGCATGTCCACGATGAGCAGGCCTTGGGCGTTTTCCGCCAAGATGTACACGCCGTGCAGCTGCGCCAAGGCGCGGCCCAGTGGCCAATCCCCTTCGCTGGGCGCGGGCGTGGGCTGGGACGCGATGGGCGCACTGGGCCAAGTGGCGTAAACATCGCTGACCGAGCCCGCGCTGGGGCGCGGCGGCTGCCAGTCCAAGCGGCTTTGGTTCTGGCTGGGTGCGGGGCTCCAAGACGGGGTGCTCGAAGCCATGGGTGCCGCTTCACCGGCCGTGGCGGTGCGCGGTTGGGCCAAGGCTTGGTCGACGGCGCGGCGAACGGCTTGGTGCACCTCGCGGCTGTCGCGAAAGCGCACCTCGATTTTGGTGGGGTGCACGTTGACGTCCACGCGCGCCGGGTCGATGCCGATGTAGAGCGCGTAGACCGGTTGGCGGTGGCCGTGCAAGACGTCTTCGTAGGCGCTGCGCGCGGCGTGTCCAATGACCTTGTCGCGCACGTAGCGGCCGTTGACGTAGGCGTATTGCCAGTCGCCGCGCGAGCGCGCGGCGTCCGGAATGCCGGCCAAACCAATGACCTGCACGCCGCTGTCGTGCTCGGTGCCGGCTTCGGGCCATTGCACGGTGACGCTGTCTTTCACAAAGTCTTCGCCCAAGACATCGGCCAAGCGTTGGCGAAACGCGGCCATGCCGAGCGCGTCCACGGCGCGCCACTGGGCCACCAACTTGCCTTCGTGCCAAATGGCAAAGCCCACGTCGGGGCGCGCCAAGGCGTGCCGGCGCACGGCTTCGACGCAGTGCGCCAGTTCGGTGGCGTCGGTTTTGAGGAATTTGCGCCGCGCCGGTGTGGCGTAGAAGAGTTCGCGCACCTCCACCGTGGTGCCGACCTCGCGGGGGTGAGGACCGATTTCCCCGCTGCGCGCGTCGATCAACCAGCCGTGCGCCTCCGAGGCCACGGAGCTGCGTGAGGCGATGCTGACCTGTGCGATGGAGGCCACGGCCGCCAAGGCCTCGCCGCGAAAGCCCATGGTCTCCACACTCTCCAAGTCGTGCAGGTTGCGGATTTTGCTGGTGGCGTGGCGCTTGAGCGCGGTGGGCAATTCCGCGCTGGGGATGCCGCTGCCGTTGTCTTCAACCGCGATCAGGCGCACGCCGCCGGCGAGCAAACGCAAGGTGACTTGGTTGGCCCCAGCGTCCAAGGCGTTGTCGACCAACTCGCGCACGACCGACGCGGGGCGCTCGATCACCTCACCGGCGGCGATTTGGCTGATGAGTTCGTCGGGCAATTCCCGAATGGGCGCGGGCGTCGCAGGGTAGCGAAAAGTCATGGTGGCCATTGTAGGTGGGCGCTCTGCGCAGGCCGGATAATGCGGGCTTCGCCCTTCGGGGTTCGACAAGAGGAATCAACGTGAAATTGTTTGGCGCTCTGTACGACCGCGTGATGGCTTGGAGCCGACACCCCAAAGCCTCTTGGTATCTGGGTGGCATCAGTTTTGCTGAGTCGTCTTTTTTCCCCATACCGCCTGACGTGATGCTCGCACCCATGTGTTTGGCCCAGCCCCAGCGGTGGTTTCGCTTCGCGTTGATCACCACCCTGACCTCGGTGGCCGGTGGCGTCTTCGGTTACGCGATTGGGGCTTGGGCGATCGATGCCGTCATGCCCTGGATAGCCCAAACCGGTTGGGGCTCCAAAATCGACTTGGCCAAGGCGTGGTTTGTCGATTGGGGTTTCTGGGCCGTGTTGTTGGCCGGTTTCTCGCCGATTCCTTACAAAGCCTTCACCATCGCGGCTGGCAGCATGGCCATGCCGCTCTTGCCCTTTGTCTTAGCCTCAATCTTGGGTCGTGGCGGTCGTTTCTTTTTGGTGGGCTGGTTGATGGGCCGATTCGGCCCCGCCATGGAGCCCAAGCTGCGCCCCCTCATGGAGTGGATCGGCTGGGGGACGTTGGCTTTGGCCGCGGTGGCCTACGCCTACTTCCAGTGGCGCTGATCAGGTGCCGCGGCGCTAGACCAACGGCGGGTGTTGGGTGAAGTAGCGCACCACGCCGCGCAGCAGCGCATCGGTCAATTGGTTTTGGTAAGCGGTGCTGCGCAGGCGTTTTTCTTCGTCGGGGTTGCTGATGAACGCCGTTTCCACCAACACGCTGGGAATGTTGGGCGCGCGCAGCACCGCGAAGTTGGCTTGTTCCACCCTGGGTTTGTGTAAGCGACCCACTTTGCCCACCTCGCCCAACATGGCACTGCCCACTTTGAGGCTGTCCTTGATTTGTGCCGTGGTGCTCATGTCGATGAGCGCACTTCGGATGCTGTTGTCCTTGACCTTGACGTTGATGCCGCCGATTTGATCGGAGGAGTTTTCTTTGTTGGCCATCCAACGGGCCGCGGCACTCGTGGCGCCGCGCGTGCTCAAAGCGAAAATGCTGGCGCCTTGGGGGCGCGGGCTGTAGAAGGCGTCGGCGTGGATGCTGATGAACAGATCGGCGTTGACCCGTTGCGCTTTGCGCACTCGTTCGTGCAAGGGCACAAAGAAGTCGCCGTCGCGCGTCATGAAGGCGCGCATGGGCAAGCCATGGACCCGCGTGTTGTTGATGCGATCGCGCAAGCGTTGGGCGATTTGCAGCACCACGTTTTTCTCAAAGGTGCCGCCGGGGCCAATGGCGCCGGGGTCTTCACCGCCATGTCCCGGGTCGAGCGCGACCACGATCAGCCGCTCACCCATCGAGGCCCCCCCTCGGTGGGTGGGTTTGCTGGGTGTGGCGGATGGAGTTTGGGGTGCTTTGGGCAGTTGGCCGCGCTGGGCCAACAAATCACCCAGGGGGTCGGTGCTGGGCGTGTCGCCCGCATTGCCCACGCGCCGCTCCAAGTCGGCCAAGCGCTGTTCAATCAGTTGCGCCAAGGGGTCGGGTGGCGTGACGGGGTAGAGGTCGAGCACCCAGCGGTGTTGGTAGGGTGCGGTGGGTTTGAGGCTGAAGCTTTGCGGGGCGATCGGCAGTTTGAGGTCGACCACCAAGCGAACGACCCCAGAGCCGTGTTGGCTCACGCGCATGCCGGCGATGTTGGGGTCGTCGCTGCGCAGTTTGCCCACCAAGGCGCTCAGGCTGGGCAAGAGGTCCAGACCTTGCAAGTCCACTTCCATGCGTGGCGGGTCGTTGACAAAGCGTTGCGTGGTTTTGAGCGGGCTGTCGGATTCGATGGTGATGCGGGTGTAGTCCTCGGCGGGCCACAAGCGCACCGCCACCACTTGGGCGCCGTGCGCAATCTGTTGCGGCCCCAACAGCAAAACCAAGGAGCTGGCCCCGAGCAGGGTGCGGCGGTTGACGGCGTTGCTCATGGTGTGCTCGGGGGCAAAGCCGCCAAGAGCTGGCGACCCGTGTCGGTGTGGGCAATGGCGCGCAGGCTGCGCAAGCCGTCTTCGTGCGTTTGGATGGTCAAGCTCATGTCGATCACCGTGAGGGCATCGCCCGCGTGTTCGGGCCACTCCACCAACTTGAGTCCGGGGCTGGCAAAGAGTTCACGAAAACCCGCGTCTTCCCATTCGCGCGGGTCGTTGAACCGGTAGAAGTCGAAGTGCCAAATGGACAGGCCGGGCGCGCTGTGCGGCTCCACCACGGCGTAAGTGGGGCTTTTGATTCGCCCGCTCACGCCCAAGGCGCGCAGCAGGTGGCGCACGAAGGTGGTTTTGCCCGCGCCCAAGTCGCCGTGCAAGTTGAGGGTGGCGTTGCGCACCGCGTGGCAGTGAGCCAATCCTTGGGCAAAGGTCTCGGTGTCGGACTCGTCTCGCCATGCGCCGCGCCACGGCTGGGCCGGCGTTCCTACAATGGCGGTGTGACTGTCCATGCAACTCCACTCGTTTCAGACATCCGGGCTTGGGCCCGTGAGCTGGGATTTTCTCAAATTGGCGTGAGCGGCGTGGACTTGCGCGACGCCGAACCCGGTTTGTTGGCTTGGTTGGACCAAGGCTTTCACGGCGACATGGACTACATGGCGCGACACGGACTGCGCCGCGCCCGTCCCGCCGAGCTGCTGCCGGGCACGGTGAGTGTGCTCACCGTGCGCATGGATTATCTGCCACGCGACACCCCACCCGATTGGGTCGAGCGCGAAACCGTGCGATTGCGGGAGCCAGACCAAGCCGTGGTATCGGTTTACGCCCGGGGGCGTGACTACCACAAGGTCTTGCGTCAACGCTTGCAGCGCTTGAGCGATCGCATCGCTCAAGCCGTGGCCCCGCTGCAAGCGCGGGTGTTTTGTGACTCCGCGCCAGTGCTCGAAGCCGAGTTGGCCGCGCGCAGCGGGCTGGGTTGGCGCGGCAAACACACCTTGGTCTTGCACCGCGAAGCGGGCTCGGCGTTTTTCTTGGGCGAAATCTACTTGAGTTTGTCACTGCCCGAGAGCGAGTCCATCAGCGCGCACTGCGGCCAGTGCAACTCGTGCATCACGGCCTGCCCAACCGGGGCCATCGTGGGCCCGTACCGCTTGGACGCACGGCGCTGCATTTCTTACCTCACGATCGAGCACGCTGGGCCCATTGATGAAGCCCTGCGTCCCCTGATGGGCAACCGCATCTATGGCTGCGACGATTGCCAGTTGGCGTGCCCATGGAACAAGTACGCGCAGTGCAGCAACTTGTCCGACTTCGACGCCCGCGCACCCATCGCACAAGCGCACTTGCTGGACGTGTGGCGCTGGAGCGAGGCCGATTTTGATCGCCAAACCGAGGGCAGTGCGATCCGGCGCATCGGGCACGAGCGTTGGTTGCGCAACGTGGCCATTGCCCTGGGCAATGCGGTGCGCAGCGCGCCCGATGAGAAGACCCAAGCCTTGTATTTACAGGCCTTGGCCGAGCGAGCCGATCACCCCAGTGCTTTGGTGCAAGAGCACCGGCGCTGGGCCATGGCCCAAGCCGATGTGGGGCTCACCCATGCGCCAACACCCCCAAGGCCCATGGCAGGCTGAGCATGCCCAGCACCGTGGAGAGCGTCACCAAGCCCCCGACATACGCGCCGTTGTGGCCCATGCGCGCCGCCAAAACGTAACAGCTCGAGGCGGTGGGCAAGGCCGAGAACATCAACAGCACCGTGGTTTGTGTGGGCGTCAAGCCGAAGAGCATAGCCACACCCAGTGCAATGAGCGGCATGCCCAAGTGTTTGATGCCCAGCACCAGTCCACCCAAGGTTTTGGCCTGCGCCAAGCTGCCCAATTGCATGCCAGCCCCGGCGGCCATCAAGCCCAAAGCCAAGGAGGCCTGACCGATGCGGTTGACCGTGGGTGAGAGCCACTCCGGCATGGAAAAGCCCAGCAGGTTGGCCACCAAACCGCTGGCCGTGGCGATGATCAGGGGGTTGCGGCGCAGCTCGTTCCAAAAACCGATCCGTCCGTTGCGGGCCATGGGCCAGACCGCACCGATATTCAACAAGGGCACACACACACCGATGAGCACCGCGATCAACACCAAACCCTCGGCCCCCGCGACCTTGTCGGCCAAAGCCAAGGCGATGAAGGAGTTGAAGCGAAAACCGATTTGCGCGCTGGCCGCGTGCAAACGCCGGTCGATGCGTCGACCCAGCCACGGCCAATGAGGCAAGGAGTAAGCCAGGGCAATGCCCAACAGCCCAAGGACCAAGCCCGCGCCCATGAGGCTGGAGGTGCCCGCCCAATCCAAGGGCGACTTGACCATGGCGTAGAACAGCATGACCGGGAACAAAAAGTAATAGACCAAGATTTCGATCGGCTCCCAGACTTTGCGGTCCAGTGCCGTGTAGCGGCACAAGAGGTAGCCGCAGACGATGAGCGAGAAATCGGGGAAGAGCAGTTGGGCGAAGTTCACGGGCTCAAGGATACCGTGGGCTGCGTGCAGGCGCGCAGCAGGGTGACGCCCCCGTCGCTGGGCAGCCAGTGCGACAAAGGCCGGCAACCTCGCGCATCGCAGCGTTCAAAGTCGGCGGTGAAGACCGAGCGGGTCAGCGGTAACTCGCTGGGCTGGCGCACCGCCGGGGGGTAGCGCCACCAGCCGCCTTGCAGCACCGCCTCGGGCGGCGGCTCCATGCCCGCGCCCGAGCCGCGGATGCGTGCCTCGGTCGCGATCAAGACCGGCTTGGCGGGCTCGCCCTGCCACTGCACGGTGTAGTCCTCTTCCCAACGGGTTTTCTCGATGCTGTGCGTCCACGCCAAGGTGAATCGCTCACCCGGCACCCACACGGCGGGGCCGCTGAGCGTGGCCAAGCTCAGGCAGATGCCGAGGGCCGTCACGCCAAGGCCGCGGCGCGGCGGGTGCGCCAGAGGTGCCAGATCACGAACACGGCCACAGCACCCAGACCGATTTCATCCGTCAAAGGCAAAGCGACCACCAGGAAGCTGGCCGCCACGATGGCCCACGCGCGTTCCCACCATTGCAGCGGTCCGACCAAGAAACCGATCGCACCCGCGCCCCACATGGCGATGGCCACCAAGGCTTTGAAGACGATCCACACCGTGTCCCACACATCGCCGGTTTGCAACATCAGCGCTGGGCTGTAGACCGCCATGAAGGGCACGATGAAACCAGCCATGGCCACGCGCACGGCTTGGATGCTGATCTTGAGCCCTTTTTCTTTCGCGATGGGCGCGGCCGCGAAGGCCGCCAAGGCCACGGGCGGCGTGAGGTCGGCCATGATGCCGAAATAAAACACGAACATGTGCGAGACGATCAGCGGTACGCCCAGCTCCAACAAGACCGGTGCGGCCAGTGAGCTGGTGATGATGTAGTTGGGGATGGTGGGGATGCCCATGCCCAGCACCAAACAGGTCAGCATGGTCAGGAACAGGGCCAAGAACAGACTTTCGCGGCCAATGGCGATGATGTGCCCGCCCATTTCGGCGGCCACGCCAGTCAAGTTGATGACGCCGATGATGACGCCCACCAAGGCGCAAGCGATGGCCACGGGCAGGGCGTGGCGAGCACCTTCGACCAAGGCTTTGACCGCCAAGGTTCGGGCATCGGCTCCCACGCGAAGCGCAAAGGTCAGTGCCAAGAGCACGCCGATGATGGCAAAAAAGGTGATGACCCCGAACTCCACAAAACCGGCACAGGCCATGCCCAGCAAGACCCAGAACAGCACGCGCAAGGCGCTGCCCTTGACGCCACTGATCACCGCTGCGCCAAAAATCAAAATCACCGTCAGGCCCAAGCCAACGGTACCCGAGAACATGGGCGTGTAGCCCGAGAACAGCAAGGCGACCAAGCCCACCAGGGGCAAGAGCAAATACCAGCGCTCGCGCACCGCAGTCCAAGGGTTGGGGCACTCCTCTTTGGGCAAGCCCACCAAGCCTTTGCGGCCGGCCTCCAAATGCACCATCCAGAACGCCGTCACGAAATACAGGATGGCTGGGATGATGGCCGCTTGCACGATGGCCAAGTAGGGCACGTTGATGGTCTCGGCCATGATGAAAGCCACGGCACCCATGACCGGCGGCATGATCTGCCCGCCCATGCTCGAGGTGGCCTCCACACCGCCGGCAAAGGCGGGCGAGTAACCAAAGCGCTTCATCAGGGGAATGGTGAATTGTCCGGTGGTGACCACATTGGCCACGCCCGAGCCGTTGATGGTGCCCATCAGGCCCGAGGAGATCACCGACACCTTGGCCGGGCCCCCACGCGTGTGGCCCACGGTGCCCATGGCGAAGTCGTTGAAGAGTCGGATCATGCCGGCTTGTTCCAAAAACGAGCCGAACAAAATGAACAGGAAAATAAAGGTCGATGACACGTAGGTGGGTGTGCCGTAAATGCCCTCGGTGCCAAAGCCCAAGACCCCGACGATTTGGTCCAAGCCATAGCCGCGGTGGGCGAACGCACCCGGCAGGTATTGACCAAACATGCCGTAAGCCAGGAACAGGCCGCAAATCAAGGGCAAACCCCAGCCCATGACGCGCCGTGCCGCTTCAAACACGAGCGCGATGGTCACGGTGCCGATCACCCAATCGGCTTGGGTGAGATCACCCGAGCGCTGCGTGAGTTCGGCCTCGAACACCCACTGGTAAAGGCCCGAGGAAAATCCGATCAGACCCAAGGCCCAGCCCAAGCTGCGCCCCATGCCGCCCAGCCAGCCGGTTTTGTTGGCCATGGGCGGAAACAGGGTGAACACCAGCAGCAGCACAAAGCCCACGTGGATGGCGCGGATCACTTGGCTGGAGAGCGGGTGAAAGGCCGCCATCGTCAGCTGGAACGCAGAAAACGCCACGGCAATCCAAAAAACCGCGCCGCGCAGTGGGGTGGAGGTGTCGCTCATGTTGGGTCGGGTAGGGATGAAGAAAGGCGGCCCCGTGAAAGGGGCCGCGAGGGGGTTCAGGTGCCGATCACTTGATCAGGCCAACTTCCCGGTAGTAACGCTCGGCACCGGGGTGCAAAGGAATGGGCATGCCTTTGATGGCGTTCTCGCGCTTCATGACCTTGATCGAGTTGTGCGAGGCGTAGAGCGTGTCGATGTTGGTGTACAGCGCCTTGGTCATTTGGTAGGCCAAATCGTTGGACACACCGGTGTGGCTCACCAAGAAGTTGGGGATGGCGACGGCGGGCACGTCGGTGGTTTGTCCGACGTAGGTGTTGGCGGGGATCACGGTGGGTTGGTAAGCTGGGTCACCGACCTTGGCCACGACGTCAGCAGGCACGGGCACCACGACGATTTTGATGGCCGTGGCCAAGTCGCGAATCGAAGCCACACCCAAGCCGGCCGACTGCAAGGTGGCGTCGAGTTGGCGGTTCTTCATCAATTCCACCGATTCACCAAACGGCAGGTACTCGACCTTGGCCAAGTCTTTGTATTCCAAGCCCGCAGCCTTCAAGACCGCACGGGCGTTGAGCTCGGTGCCGGATTTGGCCGCGCCCACCGACAGGCGTTTGCCTTTGAGGTCGGCGATGGTTTTGATGCCCGAGTCGGCGCTGGCCACGATTTGCACGTAGTTGTTGTAGGTGGCGCTGATGCCGCGCAGCTTGTCGAGCTTGCTGGCAAAGCCCACCTCGGTGTTGCCTTGCCAAGCGTCAGACAAGGAGTCGGCCAAGGTCAAGGCGAGTTCACCACGACCGGCTTGCAAGAGGTTGAGGTTTTCCACCGAGGCCTTGGTGACTTGGGCGGTGGAGCGCACGTTGGGGATGTCTTTGGCGTAGATCTGGGAGATCGCCACACCGACAGGGTAATACACGCCACTTTGACCACCGGTGAGCACGTTGATGAATTGCTGTTGGGCCAAGGCGCTGGAGCCGATCAAGGCCAATCCCAAACCCAAAGCCATTTGTTTGAAAACACGCATGAGAAGTCTCCTCGTTGTGGTGTACAGAAAGGTGCAGAATACCCGAGGCCTTGACGCTCGACCCACGGGTAATTGCGTATCGGCTTGGGTGGGTTTTCCCCAGTATGGCCGTTGTTTTTCGAGGGTTTTTCCAGCATGAACCAGCCAGAGTCTCGGTCTGTCGTGGGCCCTGTGCCCTTGCGAGGCGCAGCCGATGCGTTTGTCGATGCCTTGTGGCTGGAAGACGGTTTGTCCAAAAACAGTTTGGAGGCTTACCGGCGCGACTTGGAGCGTTTGGCCGGCTGGTTGGCGCCCCAAGGCAAAACCTTGCTGCAAGCCACCGAGGCCGATTTGAATGCGTACTTTTCGGCTGAACACGCCCAGGCCCGCGCGACCACGGCCAACCGCCGCCTGACGGTGTTCAAGCGTTACTTTCGTTGGGCGCTGCGCGAACGTTGGGTGGCGCAGGACCCCACCCTGCGTTTGGTCTCAGCCAAAACGCCGATGCGCGTGCCCAAAGCCATGAGCGAACAACAGGTCGACACCTTGTTGGCCACGCCCGACACCGATACCGACCTGGGTCTTCGCGACCGCGCCATGCTGGAGTTGATGTACGCCAGCGGCCTGCGCGTGAGCGAGTTGGTGGACCTCAAAACCTGGCACGTGGCTTTGAATGAACAGGTCTTGCGCATCACCGGCAAGGGCAACAAGGAACGTTTGGTGCCCTACGGGCAAGTGGCCGGCCAGTGGTTGGAGCGCTACCTGGCCCAGTCCCGTGTGGCCATCTTGGCTGGGCGCAGCAGCGAAGACCTGTTCGTGAGCTCGCGCGGCACCACCGCCGGCCAAGCCATGAGCCGCGTGATGTTTTGGAACTTGGTTAAAAAATACGCTTGGCAGGCTGGCATCACCACGCCCCTGTCGCCGCACACTTTGCGCCACGCGTTTGCCACGCACCTGCTCAACCACGGCGCGGATTTGCGCGCGGTGCAGCTGCTGCTCGGGCACGTCGACATTTCCACCACCACGATTTACACCCACGTGGCGCGCGAGCGGCTCAAGACGGTGGTCGCCCAGCACCACCCGCGCGGCTGATCAGGTGCTGAGCAGGTAGTCCAGTTCGACCTGGCTGAAGCCCGCGGCCAAGCGGGCGGTGTCGTTGAGCGGCGGTTTGAGGCGCGGCGCGGCGTGGGTGCGGGCCAAGACGCGGTAGTGGGCCACCGGGTCGATGCCCTGTCGTTGGCACAACCAGCCGTACCAGTGGTTGCCGATGGCCACGTGGCCGATTTCTTCGCGCAGGATCACGTCCAGCACCGCCACCGTGCGCAGGGCCGCGGACGTGCCTACCTTGCGCAACTTGGCTTGGATGAGTGGGGTGGCGTCCAGGCCCCTCGCTTCCAGCGTTCGCGGCACCAAGGCCATGCGCGCGGTGATGTCGTCTTGCGTTTTGACACACATGCCCCACAGGCCGTCGTGGGCTTCAAAATCGCCGTAAGCGTGGCCCATGGCTTGGAGTTCGGCCTGCAGCAGGCCAAAGTGTTGGGCCTCTTCGTCGGCCACGCGCAGCCAATCGCTGTAAAAAGCGCTGGGCATGTGAGGGAAGCGCCAAACCGCGTCCAGCGCCAGGTTGATCGCGTTGAATTCGATGTGGGCAATCGAGTGCACCAAAGCCGCCAAACCCTCTGGCGTGAAGGGGCTGCGGTGGGGCACCGACAAGGCGGGCACCAAGAACGGGCGCTCGGGACGGCCGGGCAGGGCGAGGTGTTCGGGGGCTTGGAGGGCGTCCTCCTCGCCCCAGCGGCTGGTGTGGGCTTCGGCGCGCAACTGGTGCACCGCCGCGCATTTGGCCTGAGGGTCACTCAGGCACAACAGGGTCAGGGCACGGTGGCGCAGCGTCATCCCTACAATTCTAGTTCTCGCCCCCCCATTGACCCAGGAGACCCATGGCCATTTACCAACTCGACGACCTCAGCCCCCAAGTGCCCGACAGTGCTTGGGTGGCGCCCAATGCCCAGGTCATGGGCGACGTGGTCATGGGCGAGCACAGCAGCCTGTGGTACGGCGCGGTGGCGCGTGGCGACACCGCCACCATCACCATCGGGGCCAACAGCAACGTGCAAGACGGCAGCGTGCTGCACGCCGATGCGGGCGTGCCCTTGACCATCGGCGAAGGCGTGACCGTGGGCCACCAAGCCGTCTTGCACGGCTGCAGCGTGGGCGATGGTTCGCTGATCGGCATCGGTGCCGTGGTACTCAACCAAGCGCGCATCGGCCGCCACTGCTTGGTCGGTGCCGGCTCGCTGGTCACCGAGGGCAAGGTGTTCCCCGATGGCGTCATGATCATGGGCACACCGGCCAAGGTCGTGCGCGAGCTCACGCCCGAACAAATCGAGGGTTTGCGCCGAAGCGCAGCCCATTACGTGGCCAACGCCCAGCGCCACCGACGCGGGCTCAAACCCTTGTCTTGAATTGTCGAAAGTCGCGATTGTCTGAACTACACACCTTTATTTTTGAGGGCAAGCCCGTGCGCGGCATGCTCGTTCGCCTGACCGATGCGTGGCAAACCATCCTGCAGCGGCGCGCCTTGGCGGGGGCTTACCCGGCCGCGGTGCAGGAGCTGCTCGGCGAGATGACCGCCGCGGCCACGCTCATGCAAGCCAACATCAAGTTCAACGGTGCCTTGGTGATGCAAATCATGGGCGACGGCCCGCTCAAGCTGGCCGTGGCCGAGGTGCGCTCCGACCTGAGCCTGCGCGCCACCGCCACCGTCATGGGTGAAGTGGCCGATGACGCCCGTTTGTCGCACATGGTCAACGTCCACCGCTTGGGCCGCTGCGCCATCACTTTGGATCCGCAAGACCGTTTGCCTGGGCAGCAGCCGTACCAAGGCGTCGTGCCCTTGGTGGGCGACCACGGCGAAAACTTGGAGCGTTTGAGTGAGGTGATCGAGCACTACATGCTGCAAAGCGAACAGCTCGACTCCCGTTTGGTGCTGGCGGCCAACGACCAAGTGGCCGCGGGCCTCTTGATCCAGCGCCTGCCCATGCAAGGCCAAGCCAATTTGGGCGGTGGCGTGCAGCGCGGGGACGAAGACCACATCGGCCAAAGCGAGGACTACAACCGCATCTCGATTTTGGCCTCCAGCTTGAAGCGCGAAGAGCTGCTGACGCTGGACGCCGAGACGATTCTGCGCCGCCTGTTTTGGGAAGAAGACGTGGTGCGCTTTGATCCCTTGACGGGCGAAGAGGGCCCGCGTTTTCGCTGCTCGTGTTCGCGCGAACGCGTCAGCGCCATGCTGCGAAGCTTGGGAGCCGACGAGGTCGAGTCGATTTTGGCCGAGCAAGGTCAGGTCGATGTGACCTGCGAGTTTTGCGGCCAGCCGCACCGGTTTGATCCGGTGGACGCCGCCCACATTTTTCTGGACGTTCGGCGCCAAATGCCGGGCAGTGACACGGCCCAGTGAAGGGCTGAGCCTTCAGCTCAAGGCTTGCTTTGCAAAGCGTGAAACAAGGCTTGACGCAGGGCCTCGGGGGCTTCGCTCATGATGGCGTGCCCAGCGTCGACCTTCACCACGCTGGCGGTCGCAGCCCAGTCAATGAGGCTTTGTGCAGCGGCCAGTGGCGTCATTTGGTCACTTTGCCCCAGCACCAAGCAGACTGGGCAGCTCAGCCGCTTGATGGCTGCTTCAGCGCCTCGGTATTGATCGCAGGCCATGAAGCCGGTGTGCATCACGGCTGCAGCGGGGTCGCGTAGGTGAACGGTCTGCATCAGCGAGCGACTGGTTTGAACGATCGCCGCGTCGGTGTTTGCGGTGTGGGAGTAGCGGGTGATTTTCTCGATGGCTTTGAGCGGATCGCTGAGGGCCAAGTCGAGCAGGGCGGGCGAAACGCGCATGGGGTAGGCCGTCCCCACCATGACCAAGGCGCACACCCGACCGGGTTGCCGAGCGGAGTCTCGGGCCGCGGCCTCCAGTGCGATCAAGGAACCCCAGCTGTGGCCAATCAAGGCCGCTTCGTTGATGTGTAATGCGTTCAAATAGGCCAAGACGGTGTCGGCAGCGGCCTCCACGCTGCTGGGTGCAGGTCCCGCGCTTTGGCCGTGTCCTGGCAAGTCCAAGGCGAGCACATTCCAACCCCAGGTGGCGACTTGCTGCGCAGCGTTGCGCCAAACGTGGTGGTCGTTGAGAACGCCGTGGATGAACACGGCGGTGGGGCGGCTGGGGTCGTGCTCAGCACCGCCGGTGTCGGCGAAGAGGGCGTGACCTTGGAGATTCAGGATCATGGTGAAACATTGTCGCGCAGGTCACTTCAGGACGCGCGGGGGCAAAAACCAAACAAGCGGTGTTCGGACGCCGGGTCGGCGCAGTGTTCGCAACGCCAGGTGCGGCGGCTGTCGCGCTCGGGACCATCGGCCAAGTCCAAGCCGAGTGCTGGCTTGAGTGCGTGCAGCGCTTGTGCCAGCCGCTCGTGGGCGGTGCCCCACAGCGTGGCGTAGGCCAGCCCCGCGTCGCCCAAGCGCTGGCGCAGCAATCCGTCGGTGGCGGCGCGCGCCGCAGGGCCGTCGCGCCACGCACCATCGGCCTGCCAAGGCGTGTCCAAGCCCATGAGCCAGGTGTGTGTGTAGCGTGACTGCGCGCGCAGCGCCTCGGGCCACAGGCCCATGTCTTGAAAATACTGCTCGCTGTAGGCCGCCGTCATGAGCGCGGTGGTGTCGGCCACGACCACGTCCACACTGGGGCGCTCGGCCGCTTCGGCGATGCGCTCGCTTTGTTGGTCCGCGATGGCGGCTTGTTCATGGGCGCTGGGTGGGCGGTTGTGTTCCATGCACCAACGGCGCAAGCCCTCGTCCACGCCCACACAGCGCAAGCCATGTAGGCGCTCTAAGGTGGTGATGAGGGATTGCGCCAGCGTACTTTTACCGCTGGATTCGCCACCGAGTAGGGTGACGGTGAGGGCCATGTCAGCGCGGGTTTTGCGCGTACTGAACAAAGACCTCGTTGGGTTTGACCATGCCCAGCTCGTGGCGAGCGAGTTCTTCGACCATACCCAAGCCCTCTTGCAAGTCGCTCACCTCGTTGGCGAGTTGCTCGTTGGTGGCTTGGGCTAAGCGGTTGAGTTCTTGCTGGGCGGCCAAGGTGTTGCGCATCTGGGCCACTTCCCACACGCTGCCGCGACCAAACCACAGCTGGGCTTGCAGCACCAGCAGCAAGGCCAGCAAGAGCAAGGGGATGGGGCGGATGGTCATGTTCAGCGCAGATTGTAGAAGGCTGCGCGGCCGGGGTACACGGCCACATCTCCGAGGTCTTCTTCGATGCGCAGCAGTTGGTTGTACTTGGCCATGCGGTCCGAACGCGAGAGCGAACCGGTTTTGATTTGACCGGCGTTGGTGCCCACGGCGATGTCGGCAATGGTGCTGTCTTCGGTCTCGCCCGAGCGGTGGCTGATGACGGCGGTGTAACCGGCGCGCTTGGCCATTTCGATGGCGGCGAAGGTCTCGGTCAAGGTGCCGATCTGGTTGATCTTGATCAGGATCGAGTTGGCGATGCCTTTGTCGATGCCTTCTTTGAGGATCTTGGTGTTGGTCACGAACAGGTCGTCACCGACGATTTGCACGTTCTTGCCCAAGCGATCGGTCAAGAGTTTCCAGCCGTCCCAGTCGCCTTCGGCCATGCCGTCTTCGATGCTGATGATGGGGTACTTGTCGACCCAGGTGGCCAACATATCGGTCCACTGCTCGGCGCTCAAGACCATGCCTTCGCCATCCAAGTGGTATTTGCCGTCTTTGTAGAACTCGCTGGCGGCGCAGTCCAGACCCAAGGCGATTTGTTCACCGGGGGTGTAGCCGGCGTTGCTGATGGCGTCCAAGATCATTTGCAGCGCGGCCTCGTGGCTGGGCACGTTGGGGGCAAAGCCACCTTCGTCGCCGACGGCGATGCTCATGCCTTTGTCGTGCATGATTTTCTTCAGGGCGTGGAACACCTCGGCACCCCAGCGCAGGGCTTCGCGAAACGTCGGTGCGCCCACGGGGATGATCATCAACTCTTGCAAGTCGAGGTTGTTGTTGGCGTGTGCGCCACCGTTGACCACGTTCATCATGGGCACGGGCATTTGCACCGCGCTCATGCCACCGAAGTAGCGGTACAGCGGCAGGCCGGCTTCTTCCGCGGCGGCGCGGGCCACGGCCATGGAGACGGCCAACATGGCGTTGGCGCCCAAACGGCCTTTGTTGTCGGTGCCGTCCAAGTCGATCAAGGTCTTGTCCAAGAAGGCTTGCTCGGACGCGTCCAGACCCAAGACGGCTTCGCTGATTTCGGTGTTGATGTTCTCAACGGCTTTGAGCACACCCTTGCCGAGGTAGCGGCTTTTGTCGCCGTCGCGCAGCTCGATGGCTTCGCGCGAACCGGTCGAGGCGCCCGAGGGCACGGCCGCACGGCCCATGACGCCGGACTCCAACAGCACGTCGCACTCCACCGTGGGGTTGCCACGGCTGTCCAAGACTTCACGACCAACGATATCAACGATTGCACTCATGTTCAGGTTCTCTCAGTGGAAAAATAAAAACGGATCACAGGCCTTCGACCGCCACCATGCGCATGATGGCCGCACCGGCGCGGGCCTCGCGGGCTTGGCGGTATTCGGGGAGCTCGTAAAAGGCCTGGGCGGCCTCAAAACTGGGGAATTTCATGATGACCAAGCGCTCAGGGGCCCAATCGCCCTCCAGCACCTTGACTTGGCCGCCGCGCACGCACACCTCGGCACCGGCGGTTTTCATGGCCGCGGTGGACCATTTTTTGTACTCTTCGTATTGGGTGGGGTTCGTGACTTGCACGTGGGCAATGATGTAGCCGCTCATGAGAAATCGTCCTCTAAAAAGGAGTGTCGTTTGGTGACGGTGTCGAGCTCCACGAGGGTCTCGAGCAAGGCCTTCATTTTGCCCAAAGGCACCGCGTTGGGGCCGTCGGACCAAGCCTCGGCGGGCTTGGGGTGGGTTTCCATGAACAGGCCCGAGACGCCGGCGGCCACACCGGCGCGAGCGAGCACCGGCACCATGTCGCGGGCACCACCGCTGCTGGTGCCTTGACCACCGGGCTTTTGCACCGAGTGCGTCACGTCGAACACCACCGGCGCGCCGGTTTTTCGCATCTCGGCCAGGCTGCTCATGTCGGCCACGAGGTTGTTGTAGCCAAAGCTCACGCCGCGTTCACAGGCCAGGAAGTTGTCTTCGGGCAAGCCCACTTCGCGGGCGGCAGAGCGGGCCTTGTCGATCACGTTCTTCATGTCCCAAGGGGCGAGGAACTGGCCTTTTTTGATGTTCACCGGCTTGCCCGACTGGGCCACGGCGCGGATGAAATCGGTCTGGCGACACAAAAACGCGGGGGTTTGCAACACATCGACCACGCTGGCCACGGCCTTGACCTGCGACTCGTCGTGCACATCGGTGAGGATGGGCACGCCGATTTGACGGCGCACCTCGTCGAGCACCTTCAGGCCCGCGTCCAAGCCCATGCCGCGTGGGGTGTTGCCCGAGGAGCGGTTGGCTTTGTCGAAGGAGCCTTTGTAGATGAGGGGAATACCCAAAGAGGAGCAAGCCTCTTTGAGTCGGCCCGCGACCTCAATGGACATCTCCAATCCCTCGATCGAGCAGGTGCCCGCGATCAAGAAAAAGCGCTGGTTCAAGCCGACGTCAAATCCGCAGAGTTTCATGCTGTTTTACAAGCCTTTCAGGCCACGGCCTTCAAACCACGGCTGCCTTGGTGACCCAACGCTGCCTTGATGAAGGCATTGAACAGCGGGTGGCCGTCCCAAGGGGTGGACTTGAATTCGGGGTGGAACTGCACGCCCACATACCAAGGGTGCACGCTGTGGGGCAACTCCACGATCTCGGTGAGTTGTTCGCGTTGCGTCAAGGCTGAAATCACCAAGCCCGATTGGCGCAAACGGTCCAAGTAGTTCACGTTGGCCTCGTAGCGGTGGCGGTGGCGCTCGGTGACCACGTCGCCGTAGATTT
>DAISXI010000023.1:0-13527 GCA_036825935.1 Hydrogenophaga sp.
CTCATGGCCGATGCCTTTGATGCGCAGTTCATCACCATCAGCGCGGTGTTGGGGGGCGTCAAAGACATCCGCGAAGCGGTGGAGGCCGCTCAAAACGCCCTGCACGGCCTGAGCCCACAGCGCACCATGGTGTTCGTGGACGAGGTGCACCGCTTCAACAAAAGCCAGCAAGACGCGTTCTTGCCGCACGTCGAGTCTGGGCTGTTCACCTTCATTGGCGCAACCACGGAGAACCCCTCGTTTGAGGTGAATTCGGCGCTTTTGTCGCGCGCCGCGGTCTACGTCTTACAACCCTTGGACGAAGCCGATTTGGCCCTCATCGTCGAACGTGCGCGCTCGGAGGGTGCTGTGCCCATCATGGAGGAGGCTGCGCTCAAGCGCTTGGTGTCTTACGCCGACGGCGACGCACGGCGCATGCTCAACACGCTGGAGACCTTGGCCGTGGCCGCTCAGGCACAGCAACTCGAATCGATCAGCGACGATTGGTTGCTCCAAGTCATGGGCGAGCGCATGCGCCGCTACGACAAAGGTGGTGATCAGTTTTACGACAGCATCAGCGCCTTGCACAAAAGCGTGCGCGGCTCCGACCCCAACGCGGCTTTGTATTGGTTCGTGCGCATGCTGGACGGCGGGGCCGACCCGCGCTACATGGCTCGTCGGCTGATCCGCATGGCCAACGAAGACATCGGCTTGGCCGATCCGCGCGCCATCCGCGTGGCCTTGGACGCGGCCGATGTGTACGAACGTTTGGGCTCGCCCGAGGGGGAGTTGGCGCTGGCGCAGTGCGTCTTGTATTTGGCCGCTGCGCCGAAATCGAATGCGGCCTACAAGGCCTACAAAGCGGCCAAGGCTTGGGTCAAACAAGATGGTACGCGCCCTGTGCCCTTGCATTTGCGCAATGCCCCGACGGCTTTGATGAAGTCGCTCGACCATGGCCAGGGCTACCGATATGCGCACGATGAGCCCGATGCCTTTGCCGCAGGCGAGCGTTACGTGCCCGATGGCATGCCCGAGCCCGATTTTTACCAACCGGTCAACCGGGGCTTGGAGATCCGGATTGCCGAAAAAATGGCGCATTGGCGCGCTTTGAATGCACAAGCCCGCGACACATAAGCGCGGGTAATGCGGCGGTACTTCGGCTGATGCAGCAGCGAAAAATCACCACTGGGTATTCATTTCCCCGCGGCCATAGGGCTTACACGTAGGCGAACGATCGTTCGCAATGGCTACAATTCCCCACCACCCGCACCCGGTCTGCCCCAAAGGCGCCTGAGGCATGCGGGCTTTTTTCTGGAGAGAAGCACATGGATACCTTGCTGCAGCAAGTCATCAACGGATTGGTTTTG
Source organism: Hydrogenophaga sp. (assembly GCA_036825935.1). GTDB lineage: Bacteria > Pseudomonadota > Gammaproteobacteria > Burkholderiales > Burkholderiaceae_C > Hydrogenophaga. Next base: position 1,347 of record DAISXI010000023.1, read on the forward strand.
GGCAGCATGTACGCTCTGGTGGCCTTGGGCTACACGATGGTGTACGGCATCATCGGCCTGATCAACTTTGCGCACGGCGACGTGCTCATGGTCGGCGCCTTGACCAGTTGGACCATCATCGTGGGCATGCAAGAGTCATCGCCCAACATGCCGGGCTGGATGGTGCTCATCATGGCCACGCTCATTGCGATGGTGGTGGCCGCGGTGCTCAATTACACGATTGAAAAGTTGGCTTACCGACCGCTGCGCAATTCGCCGCGTCTGGCGCCGCTGATCACCGCCATCGGCATGTCGATCTTGCTGCAAACCTTGGCCATGATCATCTGGAAACCCAACCCCAAGTCCTACCCCTCGGTCTTGTCGTCTGAGCCCATCCACATCGGTGGCGCCGTGATCTCGGTCACGCAAGTCACCATCTTGGCCACCACCGCCATCACCTTGGCCTTGCTGATGTGGCTGGTCAACCGCACCAACTTGGGTCGCGCCATGCGCGCCACCGCCGAGAATCCTCGCGTGGCGGCCCTCATGGGCATCAAGCCCGACGTGGTGATCTCGGCGACCTTCATCATCGGCGCCATGCTCGCGGCCATTGCTGGCGTCATGTGGGCCTCCAATTACGGGACGGTGCAGCACGCCATGGGCTTCATGCCTGGCCTCAAAGCGTTTGTGGCCGCGGTCATGGGTGGCATCGGCAACTTGGCCGGTGCGGTGGTGGGTGGTATTGCCTTGGGCCTCATCGAGTCGCTCGGTGCGGGCTATTTGGGCAAGCTCACGGGGGGTGTGCTGGGCAGCCAGTACACCGACATTTTTGCCTTCATTGTGTTGGCCATCGTCTTGACTGTGCGGCCCTCGGGCTTGCTCGGTGAGCGTGTGGCCGATCGCGCTTGACACGGAAGAACACCATGACCAAAGCTCACGCCTCCCGTCACCTCATCCTCTTCATCATGGCCGCGGTGGCCGTGATGGCCCTGCCCATCTTGCTGCAAATGACGGGTAGCAACTCGTGGGTGCGCATTTTGGACATCGCGTTGCTCTACGTGCTCTTGGCCTTGGGCCTGAACATCGTGGTGGGCTACGCCGGTTTGCTCGATTTGGGCTACATCGCCTTCTTCGCCGTGGGCGGTTATTTGTTTGCGATGTTGGGTTCGTCCCATCTGAGCGACACTTTCCCGGCCTTTGCCGCCATGTTCCCTGCCGGCATTCACTTGAGCATTTGGCTGGTGATGCTGCTCGCCGCGGCCCTGGCGGGCGTGGTGGGCATGATTTTGGGTGCGCCGACCTTGAAGTTGCGCGGTGACTATTTGGCCATCGTGACCTTGGGCTTTGGCGAGATCATCCGCATCTTCTTGCTCAACATGGACCGTCCGATCAACATCACCAACGGTCCCAAAGGCATCAGCCAGATCGACAGCATTTCGGTGTTTGGTTTGGACTTGGGTCAGCGCTTGACGGTGGGGGGCTTCACCTTCCAGCCGGTCACGCTCTACTATTACCTGTTCCTTTTCTTTGTGGTGCTGGCGGTGGTCATGTCTTACCGCTTGGAGCGCTCGCGCATCGGCCGTGCTTGGATGGCGGTGCGTGAAGACGAAATCGCCGCCAAAGCCATGGGCCTGAACACGCGCAACCTCAAACTCATGGCCTTCGGCATGGGCGCCACCTTCGGTGGTGTGTCGGGTGTGTTGTTCGCCTCGTTCCAGCGCTTTGTGTCGCCCGAATCGTTCTCCTTGATGGAGTCGGTGATGGTGGTGGCCATGGTGGTGCTCGGCGGTATCGGGCACATCCCCGGTGTCATTTTGGGCGCGCTGTTGCTCGCCGGTTTGCCCGAGTTGCTGCGCCACGTGGCGCACCCGCTCACCGCCATGACCGATGGCCGCTTGGCCCCTGAGATCCTTCGCCAATTGCTGATCGCCTTGGCCATGATCATCGTCATGCTCTTGCGACCCAAAGGTTTGTGGCCTGCGCCCGAACACGGCAAGTCCTTAAACAAGTGAGCGGAGCCTATTCATGAGCGAAACGATCCTCAAAGTCGCCAATGTCTCCAAACGCTTTGGGGGCTTGCAAGCCCTCAGCGATGTCGGTATTGAAATTCACCGCGGACAGGTCTATGGCCTGATCGGCCCCAACGGCGCGGGTAAGACCACGTTCTTCAACGTCCTCACTGGCCTGTACACGCCCGACTCCGGCACCTTCGAGTTGGCCGGTCAGCCTTACCAGCCCACGGCCGTGCACGAAGTGGCCAAGGCCGGCATTGCCCGCACCTTCCAAAACATCAGATTGTTTGCCGAGATGACAGCCTTGGAAAATGTGATGGTGGGTCGCCATGTGCGCACGCATTCAGGTCTAATCGGCGCGGTCTTGCGCACGCCCGCTTTCAAGCGCGAAGAGATTGAAATTGCTGAGCGTGCACAAGAACTGTTGGATTACGTGGGCATCGGCAAATTCGCTGACTACAAGTCGCGCACCCTGAGCTACGGCGACCAACGCCGCTTGGAGATTGCACGCGCCTTGGCCACCGATCCCAAGTTGATCGCCTTGGACGAACCCGCTGCGGGCATGAACGCCACGGAAAAAGTGCAGCTGCGCGAACTCATCGACCGTATCCGCAACGACAACCGCACGATCTTGCTGATCGAACACGACGTCAAACTCGTCATGGGTCTGTGTGACCGCGTCACCGTGCTCGACGGGGGCAAGCTGCTCTCGCAAGGCACGCCAGCGCAGGTGCAAAAAGACCCGAAAGTGATCGAAGCCTATTTGGGCACAGGCGGCCATTGAAAGCGCAAGGACACACCACCATGGCAAGCACCCTACTCAGCGTCAAAGGCCTCAAGGTCTCCTACGGCGGCATCAAGGCCGTCAAAGGCATCGACTTCGAGGTCCGTGAAAACGAACTCGTCACCCTGATCGGCTCCAACGGCGCCGGCAAGACCACGACCATGAAGGCCATCACCGGCTCACTGGACATGGAAGCGGGCGACATTGAATATTTGGGCAAGAGCATCAAAGGCAAAGGCGCATGGGACCTCGTGCGCGAAGGCTTGGTGATGGTGCCCGAAGGTCGTGGGGTGTTCACCCGCATGACCATCACCGAAAACCTGCAAATGGGCGCCTACATCCGCAAGGACAAACCCGGCATTGCCAACGACATCGAACGCATGTTCGACCTGTTCCCCCGTTTGCGCGAACGCAAAGACCAACTCGCCGGCAACTTGAGCGGTGGCGAGCAACAGATGTTGGCCATGGCGCGTGCGCTCATGAGCCAGCCCAAGGTGCTCTTGCTCGACGAGCCTTCCATGGGCCTGGCGCCGATCATGGTCGACAAGATCTTTGAAGTCGTGCGCGACGTGTCTTCGCAGGGTGTCACGGTGCTGTTGGTGGAGCAAAACGCCCGCCGTGCGTTGCTGATCGCCGACCGTGGCTACGTCATGGACTCGGGCGAAATCACCATGACCGGCGTGGGTAAAGAGATGCTCGATGACCCGAAAGTGCGTGCCGCCTACCTAGGCGAATAAGCCCTTGGCCGGGCCGCGAAGGGGGGCTCGCGCTTAAATTTACAATGATGGGTTGCACCGCTGCGGTGCAGCCCGTTTTTTTTGACCCTCCCATGACCACACCCAACGCCCCCCCCCTTGATGCCGCCACGCCCGTGGTCGACGAAAACCAACTCACGGCCGAACGCCGGGAGAAGCTCAAGGCCTTGCGCCAAGCCCAGCGCGAGGGCGGTGGTGTGGCGTTCCCCAACGACTTCAAACCCAAGGACAAGGCCGCCGAGCTGTACGCGGTCCACGGCGCTCTGAGCAAAGAAGACCTCGAAGGTCAACCCCCGGTGCGCGCCAGCGTGGCCGGTCGCATGATGCTCAAGCGCGTCATGGGTAAGGCCAGCTTTGCGACCTTGCAAGACAGCTCGCTGGGCGAATGCGGCGGGCGCATCCAGATCTACCTCAACAACGAAAGCGTGGGTGAAGCACTGCACAACGCCTTCAAACACTGGGATTTGGGCGACATCGTGGCCGCCGAAGGCGTGTTGTTCAAGACCCGTACCGGTGAGCTGACCCTCCACGCCGACCACCTGCGTTTGCTCACCAAGAGCCTGCGCCCCTTGCCCGACAAGTTCCACGGCATCCACGACCAAGAGATCAAGTACCGCCAGCGTTACGTCGACCTCATGACCGACGACGGCGCGCGCCAGCGCTTTGTGCAGCGCAGCCAAGCCGTCAGCTCGATCCGCGACTTCATGGTGCAGCACGGCTTCTTGGAAGTCGAAACGCCCATGTTGCACCCCATTCCCGGGGGCGCCAACGCCAAGCCCTTTGAGACGCACCACAACGCGCTGGACCAGCAAATGTTCTTGCGCATCGCGCCCGAGCTCTACCTCAAGCGTTTGCTCGTGGGCGGCTTTGACCGCGTGTTCGAGATCAACCGCAACTTCCGCAACGAAGGCATCAGCGTTCGCCACAACCCCGAATTCACCATGATGGAGTTCTACGCGGCGTACTGGAACTACCAAGACCTGATGGGCTTCACCGAGGAACTCATTCGCCATGCGGTGCGTCGCGTGCGCGGCGATGCGCCCCTGACCTACGCGGGCCGCGCGGTGGACGTGAACAGCCCGTTTGAGCGTTTGACCATCCGTGAAGCCATTCTGAAGCACACCGAAGCCGGTGAGCGTGTGGACGACGCGGCTTGGTTGCGCGAGCAGCTCAAGAAATTGGGCATGAGCGAAGAGAAGCACAAGCTCTCCGGCCGCAGCTTGGCCGGTTTGCAGGTCATGTATTTCGAAGAAACGGTCGAAGAAAAACTCTGGAACCCAACCTTCATCATGGAGCACCCCACGGAGATCTCGCCCTTGGCCCGCGCCAACGACGAGCGCCCTGAGGTGACCGAGCGCTTTGAGCTCTACATCACCGGCCGCGAATTCGGCAATGGTTTCTCAGAGCTCAACGACGCCGAAGACCAAGCCGCCCGTTTCCAAGCGCAGGTGGCGAACAAAGACGGCGGCGACGAAGAAGCCATGTTCTACGACCACGACTTTGTGCGGGCCTTGGAATACGGCATGCCTCCGGCCGGCGGCTGTGGCATCGGCATCGACCGTTTGATGATGTTGCTCACCGACAGCGCCAGCATCCGCGACGTGATCCTGTTCCCCGCGCTGCGCCGCGAGCACTGAGACCCTCACCGCGCCGAGCGGCGCGGTGGTCTTTAGGCGTAGGCCTCTAGGGTCAGGCGCATTTTTTTCATGGCCTGCACCTCGATTTGGCGCACGCGCTCGGCGCTGATGCCGAACTCGGCGGCCAAGTCGTGCAGCGTCATGCCGCCCGAGCCGTCGTCGTTGACCTTGAGCCAGCGCTCGGTGACGATGCGCCGCGCACGGTCATCCAATGCCGCCAAGGCTTGGCTCACGCCGTTGGTTGCTAGCGCGTCCCGCTGGGCCGATTCGATGACCGCGGTGGGTTCGTGTTGGGCATCGGCCAAATAAGCGATGGGTCCCCACGCGTCTTGACCGTCATCGCTGGGGCCTGGGTCGAGCACCACATCGCCGCCGCCCAAGCGCATCTCCATGTCGCGCACCTCTTGCGGTTTGACCTGCAGCTCGCGCGCCATGGTCTGTACTTCGGTATCGGACAGGGTGTCGCGGTGGGTATCGCCGTCGAGCGCATCGGCGCGAAAGCCTTGTTTGCGCGAACGCAGGTTGAAGAACAGCTTGCGCTGGGCCTTGGTGGTGGCCACCTTGACCATGCGCCAGTTCTTCAAGATGTATTCGTGGATTTCGGCCTTGATCCAGTGCATGGCGTAGCTCACCAAGCGCACGCCTTGGTCGGGGTCGAAGCGCTTGACGGCCTTCATCAAGCCGATGTTGCCTTCTTGGATCAGGTCGGCGTGGGGCAGGCCGTAGCCCAAGTACTGGCGCGAAATCGAAACCACCAAGCGCAGGTGCGACATCACCAACTGGCTGGCGCTGGCCAAGTCGTCTTCGTCGCGCAAACGGCGTGCGGCGGACTGCTCTTCCTCGAGGGTGAGCATGGGCAGGGCGTTGACGGCCGAGATGTAGGCGTTGATGTTGCCCAGCGGAGGCACCAAGGCCCACGGGTTCGTGGCCACGGCCGCCGAGGGCAGGCTGTTCAGGGGAGCAAGTGCATGTGACATGAGAAAATCTCCTTCCAAATGTCTTACTCGTAATATTAGCACTCTTCGCTTGTGAGTGCTAATGGCTGGCTTTTGAGGGGGGTTGCCCCCTGTTAGGATGGCGCATGGCTGCTCTCACTTCCACGTTTTGGTCTTCTTTGGGTGCCCGCGACTTTGCTCAGCTGCGGGCCTCGGCCCAGCTGTCCCAGGTGGTGGCGGTGCTGCCGGTGGCCGCCACCGAGCAACACGGCCCGCACCTGCCCACGGGCGTGGACACCGACTTGGTCAACGCCATCGTCGAGCGCGCCTTGCCCCAAATCGGCGCCTCAGCCACCGCTTTGGTGCTGCCCACCCAAGCCGTGGGCAAGAGCAACGAGCACCAGCGCTTCCCCGGCACCCTCACGCTGAGCGCCGAAACCCTGATTCGGGTCTGGAAAGAGATCGGGGCCTCGGTGGCGCGCAGCGGCGTGCACAAACTCCTGATCTTCAACGCCCACGGCGGGCAAGTTTCGATCATGGACATCGTGGCGCGCGACCTGCGCTGTGAGCACGACCTCATGGTTTACAGCAGCAACTGGTACCAACTGCCCTTGGGTGAAGCGGTCAATGGTTTGTTCAGCGCACAGGAACACCGTTTTGGCGTGCACGCCGGCGATGTGGAGACCTCGATGATGTTGGCGCTCTACCCCGAGCGCGTGTCCATGGACCAAGCGCGCGACTTTGCTTCTAGCTCGCAGCAGCGCGCTGCGCATTACCCGATTTTGGGCAACGGCAGCAGCGCCAAGCTCGGCTGGCAAATGCAGGACTACAACCCCATGGGCGCGGCGGGCAACGCGGCCAACGCCACGGCAGAAAAAGGCCACGCCATGCTCAACGCCGCGGGCACGCAGCTGGCCGCATTGATCGAAGAAATCGCCCGATTGCCGCTGGACACCTTGCGTCACGACATCGACAGCGCCTTGTGAGCTTCAGCCCGCCAAGCGGCTGGGTTCGGGGGCTTTGGGCTTGGGTGGTGGAATCGGTTTGCGGTAGTTCTGCATGACAGCTTGGTCTTGGCGGTTTTTCCACCACCAAGCCAAGCCGCCTTCGATGGTCCATCGACCCCAACTCGAAATGGCATAACCGGTGCCGCAAGCAATGGCGGCCGAGCCGGCCTTCAGCGGTACATGTTTTTTGAGGGGCTGTTCGGCCAAGGTGGCCCACAGGTTGTGCGCCAAGGTTTCACGCGCCTCCAAGCTGTTGGCCGCCTCGCGGTTGTTCGGTTGGTCTTGACGTGCGCTGGCTTCCCCGACCAAAAACACGTTCTCGGATTGGGTGCTGCGTTGCTGCGGCGTGGTCAGCGCATGACCCTCGGTGGAGAGCGCCAAGCCGCTGTTTTGCAGCCACAGTGGGGCTTGGCTGTCCATGGCCAAGATGGGCACGTCGCAGGTCAAGGCTGCTTGACTGCCCAGCTCCAAAGCCTCGTCACCGATGGCGGTGCAGGTGGCGTGGATGAGGCTGATGTGACGGGCCCGCAGCTGCGCCATCAGGCGCTGGCGCACATCTTCTTTGACGCCAGGCAACCACTCACCCGGTCCGGTTACCAAGCTGAAGCGAGCGCCTTTAACGCCATACCGGCGCATCGATTGTTCGGCGGCAAACACCATTTCAACGGCCACCACGCCCGAGCCAATGACGACCATGGAAGGGGGTTTTTGCCGGGCCAAGTCGATCACCTTGGGCCACAAATCAACAAACACCTCGATCGGTCGCAAGGACAAAGCGTACGAGGTGGCTCCAGGCATTTGACCCTCAAGGCGGCGGCGGTCGATGGACGAGCCCGTCTCGACGGAGAGCATGTCGTAGGTGAGCTTGCTGGGCACGCCATCGGGACGCGTCGCGAGGGTGTATTCGACTTGGTTTCTGGGGGTTTGCAGGCCCACGCATAGGCCCTGAATCCATTGGACCTTGGCTTCCTTGACCAAGGGTGCCAAGTCAACTTGGCAGTCAGCCGCTGTGTGGTGCCCAGACACGTAACCCGGCAACATATCACTGTGGGTGTAATGGGGGTAGGGAGAAACCAGCGTGACGCGCCACCCAGGACAAGGTTTCTGCATCCATTGGCGCAAAAAATGAACGTGGGCGTGTCCGGCGCCGATCAGCAGCAGGTGTTGGGAGGGTTCATCCATCCTCACATGTTAACGTGCGCCCCGATGGTTGAAGTTCGGCTTGTTGCAGGCTTCGCAGGCTTGAAGCTCGGGTATAAATCCCGCATGCCAATTGCCCCGAGCCGAATCGTCATCGTCAGTCCCGCCTTGGCCGACGCCAACAACGGCAACTGGCAAACCGCGCGGCGTTGGCTGGGGTTGCTCGCGCCCCATCGGGTGCGCGTCGTGAGACAGTGGCCGGATGCACAGGCTGGTGATGACGATGTCATGCTGGCCCTGCACGCCCGCCGCTCGGCCGACTCGGTGCAGGCTTGGCACGATCGACACGGCCCGCGCGGCTTGGGGCTGGTGCTCACCGGCACCGACCTCTACCGCGACATCGCACACGACCGGCCAGCGCAGCGCTCGCTGGCCCTGGCGCATTCGCTGGTGGTCTTGCAAGGCCTGGGCGTGAAAAGCCTGCCGCCCCAACACCAATCCAAGGCCCGCGTGATCTTTCAGTCGACTGGCACACGCCAGACCCTGCCCAAAACCCCGCGCCACTTGCGGGTGGTGATGGTGGGCCATTTGCGCGAAGAAAAAGACCCGCTGACCCTGATGGCCGCCGCGCGCCTGTTGCCGCCAGACGCGGGCGTGTTCATTGACCACATCGGCGCAGCCCTTGACCCGGCCCTGGGCCAAGCCGCACAGGCCACACAAGCGCATTACCCGCACTACCGCTGGCTGGGGGCTTTGCCCCATGCCCAAACCCGCCAGCGCATTCAGCGCGCTCACCTGCTGGTGCACTGCAGCCGCATGGAAGGCGGCGCGCACGTGTTGATGGAAGCCATGTGCAGCGGCACGCCCGTGTTGGCCTCGCGCATCGACGGCAATGTGGGCCTGCTGGGTGAGGGCTATAGCGGCTACTTTGCGCCCGGTGACGCGCCGGGTTTGGCCAAGGCCTTGTTGGCGTTGAAAGATCAGGACAACGGTCTGCTGGCACACTGGGGCACTCAGTGCGCCTTGCGCGCCCCTTTGTTTGAACCGAGCGCCGAGCGCGCCGCCTTGCACCAGTGGGTGCAAGACCTTTGGAACCATTGAATGCAAGTTGATCGTCTACCCGTGCTGCGCGACCTGGTGTTTGTGGGCGGTGGCCACAGCCACGTGGTCGTGTTGCGTATGTTCGCCATGAAGCCCGAGCCGGGCGTGCGCATCACCGTCATTTGCACCGACATCGACACGCCGTATTCCGGCATGTTGCCAGGCTACATCTCGGGCCACTACAGCTTTGACGATGTGCACATCGACCTGGGAAAACTGTGTGCGTTTGCTGGGGCGCGTTTTTATCACGACGCGGTGGTGGGCATCGACCGAGAGCGCAAGCTCGTGCTGTGCCGCGACCGTCCTCCGGTGCCCTACGACGTGCTGTCGATCAACATCGGCTCCACGCCGCAGGTGCAGCGCGTCGAAGGCGCGGCGGCGTTGTCGGTGCCGGTCAAGCCGATTGCCCGCTTCAACCAACGCTGGTTGGCCTTGCTCGAGCAGGTGCGCCAATGGCCGGTGCAGCGCGCCCCGATGACGGTGGCGGTGGTGGGCGGTGGCGCTGGCGGCGTCGAGCTGCTGCTGTCCATGCAATACCGCTTGCGCAAGGAACTCAAGGCCTTGGGTCGCAACCCCGAGAGCCTGCGCTTTGTGTTGTTCACCTCCAGCGCCACCGTGCTGCCCACCCACAACGCGGGTGTGCAACAGCGCTTTGCCCGTGTGCTGCGCGAGCGGGGTGTGACGGTGCACACCGGTGCCGAGGTGGTCAAGGTGTCGCGCGGTTGCCTGCACACCCGCGATGGCCGAACCTGGGACGCCGACGAGACCCTGTGGGTCACCCAAGCCGGTGGACCGGCCTGGTTGCAAGGCACGGGCTTGGTGCTCAACGCCAGCGGTTTTGTGCGCGTGAACGCGCAGCTGCAAACCCTGAACGACCCCGATGTGTTCGCTGCGGGCGACATCGCCGACTTCACCGACCGACCTTTGGAAAAAGCCGGTGTGTTCGCCGTGCGCATGGGCAAGCCCTTGACCGAGAACCTGCGCCGGCGCTTGCGCGGCGAGCCGCTCAAAACCTACCACCCCCAACGCAGCTGGCTGTCCTTGATCTCCACGGGCGACCGCTACGCCGTGGCCTCGCGTGGGGCACTGGGTTTGGCGGGGGCTTGGGTGTGGCGCTGGAAAGACCACATCGACCGGACCTTCATGCGCCGCTTCACCGAGCTGCCACCGATGGTGTCAGGTCGCACGGAGCCCCAAGCTTCTTTGGCGCTGAGTGCCGAAGAGTCGCTACAAGCCATCTCGGCCATTGCCATGCGCTGCGGAGGCTGTGGCGCCAAGGTCGGTGCCAACGTGTTGTCGCGTGCGTTGGGCAGCTTGCAACCGGTGGAGCGGCCGGACGTGCTGATTGGCTTGCATTCACCGGACGATGCGGCGGTGGTGCGTGTGCCCCTTGGCAAGGCGGTGGTGCAGACGGTGGACTTCTTTCGCGCCTTCATCGACGACCCGTATGTGTTTGGCAAAGTCGCGGCCAACCACGCGCTGGGCGACATTTTTGCCATGGGGGGTGAGCCGCAAACCGCCACCGCCGTGGTCACCGTGCCACCCGGTTTGGAGCGCAAGGTCGAAGAGCTGCTGACCCAGATGATGGGTGGTGCGATCGAGGTGCTGAACGCCGCCGGCTGCGCGCTGGTGGGCGGGCACACCGGTGAAGGTGCCGAGCTGGCCTTGGGCTTTGCCATCAATGGATTGATCGATGAAAGCATGGACGGTGTCATGCGCAAGGGCGGTATGAAACCCGGTGATGTGTTGTTGCTGACCAAACCCATCGGCACAGGCACCTTGTTTGCGGCCCAAGCGCGCCATGCCGCCAAAGGCCGCTGGATCGACGCAGCGCTGAAGTCCATGGTGCAATCCAACCAATCGGGCGCTGAGATCGTGCGCCAGCACGGCGCCAACGCTTGCACCGACCTGACCGGCTTTGGTTTGCTGGGCCACTTGTTGGAGATGACGCGCCCTTCAAACGTCGACGCCGAGCTGAGCATGAGCGCATTGCCCTTGCTCGACGGCGCGGTGGAATGCGTCCAGGCCGGTATCGTCAGTTCTTTGCAGCCCGCCAATGTGCGCCTGCGCCGTGCCCTGCGCAACGCCGACGCGTTCATCCAAGACCCCTGTTACCCTTTGCTTTTCGACCCACAAACCGCGGGTGGTTTGCTCGCCAGCGTCCCCGCAGCGCAAGCAGCGGCCTGTGTGTCCGCGCTCAAAGCGGCTGGCTACGCGCACACCGCCATCATTGGCCGCATCAACGCGCCAAGCGAGGCCATCGAGCCGCTGCTGCTGAAAGTTTGAAACACCATGACCACCGAACACCTCACATTGAACGCCGACCGAACCCAGCGCTGCATCGTGCACAGCCCCTCGCTCGATTGGGTGGACTCGCCCGCCGCGGGCGTGTCGCGCCGAATGCTCGAGCGCGACGGTGGTGAAGTGGCGCGTGCCACGTCCATCGTGCGTTATGCGCCGGGCTCGGCTTTTGACAGCCACACCCACGGCGGAGGCGAAGAGATTTTGGTGCTCGACGGCACGCTGCACGACGAGCACGGGGTGTATGGCCCCGGCACCTACATCAAAAACCCAGTGGGCAGTTCGCACGCGCCGTCATCCCCCGAGGGCTGCACGCTGTTCGTGAAGCTGCGCCACTTGGACGCGCGCGACGACGAGCGCGTGGTCATCGACACGCGGCGCAGCGAGTGGCGCCAAGGTTTGGTGGAGGGCTTGAAGGTCTTGCCGCTCAACACCTTCGAGACCCAAAACACCGCCTTGGTGCGCTGGGCCCCACAAACCTTTTTCAACCCGCACCGGCATTGGGGCGGGGAAGAGATCTTGGTGGTCGA
>DAISXI010000023.1:13627-19029 GCA_036825935.1 Hydrogenophaga sp.
TGTTCGATGTCTACTCGATCGGCGCGTTGGCCGAGCAGCTGTACCCCGGTCAGGGCGCAGCCCTGTCGGTGCTGTGGCGCGACAAACAAATCGAGTACACGCGACTGATTTCGTTGAGCGACCCCGACCCCAAGGGCAGCCAGCATTACCAAACCTTTTGGGACATCACGCGCGCCTCGCTGCGCTATGCGCTGGCGCGTTTGGGCTTGGTGCACACGCCCGCCAACGAAGACGCACTGATGGCGCAATACGCCCAGCTCACGGCCTTCCCGGAAAACCTAGGCGTTCTGCAAACCCTGCGCCAGCGCGGCGTGGCCACAGCGATTTTGTCCAACGGTAGCCCCGAGATGCTGCAGTCGGCCGTGCACAGCGCCGGCATGAGTGGGCTGCTCGACGCCGTCCTCTCGGTGGACCGCGTGCGCCAGTTCAAGACCACCCCCACGAGCTACCAACTGGTGCAGGCACACTTGGGCTTTGCTCCCGAGGATGTGCTGTTTGTGTCGAGCAACGCGTGGGACGCGCTGGGCGCGACCTGGTTTGGGTTCAACACCCTGTGGGTCAACCGCCAAGGCCTGCCGCCGGAGGCCATTGGCCCAGCGCCGCACCACACGGGCCGCAACCTGACCGAGGTGCTGAAGGTCTTGGGCATTTCACCGGCCACCCCGTAACCGATCGTCGCTCTCGCGGGTATGGACACGTTGCCCTTGCTCTACACCTACCGGCGTTGCCCTTACGCCATGCGCGCGCGCATGGCCTTGTTGCAAGCGGGTGTGCGCTATGAGGCTTGCGAGATCGTGCTGCGCGACAAGCCTGCCGCGATGCTGGCCGCCTCGCCCAAAGGCACGGTGCCGGTCTTGGTGTTGAGCGATGGCCGTGTGATCGAGCAGAGCTGGGACATCGTGCGCTGGGCGTTTGAGCACACGGGCGATGCACAGGGTTGGTGGGCACGCGCACAAACCCCCGCCAACCGGTCATTGCTTGAGGCCTGTGATGGCCCGTTCAAACACCACCTGGACCGCACCAAATACCCCGAACGTTTTGACGACGCGCAAGGTCGCGAGTGGCACCGCCAACAAGCCGTGTCGCTGATGTTGATGTCTTTGGAGGCGAGGTTGCAAGACGCCCCGCAACTCGGTGGCGACACACCGTGCGCCGCCGACATCGGCATCTTCCCTTTTGTGCGCCAATTCGCCGCCACCGACCCGCCGTGGTGGTCCACACGATCGCTGCCTGCGGTGCAAGCGTGGTTGGCTCAGTGGCTACAAGACCCCTTGTTCGAAGCGGCCATGCGCAAGCCAAGCTGACTCCAAGCGATGGAGCCAATCAGTCTCTGAAGGTTCAGCGCCAGCGAATGTCGGCGACCCACGCGCTGCTGCGGGATTGGGTGTTGTCGCTGTCTGCGCCGATGACCACGGCCATCACGGGGGGCACTGCTGTTCGCGTGCTGCCCGCGAGTAGTTCGTCGCCGAAGAGCGTGACAAAGTCTTGGGCAACGTCGCGGGATTCGCTGAGCCAGCGTTGGGTCGGTGCGCCGGTGCCTTGCACCACCACGTAGCGCACGCGGCGGCTGTAGGGGTTGGCGGCGGTGGTGTTTGGGGCTTGCAGCGGGTCCCAGAGGTAACACACGGTGGCCGCGGGCAGGTTTTCGCCCGTGACCGAACGCGCCACGCGCAGCAGCGTTCGTTCGCCAAAGGGCACGCGATCGAGCGGATGGTCGAACATCACACACACTTTGAGTGCTGTGTCATCACCGTCTTTGCGACGCAAGTCGGCAGGCCGCTGCCCGCCGCTCAAGGCTTGGTCCAGACGCCAGCGCCATTGCAGCGTGCCTGCGGTGCCGCGCCAGTCGTGCACCCAGGTGCCGTAGGACTGGTTGGTGCGCATCTGCACACCGGTCACACCCTCAATTTGCCCCAGTTCAAAACGCGTGGCGCTGACATCGGGTTTGTTGGGCAAGCCCACAAAGCGCCAGCCTGGGGTGTTGGCGCTGTGTTGGCTGCTCAGGGGCAACGGTGGCCCCGACAAAGGCAGGGGCGATGTGGCTTGGGCGCTCAAGGCCAAGAGCCCAGCAGCCCATGCGGTGATGTGACGTGACATGCTCAGGCTCCGCGCTTGTAATCGTGGTATTTCATGACCCAAGCCAGCAGGCCTTGAGGGGCGTGGGCGCGCTTCCATTCACCGGCCACGTATTTGTTGGACTCGGCCAGTGTGGGGTAGGTGTGGATGGTGCCCAAGATCTTGTTCAGGCCCAGGCCGTGTTTCATGGCCAGCACAAACTCGGCGAGCAAATCACCGGCGTGGGTGCCGACGATGGTCACACCCAAAATGGTGTCCTTGCCTGGCACGGTCAACACCTTCACAAAGCCGTGGGCTTCGCTGTACGGCCCCTCATCGCATATCGCGCGGTCCAGATCATCGATGCCGTACTTCGTCACTTCATAGGGGATGTTCTTTTCTTTGGCCTCTTGCTCGTTCAAGCCCACACGCGCCACCTCGGGGTCGATGAAGGTGGCCCACGGGATGACCGAGTAGTCGGCCTTGAACAGCTTCCACTCGCCAAACAGCGCGTTCACGGCGGCGTACCAAGCCTGGTGTGCTGCGGTGTGGGTGAACTGGAACGGTCCGGCCACGTCGCCGGCGGCGTAGATGTTGGGGTAAATGGTTTGCAGGTATTCGTTGGTCTCGACCGTGCGGTGGGTGGGAATGCCCAGGTCTTCCAAGCCGTAACCCTGCAAGCGCGCCACGCGGCCCACGGCGCACAGCAGTTGGTCGAACACGATGCGGTTTTCAGCGCCGTTGTGCTCCACGATCAAGGTTTTTTCGCCGTTGACGAGTTCGCAGCGCAGCGCTTGGTGGCTGGTGAGCACGTCCACGCCATCGGCTTGCAGCGAGGCCTTGGCCAGTTCGCTCACCTCGGCGTCTTCGCGCACCATGATGCGTGCGCCCATTTCCACTTGCGTGACGTGTGAACCCAGCCGCGCAAAGCTCTGTGCCAGCTCGCTGCCGATGGGGCCGCCGCCCAGCACCACCAGGCGCTTCGGTGCGCTGTCGAGCTTGGCGAATTCGTCCCACAGGGTGTCGCTGGTCACATAACCGACATCGTCCAAGCCGGGCAGGGGTGGCACAAAGGGGCGGGCGCCGGCGGCGATGACGATGCTGCGGGCGGTCAGGCGCTGGGTGCCTCCGTTATTCAGGGCAATCTCCACCGTCCAGGGGTTGATCAGCTTGCCGTAACCCTGCAACACCTCCACACCCAAACCGGTGTAACGCTCCACGCTGTCGTGCGGCTCGATGGCTTTGATGACGTCGTGCACGCGCTGCATCACCGCTTTGAAGCTGAAGGTGGGCGTGGCGTCGGTCAAGCCGTAGTTCGAGGCGTGGCGCATTTGGTGGGCGAGCTTGGCGCTTTTGATCAGCGCTTTGCTGGGCACGCAGCCGTAGTTCAAGCAGTCGCCACCCATTTTGTGGGCCTCGATCAGCGTCACCTTGGCCTTGACGGCCGCGGCGATGTAGGCGCTGACCAAACCACCGGCGCCACCGCCGATGACGATCAGGTTGCGGTCAAAGGTCTTGGGGCGTTGGTCGGCCCAGCGGGCGTAGACCTTGCGCTTTTGCACCGCGGACACGGTGCGGCGAGCGATCAGCGGGAACACTCCCAACAAAACAAAGCTGCCCAAGAGCGCGGGGCTCAAGATGCCTTGCAAGCTATCGAGTTGCCCCAGTTGCGTGCCCGCGTTCACAAACACCGCCGTGCCGGCCAACATGCCCACTTGGCTGACCCAAAAAAAGGTCCAGGTTTTCATGCGTGTCAGGCCCATGAGCAGGTTGATCACGAAGTAGGGTACGACCGGTATCAGGCGCAAGGTGAAGAGGTAAAACGCGCCTTCTTTGTCCACGCCCGCGTTGATGTCGGCCAAGCGTTTGCCGAACTTGGCCTCGACCCAGTCGCGCAACACAAAACGCGAGGCCACAAAAGCCAAGGTCGCGCCGATGGTGGATGCAAACGACACGATCAACAGGCCTTGCCACAAGCCAAAGATCGCGCCGCCGGCCAAGGTGATGATGGTCGCGCCAGGAAAGGACAGGGCCGTGGCGGCCACGTAAATCAAGAAATACACCGCCGCCACCGTCAGCGGTTGCGCGGCGTGCAGCTCGGCAAAACTGGCTTGGCTGGCTTTGAGTTGCTCAAAGCTGAGGAAGCGGCCCACATCCAGGGCGACAAAAGCGCCGATGGCCAAAGCCACCAACAGCAAAACCAGTAATTGACGGGTACGCATGAGAAAACTCCAAAATCCGATGTGCCGGCCGGGGCATGAACCTTAAACGGTGCTCTTGGGTTTATTCGTGAGCAAGCGAAAAAAAGTTACACGATGGGTTTGTGCTTGTTGTTCCACATTCATTCCGAGTGTTTGGAAATGCTCGATGGCAAAAACAAAAATAAATACTTTATAAGTATTTATATTGGAGGCGTTTGTTTATTCCACGCACACGGAGCGCACCGGTGAACTGACTTACATCCATGAGGGGATTCGATACGTCTAGCGAGGTTGGGTCATCATGGTCGGCGTGGTGTTCTGGGTCTTTGTGCTGCTCGGTGCTTTGTTGTACTTGGGTTTAACGCAGACCCCGTGAGGTCCAATGACACATAGGGAATCGCCCAAGTTGCCTGTGGTGACAAAAGGCACACGCGGCGCTAAGATGTCGACATGAAGTCTTTTCGCTGGAATCCAGAGAAGAACGATGCGCTCAAGCAGGCCAGGGGCGTCTCCTTTGAAAGCATGGTCGTGGCCATTGAGACTGGCGGTTTGCTGGACATCATGGCCCACCCCAATGGGCAGAAGTACCCTCGGCAACGGGTCTTGGTGGTTGCCCATGACCGTTATGTTTACTTGGTGCCATTTGTCGAAGAACAGGATTTCTTTTTTCTCAAGACCGTCATTCCGAGCAGAAAGGCGACCCGTGACTACCTCAACCCAGGTGATGAAGATGGCCACCCCAATTGACCACGATGAAATCGATCTCTTGCAAGCTTTTGAACAAGGACATTTGACCTCTGTTGCCAGCAAGGCTGAGTTGGCCAAGTTCAAAGCGGCAGCACGTGCCACGGCGCTGAAAGATCGACGTGTCAATATTCGTTTGTCTTCCGGCGACTTGTCTGACATTCAGATCAAAGCCTTGGAAGAAGGTATTCCCTACCAAACGCTCATCGCCAGCGTGTTGCACAAGTACGTGACGGGTCGTTTGACTGAGCGACCCAACAGCAAGCGCGCCGCTGTCAAGGTTAAACCGAACGTTTAATCACCCTGATTCAAACGCCGATATCCCCACCCCACCCGCATGGCGGTGGTGATGACACACAGTGCAGCGAACCCATAAGCCAACACCGCAAAGTGTTCAGGCCA
>DAISXI010000024.1:0-18542 GCA_036825935.1 Hydrogenophaga sp.
TTGCTGATGTGCGCCGCCGCACCAACCGCCTGCCTTTGGGCAGCGCCGCCTTGGCGGGCACCACCTACCCGCTGGACCGCGAACGCGTGGCCCGCACCTTGGGCATGGTCGACGAGCACGGCAACCCACAGGTTTGCCAAAACAGCTTAGACGGCGTGAGCGACCGCGACTTTGCGATTGAATTCACCGCTGCCGCCAGCCTGTGCATGGTGCACATCAGCCGTTTCAGTGAAGAGCTGATTTTGTGGATGAGCCAAAACTTTGGCTTTGTGCGCATTGCCGACCGCTTCACCACCGGCAGTTCCATCATGCCGCAGAAGAAAAACCCCGATGTGCCCGAGCTGGCACGCGGCAAAACCGGCCGCGTGGTTGGCCACCTGATGGGCCTGATCACCCTAATGAAAGGCCAGCCCCTGGCCTACAACAAAGACAACCAAGAAGACAAAGAGCCGCTGTTCGACACGGTGGACACCCTCAAAGACACCCTGCGCATCTTCAGCGAAATGGTGGGCGGGCAGGTCAACCCCGCCACGGGCGTCAAAGAAGGCGGCATCACCGTGAACGCCGCTGCGATGGAAGCGGCCGTGAAAAAAGGCTACGCCACCGCCACCGACTTGGCCGACTACTTGGTCAAGAAGGGATTGCCGTTTCGCGACGCGCACGAGGTCGTGGCCCACGCGGTCAAAACCGCGCAAGGCTTGGGTGTGGACCTGTCCGAGCTGCCGCTGCAAACCCTGCAACAGTTCGATGCCCGCATCGAAGCCGATGTGTTCGGGCCGCTCAGCCTGCAAGGGTCATTGAATGCCCGCAACACGCTGGGCGGCACGGCGCCTACTCAGGTTCGCTTGCAAATCGCCCGCCACCGCACACGCTTGGCCTGAACCTAGCGATGATCAAGGTCCGCGCGGTGGGTCAACATCCATGCCCCGTATCCGCTGACCCAACCAAGCCAAACCAGCACCCACGTCCATGGTGCGCCGCTCTTGGGTGGCCACGGGGGGTGTCTGCCCCGCGACCAAGGGTGCGCCTATGTTGAAGGTAAAGACAAAGTTGGGATATTGGCCCATGCGCCAGTCGCTGATCCACAGGTCGCCGCTGGCGTCTTGGCGCAGGCTCACAAAACCATCGGCGAAGCGCTGCAAACGCTGCACCTGCGGGTGCTCGGCATGTTTTTTCAAGAGATCTGCACCGCGCTCGAACGCATCGAAGCGCACCGGACGCCCCGCGTCCAAGAGCGAATAAAAGCCCTCGTGCACACGCTCGCCGTCGACCGCCACCACGCGCCACAACACGGTGTTGAAGGGCGCGGGCGTCACGAACACCTGATCGGTGGGGAGGCCCACGGCGCGCAAGGATGTATGGGCGTGCTGCAAGACATACTGCTGCGCCAACACGCTCCAAGCGATGTACACACAGCTCCAAACCAAACCGAGGTGGTTGGCGCGCCAACCCCGAACAGAGCCCCGTGTGGCCCAAACCACGCCGGCCATCAAAGGCAAGCTGTAGAGCGGATCGATGATGAACAAACTGCCCAAGCCCAAGGCCTCGTCGGTGAAGGGCAAGAACAGCTGGGTACCATAAATCGTGAACCAATCCAAGATCGGGTGCGTCAGCAGGGCCAAGGCGATGGCCACCCACCAGCGGCGCCACAAGCCCGGCTCGCCTGTGATGCGCGCCACCAGCCAAGCCAGCGGCCCAGACGCCCAGGCCAACCAAAACAAAGCGTGCGTCTCCGCGCGGTGCAGCACCATGTTGAGCACCGGGTCGCCGTGATCCAGAAGCACGTCGAGGTCGGGCAACAAACCCGCCACCCCGCCCCACAACGCGGCCTTCCAAGCGGCCGTGCGACGGCCCATGACGGCCACCCCAATGGAAGCCCCCAAGGCAATTTGCGTCAAAGAATCCATGGCCTCAGCCTCACACGAAGAACAAAGCGATAGCGCAGCCCAAAGCAACGACCCAGCTCAGGGTGCGCAGGTTGGCGCGGTCGGCCAAATAGGTGGCGATGTAGGCCACGCGGGCCAAGACGAACACCACGGCCAAGGTGTCGACGGTGCCGCTCGCTGCGCCATGGGCTTGGGCGATCAAGACGCCCGCGATGAAGATGGGCAAGGCCTCAAAGCTGTTGTGTTGCGCGGCGTTGGCGCGGGCCTGCCAGCCCTCCAAACGCGCCAACCACTGACGCGGGTTGTGGTTGTCAAAGCCCCCTTCGCGGCGCGAAACGCCAAAACCCTTCGATTTGGCGATGCCCGCGCACACGATGGGCAAGAGGCAAGCGATCAAGATGCAGAGTTCGGCGATGGTCATGGTGAGGTCCTTGGGTGATGGGGATTAGGCGGTGACGATCCACCCCTCCAGGGGGTCGAAGGTGGGTAAGCCGTATTGTGGGTGGCCGGCTTCGTGTTGGGCTTGGGCCCAGGCGGCTTGTATCAGGCACAGCGTGGCGTCCAAGGCATCGCCGCTGGGGTCATCGGCCAAGCGCCCCATCAAAGCGTTGCTGGCCACCAAGCGCAGGCCCAAGCGGGTTTGGCCGCGCTCCAAAGCGCCGATGAGTTCTCGCCGCGCCAGCAAGCGCTCGGCATTGTGTTTGGCCTTGTCGTCGCTTTTGTAGCTGCGCGCGCCCAAGACCTCGCGGGCCAGCAGACCCGGGTAAGCCTCCAGGGCCACGCGGCGTCGATCGCCTTCGGCCAAACCGGGCAGGTGCACACCCACTTGGCGCAAGAGCGGTACCCCGGCGTGCAACATATAGGCCACCGGCGGATTGACCCATTTCATCGACGGGCTGGAGCCCGCGGGGCCGTCGGTGGCGCGGTGGGCGAACTTGGCACCCACGGGGCGCGCCGCGCAAAAGGCCACGAAGTGCTCGCGGATCTCGGCGCGCGACAAAGTGGCGTAATGGTCCATGCACGCGGCCCAATCGCTGGGCCAAGCCAAAGTTTGGACCAGCTCGCGCGGCAAGCCAAACGGCAAGTCAAAGCCCCCGACCCAGTCGCCCTCTTGCGACAACCATTGCGCAAAGGCCTCGGGGGTTTCAAAGGTGAGCAAGGCTTGCAACTGCACCCGCCCCGCGCGCGCTTGCCCCGTGGCCAAGACGATGGGCTTGCGCCGCGTGGGGCGGCTGGTGAAGTCGCAGCCGATCAGCGTCGGCACGTTTGGACTCAGGCGCGGCCGATGATGGCGGCGGTGGCCATCAATTCTTCGAGCAGCGCGAACGACACGCGGCCAGAAACCGCGTATGGGTCGAGCTCGGCGCTCTCGGAGTACTTGAGCACGATCGAGGGGTTGAGCTTGTCCAAGCGCACCTGGCCCATGGTCCAACCACCAAAGCGCCGCTCTTCGATTTCTTCGTAGGCCAGCAGCACCACGTCTTGGTGGCGCGGGTCTTTGACGATGTGGGTGTAGAGCTCATTGACCTGCTTGCGGCCGCCTTCGAGCGCCTGCAAAAAGATACCGCCGCCGTAGCACAACACACCGGTGATGCCGTTGTTCAGGTTGTGCGCTTTGGCGCTGTTGAGGATGGATTCGGTGGCGGACTCGGCTTGGGAATCGATCGCACGGCTGACATACAACAAACGGACCAACATGGCTCAATCCTTCTTGGGAATCAGGGACAAAAATTCGCGACGCAAATTCGGGTCTTTGAGGAACGCCCCACGCATGACCGAATTGATCATCTTGCTGTCCATGTCTTTGACGCCGCGCCACGACATGCAGTAGTGGCTCGCTTCCATGACGATGGCCAGGCCGTCGGGCTGGGTTTTTTGCTGGATGAGGTCGGCGAGTTGCACCACCGCCTCTTCTTGGATTTGTGGCCGGCCCATGATCCATTCGGCCAAACGCGCGTACTTGGAGAGGCCAATGACGTTGGTGCGCTCATTGGGCAAGATGCCGATCCAGATTTTGCCGATGACGGGGCAAAAGTGGTGGCTGCAGGCGCTGCGCACGGTGATCGGGCCCACGATCATGAGCTCGTTGAGGTGCTCGGCGTTGGGGAATTCGGTGATGTTGGGCGCTTTGACGTAACGGCCGTTGAACACCTCTTTGATGTACATCTTGGCCACGCGCCGAGCGGTGTCACAGGTGTTGTGGTCGTGCTCCAGGTCGATCACCAAGCTGTCCAGCACGCCTTGCATCTTGCTGGCGACTTCGTCGAGCAACTGGTCCAACTCACCGGGTTCGATGAAATCGGCGATGTTGTCGTTGGAGTGAAAACGCCGGCGGCTGGCCTGGATGCGCTCGCGGATCTTGACCGACACGGGGGTGCCGTGGTCGTCGTCTGAGGGAATGGAAACGGTCATGTTCGGTTCGATTGAATGTCCTCAAAGCATCCTAACACCGAGCCCAATGGCCCCCCAGCCAGCGGGACTTTGCCCTAGCAAATCAATAACGCCGCCCCGTCAGCCACAAGGCCAAGCGCATGAGCGCCAACGCTGTCCATTCGCGCAAGCGCTCGCCCCGCCCACGCTGGGCAAATTGCTCGGCACTCACCGCCTGCCCGTCGTCGCGAATGGCTTGGCACAGGCGCTGGTGCAGCTGCTGCGCGAAGGCCGCGTCGAACACCTGCACATTGGCCTCTCGGGCCAGCAACAGGCTCAGGGGGTCCAAATTGGACGAACCCACCGTGGCCCATGGGCGGGCATGCTCGGGGTCGATCACCGCAACCTTGGCGTGCAAAAAACTGCGTTGGTACTCGTGGATCTCGATGCCCTCGGCCAGCAAGCTGGCGTAAACCGCCCGCGCAGCGTGGTATTGCATGAAATATTCGTAGCGCCCTTGCAGCAGGAGGCGCACCCGCACCCCTCGCGAAACGGCCAGGGTCAAAGCCCGGCGCAAGCGGCGACCCGGCAAAAAATAGGCGTTGGCGATGACGATCTCGTGGCGCGCCGACGCAATGGCCTTCAGGTAAGCGCGCTCAATGTCACCGCGGTGACTCACGTTGTCGCGCAAGAGCAAGCCCGCTTTGGTGCCCGCCACACCCGCCCGGCTACCGGGTTTTCGGTTCAACCAACCCAACCAACTCGTGGCACGCAGGGCCGACAGGGCCTCTGGCAAATCCCGGCGGCGAACCTGCGTGGCCGCTTCGGTGCGCCACCACAGCTGGTTCATGGCCTCATGGATGTCGTGCACCACCGGGCCTTGTACCTGCAACGAAAAGTCCAGCCGTGGGCGCTCCAAAGCTCCGTGGTTGGGGTCGTACCAATCGTCCAAGATGTTGATGCCACCACAAAAGGCGACGCGGTCGTCCACCACGCACAGCTTGCGGTGCAAGCGCCGCCAGCGGCTGGGCACGAACCAGCCCCAGGTGCCGAAGGGCGCGAACACGCGCCAGACCACACCCGCGCTGGCCAAACGCTCGCGCCAATGGATGGGCAAATCGCTCGTGCCGGCCCCGTCGACCAAGAGCCACACGCGCACACCGCGCAGCGCGGTTCGCTCCAAAGCTTGAACCACCGCCTCGCCCGCACCCGTGACGTCCAAGATGTAGGTTTCGATCTGGACTTGGGTCTGGGCCGCGTCCAATGCGCGGATGAGCGCGGGAAACCAGGCCTGCGCGCCCTCCAACAAGGCCAGGGTGTGGCCGCCGTGGACCGTGGACGGGGCGCGCACGCTCAGTCCTGCCAAGTGAAGTCGGCCACCAAGGGCAGGTGGTCGGACATCTGGTGCCAAATGCGACCGCGCGGCACCCAGGTGCTTACGGGCTTGAGGCCTCGGGCATACACGTGGTCGAGCTGGGTCAAGGGCAAACGGGCGGGAAAGGTGGGCGTGCGCGCGCCGTGTTCGTGCAAGCCCATGTCGGCCATCATGCGGCTCAGGCGCTGGCCCCAGTCATTGAAGTCGCCCGCCACCAAGAGCGGCGCATGGGGGTCGACCTCGCGCTCCAAATAACGGCCCAGCTGCTCGACTTGCCTGACCCGACTGGCCGGCACCAAGCCCAAGTGCACCACGACCACATGCACACCCACCCCCGCGAGCTGCACCTCAGTGTGCAAGAGCCCGCGCTGCTCGAAGCGGTGATCCGAGATGTCTTCGTGGCGGTGACCCATCACCGGCCAACGCGACAAGACGGCATTGCCGTGTTCGCCGTCGCGCGTCACGGCGTTGGTGCGGTACACCGATTCATAACCTGGGGGCGCCAAGAATTCGGCTTGCGACAACGCGGGCCAATGCTCAAAGCGGCGTTGCTCTCGGCGGTTGTGGTGGCGAACCTCTTGCAAGCACACCACGTCGGCGTCGAGCTGCTCGACCGCATGGCCCAGGTTGTGAATCTCCAAGCGCTTGACAGGTCCCAAGCCTTGCACGCCTTTGTGGATGTTGTAGGTCGCGATGCGCAACAAAGGGTGATCGGCACGGTTGGGGGTCATGCCTGCATTCTAGGCAGGCACAGCGCCAGCAACGACAACGCCACCCGAAGGTGGCGTTGAAAGGTCTGGGTCGGCATGCCCGAAGGCATGCGCCACATCAGAAGCGGTCGGCGTTCATGACCTTGGTCCAAGCGGACACAAAGTCTTTGGCAAACTTTTCTTTGTTGTCGTCTTGGGCGTAGACCTCGGCGTAGGCGCGCAGGATCGAGTTCGAACCAAAGACCAGATCGGCACGGGTGGCGGTCCACTTGGCTTTGCCGGTCTTGCGCTCCACGATGTCGTACGAGTTTTTGCCGGTGGGCTTCCACTGGTAAGACATGTCGGTCAGGTTGACAAAGAAGTCGTTGGTCAGCGCACCCACGCGGTCGGTGAACACACCGTGCTTGGAGCCGCCGTGGTTGGTGCCCAAGACGCGCATGCCGCCGATCAGGCAGGTCATCTCGTGGGCGGTCAAGCCCAAGAGCTGCGCGCGGTCCAACAACATTTCTTCGGGGCTGACGACGTAGTCTTTCTTGGCCCAGTTACGGAAACCATCGTGCACAGGCTCGAGCACCGCGAAAGACTCCACATCGGTCATGTCTTGGGTCGCGTCACCACGACCGGGGTTGAACGGCACGGGCACGTTCAAACCGGCGGCCTTGATGGCTTGCTCCAAGCCCACGTTACCGGCCAAGACGATCACGTCGGCCACGCTGGCACCGGTGTCTTTGGCGATGGCTTCGAGGGCCTTGAGCACCTTGGACAAGCGAGCAGGTTCGTTGCCTTCCCAATCCTTCTGTGGGGCCAAACGGATGCGTGCACCGTTGGCACCGCCGCGCAGGTCCGACTGGCGGAAGGTGCGGGCGCTGTCCCAAGCGGTGGACACCAATTCGCTCACGCTCAAACCACTGGCGGCGATCTTGGCTTTCACAGCGGCCACGTCGTAGCCGGTTTTGCCCGCGGGGATGGGGTCTTGCCAGATCAGGTCTTCGGCGGGCACTTCAGGGCCGATGTAGCGGACCTTAGGGCCCATGTCGCGGTGGGTCAGTTTGAACCAAGCGCGGGCAAAGGTCTTGGAGAAGTAATCGGGGTCTTTGTAAAAGCGCTCCGAGATTTTGCGGTAAGCGGGGTCCACCTTCATGGCCATGTCGGCGTCGGTCATCATGGGCATGACTTTGATCGATGGGTCTTCCACATCGGAGGGCATGTCTTCGGGCTTGATGTTGATCGGACGCCACTGGTTGGCACCGGCGGGGCTCTTGGTGAGTTCCCACTCGTAGTTCAACAGCAGGTGGAAGTAACCGTTGTCCCATTTCGTGGGGTTGGTGGTCCAAGCGCCTTCGATGCCGCTGGTCACGGCGTTGCGACCCACGCTGCGGGTGGTGTGGTTCTGCCAGCCAAAGCCTTGCTCGTGGATCTCGGCGCCTTCGGGTGCAGGACCGTTGTTTTCGGCGCGGCCATTGCCGTGGGCCTTACCGACGGTGTGACCACCGGCGGTCAGCGCGCAGGTCTCTTCATCGTTCATGGCCATGCGAGCGAACGTCAAACGCACATCGTGCGCCGTGCGCTGAGGATCGGACTTGCCCATGACCCCCTCGGGGTTGACGTAAATCAAACCCATTTGGACCGCAGCCAAAGGGTTTTCCAACGATTCACGGTTCTCGCCCGATCCTTCGTAGCGGTTAGAGGAGGACATCCACTCTTTTTCCGCACCCCAATACACGTCCTCTTCGGGGTGCCAGATGTCTTCGCGGCCAAACGAGAAACCGTAGGTCTTCAAACCCATGGATTCGTAGGCGACGTTGCCGGCCAAAATGAACAAATCGGCCCAGCTGATTTTGTTGCCGTATTTTTTCTTGATGGGCCACAGCAAGCGGCGGGCTTTGTCCAGGTTGCCGTTGTCGGGCCAAGAGTTCAAGGGGGCGAAACGGATGTTGCCAGCGCCCGCGCCACCGCGGCCGTCGGAGATGCGGTAAGAACCGGCCGAGTGCCACGCCAAGCGAATCATCAGACCACCGTAATGACCCCAGTCGGCCGGCCACCAGTCTTGGCTGTCGGTCATCAAAGCGACCATGTCTTTTTTCAGCGCGGCCACGTCGAGTTTTTTAACCTCTTCGCGGTAGTTAAAACCCTTGAGCGGATTGGTCTTGCTGTCTTGCTGATGCAAGATGTTCAGGTTCAAGGCGTTGGGCCACCAAGCCATGTTGGAACTGCCCGAAGTGGTGTTGGCGCCGTGCATGACG
Source organism: Hydrogenophaga sp. (assembly GCA_036825935.1). Lineage (GTDB taxonomy): Bacteria > Pseudomonadota > Gammaproteobacteria > Burkholderiales > Burkholderiaceae_C > Hydrogenophaga. Next base: position 8,585 of record DAISXI010000024.1, read on the forward strand.
GGGCACCCACCGGTTGCGCTTTTTTTGCTGTCCATATCCCTATTCCTTTGTGCTGGGGTTGAAAGAACAAACAGTGTAGGAAGTTTTGGCCCTGCGTGCGCATGGCATTTCCAATCACCACGATAGCCAGCAAGGTCTAGGGTTTACCCGCAGCAGCGGGGTGCATCAAGCCAAAAACGTCATGCCCAACCACAGCGCCGCGGCGGCTTTGAAACCCGAATGGGCTTGGTGGTGGCGCCACACCGAAGCCACCAAAAACAGGTTGAGGGGCAGCACGGCCCAGTGAACCGCCATGGCCAACAGCGGATCGGCGCGCTGCGCGTACAGCACCAGGGTGAAAAACAAAAACACCAGGTTCAGCAGGGTGCCCAAACCGAGCATGTCGCGCCAAAACAGCTGGGTCAGCGGCAGCCTGCCGTGCCAGCGAAGCGACCAAAAACTCCCGGGGCTGGGCTGCTCGTCCATGGCTAGGGTGGGCCGGGTCTTAGGCCTTGGCCGCGTCCACGTTGCGCAGCTTGATGTGCAACTCGCGCAACTGCTTCTCGTCCACCGGGCTGGGGGCTTGGGTGAGCAAACACTGAGCGCGTTGGGTCTTGGGGAAGGCGATCACGTCGCGGATGGATTCGGCGCCGGTCATGAGCGTGACGATGCGGTCCAGACCGAAGGCCAAGCCACCGTGTGGCGGTGCGCCGTATTGCAAGGCGTCGAGCAAGAAGCCGAACTTGAGCTGGGCTTCTTCGGGCGTGATCTTCAAGGCATCGAACACTTTTTTCTGGACGTCAGCGCGGTGGATACGCACCGAGCCACCGCCCATTTCCCAGCCGTTCAACACCATGTCGTAGCCCTTGGAAATGCACTTCTCCGGCGCGGTGACCATCCAGTCTTCGTGGCCGTCTTTCGGGGCGGTGAAGGGGTGGTGCACTGCGGCCCAGCGGTCGTTCTCTTCGTCGTGCTCGAACATGGGGAAGTCGACCACCCACATCGGCGCCCATCGGCTCTCGAACAAACCGTTTCTCTTGCCAAACTCGCTGTGGCCGATCTTGATGCGCAAGGCACCGATGGCGTCGTTGACGATTTTTTCCTTGTCGGCGCCGAAGAAAATCAGGTCGCCGTTTTGCGCGCCCGAACGCTCCAGCACTGCGTTCAATGCCGCGTCGTGGATGTTCTTGACGATGGGCGACTGCAAGCCGTCACGGCCTTTGGACAGGTCGTTGACGCGGATGTAAGCCAGGCCCTTGGCGCCGTAAATCTTGACGAACTCGGTGTACGCGTCGATCTCGCCACGGCTGATGCCGCCGCCTTCCACCGAACCGCCCGGCACGCGCAGGGCCACCACGCGGCCGCCCTTCATGTTGGCCGCACCCGAGAACACTTTGAAGTCCACATCGCCCATGACGTCGGTGACTTCGGTGAACTGGAGCTTGACGCGCAGATCGGGCTTGTCAGAGCCGTACAGGTGCATCGCGTCTTGGTAGGTCATGACCGGGAACTCGCCCAAGTCCACGCCAATGGTTTTGAGAAACACGCGCTTGATCATGCCCTGGAACATGTCGCGGATTTCTTCTTCCGTCAGGAACGATGTCTCGATATCGATTTGGGTGAATTCGGGCTGACGGTCGGCACGCAAGTCTTCGTCGCGAAAGCACTTGGTGATCTGGTAGTAACGGTCGTAGCCGGCCACCATCAAGAGCTGTTTGAACAGCTGGGGCGACTGGGGCAGTGCGAAGAACTGGCCATCGTGCACGCGGCTGGGCACGAGGTAGTCGCGCGCGCCTTCGGGCGTGCTCTTGGTGAGCATCGGGGTTTCGATGTCCACAAAGCCGTTTTCGTCCAGGTACTTGCGCACTTCCATCGCCACCTTGTAGCGCAGCATGAGGTTGTTTTGCATGTAGGGACGGCGCAGGTCGAGCACGCGGTGGGTCAGGCGGGTCGTCTCCGACAGGTTGTCGTCGTCGATCTGGAAGGGCGGCGTGACAGATTCGTTCAAGACGATCAACTCGTGGCACAACACCTCGATCTTGCCGCTTTTCAGGCCGTCGTTGCTGGTACCCTCTGGGCGCGCACGCACCACACCTTTGATCTGCACGCAGTACTCGTTGCGCACGTCTTCGGCCACTTTGAACATGTCGGGGCGGTCGGGATCGCACACCACCTGGACATAGCCTTCGCGGTCACGAAGGTCGATGAAGATCACGCCGCCGTGGTCGCGGCGACGGTTGACCCAGCCACACAGGCTCACGGTTTGACCGGTCAGGGCTTCGGTCACGAGACCGCAGTAGTGGGAACGCATTGCCATAGGAAGGTTTCTTTCAACGGAAGGTAGAAGCTCAGGGCGTGTGGAGGGTGGGCGCAGCGTTGCGAGCACCGCTGGGGGCGATGACACCCATGGAAACAATGTAGGTCAGCGCTTGGTCTACGCTCATGGCGAGTTCCACACAATCGGCGCGGCGCACCATCACAAAATAGCCGCCGGTGGGGTTGGGGGTGGTGGGCACAAACACGCTGACGAATTCATCTTGTTCGCCAACTCCGGGCGTTTGTTGCAAATGGTGCAAGACACCACCGTCGGGCGAGCCGGTCAAAAACCCGATGCTCCACATACCGGGGTGCGGCCATTGAACCAACAGCGCTTTGCGAAAGGCATTGCCTTTTTCAGAGAACAAGGTGTCGGAGACTTGCTTGACCCCTGAGTAAATGGAGCGCACCACGGGGATGCGGTGCAACAGGCTGTGCCACCAACTCACCAAACGGTTGCCAATGATGTTGGACGCCAAGGCGCCGATGGACAAGAGCACCACCAAGGCAAAAACCACGCCCAAACCAGGGACGTGCATGCCCAACAGCACGTCAGGATGCCAGTCCCGAGGGAGCACTTGTAAGGTGCTGTCCAGCGTGGTCACCACCCAATCGAGGACCCACAAGGTGATGATCAGCGGCACCAAGACCAGCAAACCGGCAAACAACCATTTTTTGATAGCGGTCATAAGGCGTGCTCAAGTCGTTGTTGAGGGAGGTGTGGGCGCGCTGGGCGCCGCAGGAGCCGCGCTCTCAGATGCGGGTGGGGCGGCCGAAGCACCCCCCTTGAAGTCGGTGACGTACCAACCCGAGCCCTTGAGTTGAAAGCCCGGCGCGGTCAGGCGTTTGTTGAAGGTGTTGGCACCACAGGCCGGGCAGTCGGTCAGGGGTGCGTCGGACATTTTTTGCAACACATCCTTGGCGTGGCCACAGGACCCGCACTGGTAGGCATAAATGGGCATGTCGAGAACCTCTGGAAGGTGTTGAAAACCGCCAGCCCAAGCGCGGGCGGACCAAAACCCACCATTATAGGATTGGACGCAGCGTGCCCATGAGCCAAACCGTGACCATGCCGCCCAAGGCGAAGCCCAAAACGACCAGAATGGCCGACTGCAAGAGCCGGTGGGTGCGGCCTTGTGCCTGACGCAATTCGGCGAGTTCGCGTTGCAGATCGGGTGGACGTTGCTGCAAGTAACCCTGGAGCAGGCGCGGCAACATGGGCAAGAGCTTGGCGTACTGCGGCGCTTCGGTCTTGATCTGCGCCCACAGCTTGGCGGGGCCGATTTGCTGGTCCATCCAACGCTCCAAGAAAGGTTTGGCTGTGCTCCACAAGTCCAGCTCGGGATCCAGTTGGCGTCCCAAGCCTTCGATGTTGAGCAGGGTTTTTTGCAGCAAAACCAGCTGCGGCTGGATCTCGACGTTGAAACGGCGAGAGGTTTGGAACAAACGCATGAGCACCAAGCCCAAGGAAATTTCTTTCAGCGGTCGGTCAAAGTAAGGCTCACAGACAGCGCGAATGGACGCCTCGAGCTCATCGACGCGGGTGTCTTTGGGCACCCAACCCGATTCGATGTGCAGCTCGGCCACGCGCTTGTAATCGCGCCTGAAAAACGCGGTGAAGTTTTGCGCCAAGTACTCTTTGTCGAACTCGGTGAGCGTGCCCACGATGCCGAAGTCCAGCGAGATGTAGCGCCCGAAGGTCTCGGGGGCCAAGCTGACTTGGATGTTGCCCGGGTGCATGTCGGCGTGGAAGAAGCCATCGCGAAAGACCTGGGTGAAGAAAATCGTCACGCCATCGCGGGCGAGCTTGGGGATGTCAACGCCGGCCTTGCGCAAGGCATCGATTTGGTTGATGGGCACGCCGTGCATGCGTTCCATGACCAAGACCTCGGTGCGACAAAAATCCCAAATCATCTCGGGGATGAGCACCAAGTCCAGGTCGGCCATGTTGCGGCGCAACTGGGCTGCGCTGGAGGCCTCTCGCAACAAGTCGAGTTCGTCGTGCAGGTGTTTGTCAAACTCCGCCACCACTTCGCGGGGTTTGAGTCGCTTGCCGTCGGCCGAGAGCTTCTCCACCCACGCCGCCATCAGGCGCATGAGGCTGAGGTCTTTCTCGATCACCGGCAGCATGTTGGGGCGCAAGACCTTGATCGCCACCTCACGGCCAGCGTGGCGGCCTTGGCGGATGGTGGCGAAATGCACTTGGGCGATGGACGCGCTGGCCACGGGTTTGCGCTCAAAGTCAGCAAACACCTCGTCAACCGGCAAACCCAATGCACGCTCAATGGTGGCCACAGCCACCGCACTGTCAAATGGCGGCACACGGTCTTGCAAGTGCGCCAACTCGTCGGCGATGTCGGGCGCGAGCAAATCGCGCCGGGTCGACAGCACTTGGCCGAACTTCACAAAAATAGGACCTAGGCTCTCCAAAGCTTGACGCAAACGCTGGCCGCGAGGCGCCTCCAAGCGCCGACCCAAGGTCAGGACCCGGGTGAAGCCCCGCAAAAAGGGGCTGCGGAAGTTGGAGAGGACCAGCTCATCCAAACCAAAGCGAAAAACAATCCAGAGGATGAACAGGCCCCGAAACCAGCGCATCAGGCCCCCCGTTCGGCAGGGGCTTTGGGCAAGAAACCTTTGACGGCTTGAACCGCACGTTGCGCCATGCTCACCAAGCCATGGGCAGGTCCGTCGCCGATCCAGCGCGACAGGTCTTCTTCCAAATCCCACCGAACGTTTTCGGCCAGCCAAGCGACTTCTGCGGCGAATTGAACGTCTCCGCGGACATCCACGGCCGGCTTGGCCCCTTTGGCCACGGTGCTGACCAAGTCCCAAGGGTCGGTTTGGGTGAGGGTCACGGTCAATTCCGGCGTGGCGTTGGGCGATGCCCGTTCCAGCAAGCCCGCGGCGGTGGCCTGCAAACACAGGTTCACCCGCCCCCATTGCACCAGCAAAGGTTTACCACGTTGGCGACGCAAGCGATCCATGGCTTCGGGCTCTTGGCCCAAGACGTGGTTGAGCAGCAAAACACAGCGGTTTTGCAACTCATCGACCAACCAGGCCGGTGGCTGCAAGTCAGAGAAAGCCTTCAACAGCGACGAAGGTGTGGGCAAAGAACGCGGACGGTTCATGCGCGTCACTCGAGCGCTTGCACACCCGCCACCAACCAACCACCCGGGCCATTTTTGGGACGCGTGATGTTCCACACTTCACGGAAGGGGCTGGGACCGGCGGTGGCGTCTTCCCGTGACAAACCGTTGTATTCCACGCTGGCCATGTACACATCGTCGAGTTCTTCAATCCCCAGCAAACGGGCGTCCAAGCTCAAAACCTCGGTCACGTTGGGCTGGCCGGCACTGGCTTGTTCGCGATCGACCAACTGGGTTTTGATTTCAGCCAACATCTCGTCGGTCATCATGGCGCGCAAGCTGCTGATGTCGCCACGGTCCCAAGCCGCTTGCAAGGTCATGAAATTGGTTTTAGAGGCGGCGATGAAACCATCAACATCAAAGCCGGCGGGGACGCCCCAGGTTTGCTGGCCACCCAAGGCCGAACCGATCATGGAGCCGCCCGATGGGCTGGTAGGCGCAGCGCTGAAAGGGGTCTGATTGGACTCCCAAGGGCGGGCCGAGGCGTCGTTGCCGACGTTGTTGCTGTTGTAGTTACGCGGCGCTTGAGCGGCCGTGGCGCCTTGATAAGCCATACCACCCGAGTTGGACTGGCGGCTGCGCATGACCATGCGAACGACCATCCAGATGGCCACGCCAGCGAGCAAGAGCATCAAAACTTGACCAAAGCCTTCACCAAAACCCAGGCTGGAAGCCAGCCAAGCCAGGCCTAAGCCAGCGGCCAAACCGCCCAGCATGGCGCCCCATGGACGGCTGGCGGGTGCCGCCGGCGCGGCGTTGGCGGGTCGATTGGCGGCACCCGGCTGGGCGGCCGGGGAAGCCGGCGCGGCGTTGTTGGCTGGCGGCGTCGCATCTCGCTGCGTCACTTGATTGGACTGTTTGCCAAAGGACTTACCGCCACCCATGCGCTTGGCCAAGGCATCCGTGGAACTCAGCACCATGGTGCAAACCAACATCACCGACAGGAATTTCATCATGATCATCTCCAAAAATTGATCGTCTGTTGGATATTGTCACCCAAAGCAAAGTTCAACATTTAATGCCCAGGTGCAAAGCCACCACACCGGCGGACAGGTTGTGCACGTCCACATGGCCAAAACCCGCGGTTTGCATCATCTGGCGCAAGGTGGCTTGGTCGGGGTGCATGCGGATGGATTCGGCCAAGTAGCGGTAGCTGTCGGCGTCGTTGGCGACCCACTGGCCCAGTTTGGGCAGGATGTTGAAGGAATACCAGTCGTAGGCTTTCTCCAAGGGTTGGGCCACTTTGGAGAACTCCAACACCAGCAATTTGCCACCGGGCTTGAGCACGCGGTGCATTTCGGCCAAGGCACGGTCTTTGTGCGTCATGTTGCGCAAACCAAAGGCCACCGACACAAAGTCAAACGACGCGTCGGCAAAAGGCAGATTTTCGGCGTCGCAGACCATGGACTCCAGCACCAAGCCCTCGTCCAAGATGCGGCTGCGGCCTTCGCGCAGCATGGCCTCGTTGATGTCGGTGTGCACCACCCGACCATGCGGCCCAACTCGTCGGGCAAAGGCGATCGACAAGTCCCCCGTGCCACCCGCGATGTCCAAGGCATGCTGGCCCGGTTGCGGGTTGGCCACGGCCATGGTGTAGCGCTTCCACCAGCGGTGCAATCCGCCCGACATGAGGTCGTTCATGACGTCGTATTTGGACGCGACGGAGTCGAACACGCCGCGCACTTTTTGGGCTTTTTCGCGTTCGTCGACGGTTTTGAATCCGAAATGGGTGGAGGCCAAGCAGGGGTCCTTCGTGTTCAGTGGCTGGCGCAAGCGCCACCGGCGCGGGCGGGCATGGGGTCGTCGCGACCCCGTCCCGCCGCCAGCAGTCGTGCATCGTATTGGGCCCAAAGCGCATCGGCTTGCGAACCCAGAAAATACAGGTACTCCCACGAAAAAATCCCGCTGTCGTGCCCATCGCTGAAGGTGGGCTGAACCGCGTACAGACCGACCGGCTCGAGGGCGGTCACATCGACCTGGCGTTTGCCGGTTTGCAACACGGCTTGGTCGGCGCTGTGGCCCTGAACCTCGGCGGAGGGCGAGTAGACGCGCATGAGCTCAAACGGGATGCGGAACATCTCGCCGTCGTTGAAAGCAATTTCCAATTCGCGCGATTGTCCGTGCACCGTCATGGCGGTGGGGGTGGGGGTGTTGGGGTTCAAGCCAGCCATAGTATTGCCCTCCATTGTGCCTGCAAAGCGCGATCGAGTTCGGGCAAACGCCCACCCAAGTCGGCTTGGCGTGGCGCGTCGATCGGGCGCAAGGGGGCGGCCCAAATCGGCGCGGGGAAGTGGCTGTCCCAGTTAAAACGGGCCACCACGTTGCCCAAAGACGCCAGGTTGACCTTGGTGGGGGCGAGGTGTTGGCGCACCAGCACCAAGCCCCCATCCTCTTGGCACAAAGGGCAATCGTTCACACCAGCACCCGCTCTATCCCGCCTTGATTGGCGCGCGCCACGTACTCGGGCAACCAGTTCTCGCCCAGGATTTGCTTGGCCATTTCAACGACGATGTAATCGGCCTCCAGCAAGCCGGACTTCAGGTCGTCTTGGTAGCGCGAGAGCCCTTGCAAGCAGCTCGGGCAACTGGTGAGGATCTTCATATCGCCAGTGGCTTGGCCGGTCAGCGTGCGCAGGGCTTGCTCGTCCTTTTGCAGCTCGGCTTCTTTGCGAAAGCGCACCTGTGTGGCGATGTCGGGACGGGTCACGCCCAAGGTACCCGACTCGCCGCAGCAGCGTTTGCTCTCGATGACGTTGTTGCCCACCAAGGCCTTGACGGTTTTCATCGGCTCTTGCTGCTTCATGGGGCTGTGGCAAGGGTCGTGGTAGAGATAGCCACCTTGGCCCACTGGCAAGGTGATGCTTTTCTCCAGCAGGTACTCGTGGATATCCACGATGCGGCAGCCAGGGAAGATTTCCTCAAACTTGTAGCCTTGGAGCTGATCAAAACAAGTGCCACAACTCACCACCACGGTTTTGATATCGAGGTAGTTCAAGGTGTTGGCCACGCGGTGGAACAAGACCCGGTTGTCGGTGATGATTTTGTCGGCCTTGTCGAACTGACCCGACCCCTTTTGCGGATAGCCACAGCACAAATAGCCCGGGGGCAACACGGTTTGCACGCCAGCGTGCCACAACATGGCTTGGGTGGCCAAACCGACCTGGCTGAACAAACGCTCGGAGCCGCAACCGGGGAAATAAAACACCGCTTCGGTCTCTGGCGTGGTGGCCTGCGGGTCGCGGATGATCGGCACGTAGTCCTTGTCCTCGATGTCGAGCAAGGCCCGAGCCGTCTTCTTGGGCAGGTTGCCCGGCATTTTTTTGTTGATGAAGTGGATCACCTGCTCTTTGATGGGCGCAGCCCCCAAGGTCGCGGGTGGCGCACTGGTTTGCTTGCGGCCCACCACCTTGAACAGGTCAACCGCCCAACGTTGCAAGCGCATGCCCACACCCACCATCAAGGCCCGCACCAACTTGATGGTTTCGGGGTTGGTGGCGTTGAGCATGAGCATGGCCGCGGCGTTGCCCGGACGGAAGCTTTTTTTGCCCATCTTGCGCAAGAGGTTGCGCATGTTCATCGACACATCGCCGAAGTCGATGTTGACCGGGCACGGCGAGAGGCATTTGTGGCAGACCGTGCAGTGGTCGGCCACATCCTCAAACTCTTGCCAATGCTGGATGCTGATGCCGCGGCGGGTTTGTTCTTCGTACAAAAAGGCCTCGACCAACAAGGAGGTGGCCAAAATTTTGTTGCGCGGGCTGTAGAGCAAATTGGCGCGTGGCACGTGGGTGGCGCAAACCGGTTTGCACTTGCCGCAGCGCAGGCAGTCTTTGACGCTGGCGGTGATCGCGCCGATGTCGGACTGCTGCATGATCAGCGACTCATGGCCCATCAAGCCGAAGCTGGGCGTGTAGGCGCTGCTCAGGTCGGCGTTGCGAAGCGACGCGTCTTGATCGAACAAGTGCCGGTGGCCGCTGCCGCGCAGCAACTTGCCTTTGTTGAAGCGGCCCTCGGGGTCGACCCGGGCCTTGTAGTCGGCAAAGGGCTGCAATTCTTCGTCGGTGAGGAATTCAAGCTTGGTGATGCCGATGCCGTGCTCGCCCGAAATGACGCCATCCAAGCTGCGCGCCAACACCATGATGCGCGCCACCGCTTCGTGCGCGGTTTGTAACATGTCGTAGTCGTCGCTGTTGACGGGGATGTTGGTGTGCACGTTGCCATCGCCCGCGTGCATGTGCAGGGCCACCCAGACGCGGCCTTTGAGCACGCGTTGGTGGATCGCGTTGCACTCGGCCAAGATGGGCTCAAAGGCCACACCGCTGAAAATCTGCTGCAGGGGTTGCCGAATTTGGGTTTTCCAACTGGCGCGCAAGCTGTGGTCTTGCAATTGTGGGAACAACGTTTCCACGCCCTGTAACCAACCGCTCCACAAACCGCGCACCTCGCGCACCAAGGCCAAGGCTTGTTGCACACGGTCTTCGAGCAACTCGGCGCTGGAGATGCCGTTGGCGTCGTCGG
>DAISXI010000025.1:0-18359 GCA_036825935.1 Hydrogenophaga sp.
CCATCCGCGAAGGTGGTCGTACCGTCGGCGCTGGCGTTGTGGCCAAGATTTTTGCTTAATTCCTAAATTCAAGGAATCACCATGACCAAGCAAAAAATCCGCATCCGCCTCAAGGCATTCGATTACAAATTGATCGACACCTCGGCCGCCGAAATCGTGGACACGGCCAAGCGCACCGGCGCAATCGTCAAGGGCCCCGTGCCTTTGCCCACGCGCATGCGCCGTTTTGACCTCTTGCGCTCGCCGCACGTGAACAAGACCAGCCGTGACCAGCTCGAAATCCGCACCCACCAGCGTTTGATGGACATCGTGGACCCCACCGACAAAACGGTGGATGCCTTGATGAAGTTGGACCTGCCCGCTGGCGTGGACGTCGAAATCAAGCTGCAATAAACCGCGCTTGCAAAAGTTTTGCCCGCCGGTTATACTGGCGGGCTTTTCGGGCTAATACCTGAAAACAAGTTTGTGGGCGTGTGGACGCACCGGATCGGTCCGCCGATTGGGTGGGTTTTTCGCCTGTCGCTGCACGTAGTGGTGTGTTCACACGCCGCTTCAGTGCTTTATCAGCCCCGGCCAATTGAAGTCGGGAACGGAGAAAACAATGAGTCTTAGCAACTCCCTCGGGTTGTTGGGTCGCAAGGTTGGCATGATGCGTGTGTTCAACGAGGATGGGGACGCTGTTCCTGTCACCGTGGTCGACGTTTCTGACAACCGCGTGACGCAAGTCAAAACTCAAGCCCATGATGGCTACGATGCCCTGCAAGTGACCTTCGGTTCACGTCGGGCTTCTCGTGTTGTGAAGCCCATGGCTGGCCACTTGGCCAAAGCCGGCGTGCAAGCAGGCGAGATCATCCAAGAATTCCGCGTCGCTTCTGATGTGGCCGCTCAGTACCCTGCCGGTACGCATGTGGTCCCAACAGCGGTGTTTTCGGCGGGCCAAAAAGTGGACGTGCAAGGCACCTCCATCGGTAAAGGCTTCGCCGGCACCATCAAGCGCCACAACTTCTCTTCCCAGCGCGCGTCGCACGGTAACAGCCGTTCGCACAACGTGCCAGGTTCGATTTCCATGGCTCAGGATCCTGGCCGTGTGTTCCCGGGCAAACGCATGACCGGCCACATGGGTGACGAGACCATCACCACGCAGAACCTGGACATCGTGCGCATCGACGAAGCCCGTCAGTTGCTCATGATCAAGGGCGCTGTCCCCGGTTCCAAAGGTGGCTTTGTGACCGTGCGTCCCGCCATCAAATCCCAAGGAGCGAACTGATGCAAGTCGAACTCCTGAACGACCAGGGTCAAGCGGCGTCCAAAATGGACGTTCCTGAAACCGTGTTTGGTCGCGATTACAACGAAGCGCTGATTCACCAGCTCGTCGTGTCCTACCAGGCCAATGCCCGTCAAGGCACGCGCGCCCAGAAAGACCGTGAGCAAGTCAAGCACTCCACCAAGAAGCCATTCAAGCAAAAAGGCACCGGTCGTGCTCGTGCTGGTATGACTTCTTCGCCCATCTGGCGTGGAGGCGGTCGCGCATTCCCCAACCTGCCTTTTGAGAACTTCACCCAGAAGATCAACAAGAAGATGTACCGCGCTGGTATGGCTTCGATCTTCTCGCAGCTCGTGCGTGAAGGCCGTCTGGCCGTGATCGACTCCATCGGTGTCGATTCCCCCAAGACCAAACAGTTGGCCGACAAGTTCAAAGCCATGAACCTCAAATCGGTCCTCGTGATCGCTGAGGAAGTGGACGAAAACCTGTACTTGGCATCGCGCAACCTGCCCAACGTCCTCGTCGTTGAGCCCCGTTACGCCGATCCCGTGTCCTTGGTTCACTTCAAGAAAGTGATCGTCACCAAGGGTGCCATCGACAAACTCAAGGAGATGTTCGCATGAGCGCCGCACAATTCGACGAAGGCCGCTTGATGCAGGTGCTGGTTGCACCCATCGTGTCCGAAAAAGCCACCATGGTGGCCGAAAAAACCAACGCCGTGCTGTTCAAAGTGCTGCGTGACGCCACCAAACCTGAAATCAAAGCCGCTGTGGAATTGATGTTCAAGGTCCAGGTCAAAGGCGTTTCCGTGCTCAACCAAAAGGGCAAGTCCAAGCGTTTCGGCAAGACCGTTGGCCGCCGTGATCACGTGCGCAAAGCGTTCGTGACCCTGATGCCTGGTCAAGAGTTGAACTTCGGTGGGGAGGCTGTTTAATCATGGCTGTCATTAAGATGAAACCAACCTCGCCAGGCCGTCGCGGCATGGTGAAGGTCACCCGTGACCACCTGCACAAGGGCGACCCTTACGCGCCTTTGTTGGAAGCACAATTCCAAAAAGCCGGTCGCAACAACAACGGCCACATCACCACCCGTCACAAGGGCGGTGGCCACAAGCACCACTACCGCGTGGTCGATTTCCGTCGCAACAAGGACGGCATACCCGCCAAGGTTGAGCGCATCGAATACGACCCGAACCGCACCGCACACATTGCCTTGTTGTGCTACGCAGACGGCGAGCGTCGCTACATCATTGCCCCCCGTGGCATTGAGCCAGGCGCAACCCTGTTCTCCGGTTCCGAGTCGCCGATCCGTGCGGGTAACACCCTGCCGATCCGCAACATCCCCGTGGGTTCGACCATTCACTGCATCGAGTTGCAAGTCGGCAAAGGCGCGCAAATCGCCCGCTCCGCTGGCGCTTCTGCTGTGTTGCTGGCCCGCGAAGGTGTCTACGCCCAAGTGCGCATGCGCTCAGGTGAAGTCCGCAAGGTTCACGTTGACTGCCGCGCCACCATTGGCGAAGTCTCCAACACCGAACACAGCCTGCGCCAATTGGGCAAGGCCGGTGTGAAGCGTTGGATGGGTATTCGACCCACCGTCCGCGGTACCGCCATGAACCCAATCGACCACCCACACGGTGGTGGTGAAGGTAAGACCGGCGAAGGCCGAGCACCAGTGGATCCATGGGGTAACCTGACCAAGGGCTATCGCACCCGCAACAACCGCCGCACGCAGAACATGATTGTTTCGCGTCGCAAGAAGTAAAGGAGTGACGAAATGACCCGCTCTCTCAAAAAAGGCCCCTTCGTTGACCATCACCTGATGGCCAAGGTCGAAAAGGCTCAAGCCAACAAAGACAAAAAGCCTGTCAAAACCTGGTCGCGTCGCTCCATGATCTTGCCCGATTTCATCGGTCTGACCATTGCCGTGCACAACGGCAAACAGCACGTTCCCGTTTACATCACCGATCAGATGGTTGGACACAAGCTCGGCGAGTTTTCGCTGACGCGCACGTTCAAAGGCCATCCGGCTGATAAAAAAGCCAAGAAGTAAGGACTCAACATGGAAACCCGCTCTATCGTTCGCGGCGTGCGCCTGTCGGTCGACAAAGGCCGACTGGTTGCAGACCTGATTCGCGGCAAAAAAGTCGATCAGGCGCTGAACATCTTGGCCTTCACGCAAAAGAAGGCCGCTGGCATCGTTAAGAAGGCCCTTGAATCGGCCATCGCCAACGCTGAACACAACGACGGTGCTGACATCGACGAATTGAAGGTGAAAACCATATACGTCGAACAAGGCACCACGCTCAAGCGCTTCTCTGCCCGTGCCAAAGGCCGCGGCAACCGTATCAGCAAACCCACCTGTCACATCTATGTGACGGTTGGCAACTGAAGAGGTCACTAGCATATGGGACAGAAAATCAACCCAACAGGCTTCCGCCTGGCGATCTCTCGCAACTGGGCAAGCCGCTGGTACGCCAGCAACCGTGACTTCGCCGGCATGCTGGCCGAAGACATCAAGGTGCGCGAGTACCTCAAAGTCAAGCTGAAGAATGCTTCCGTGTCTCGCGTCGTGATCGAGCGACCCGCCAAGAACGCCCGCATCACCATTTACTCGGCTCGTCCGGGCGTGGTGATCGGCAAAAAAGGCGAAGACATCGAAAAGCTGAAGAAAGACCTGAGCGCCAAGTTGGGCGTGCCGGTGGCCGTGAACATCGAAGAAGTGCGCAAGCCCGAAATCGATGCCAAGCTGATCGCCGACAGCATCACCCAGCAGCTCGAGAAGCGCATCATGTTCCGCCGTGCCATGAAGCGCGCCATGCAAAACGCCATGCGTTTGGGCGCTCAAGGTATCAAGATCATGTCTTCCGGTCGTTTGAACGGCATTGAAATCGCTCGTTGCGAGTGGTACCGCGAAGGTCGCGTGCCACTTCACACCTTGCGCGCCGACATCGACTACGGCACGTCCGAAGCCAAGACCACCTACGGCATCATCGGTGTCAAGGTCTGGGTCTACAAGGGCGACACCTTGGGTCGCAACGATGCGCCCGTCGTGGCCGAAGTCCGCGAAGAAGAAGAACGCCGTCCACGCGCCCCACGTCGTGAGCGTCCAGCAGGTCCTGCTGCTCGCGCCGCCGTGCGTCGCCCAGGTGCGAATGCCGCTCCCGCCGATGGCAGCGACAAACCCGCCGAAGCCACGGGCACCGAAACCAAACCCGCCGTTAAGCGCGTTCGTAAAGACGCACCCGCATCTGCAGCTGCGGACGGCAAAGGAGAATAAACATGTTGCAACCAGCTCGTCGCAAGTTCCGTAAGGAACAAAAAGGCCGCAACACCGGCGTGGCCACCAGCGGCGCCACCGTGGCTTTCGGTGACTTCGGTTTGAAGTCCACCGACCGCGGTCGCCTCACGGCCCGCCAGATCGAAGCCGCACGCCGTGCGATTTCCCGTCACGTCAAACGTGGCGGCCGTATCTGGATCCGCGTGTTTCCCGATAAGCCAATTTCGAACAAGCCAGCCGAAGTCCGTATGGGCAACGGCAAGGGCTCGGTCGAGTACTACGTCGCTGAGATTCAGCCCGGCAAGGTGCTCTACGAGATCGTCGGCGTGCCCGAGCAACTCGCTCGCGAAGCCTTCACCCTGGCAGCCGCCAAATTGCCTTTGCGCACCACATTCGTGACGCGCATGTTGGGTCAGTGATTCAGGAGGAACACACAATGAAAACCGCTGAATTGCGCCAAAAAGACACCGCCGGCTTGAAAGAAGAAGTGAAATCCTTGCAAAAGGCCCACTTCGGCTTGCGCATGCAAAAAGCCACGCAACAACTGACCAACACCACGGTGTTGGGTCAGACCCGCCGCGCAATTGCACGCGCCAAAACCATCATGGTCGAGCAGCAACGCGCTGCCGCCAAATAAGGAGCGAACCCATGACGGAAGCTAAAACATCCCTCAAGCGCACCTTGATTGGCAAAGTGGTGAGCGACAAGCGTGCCAAGACCGTGACCGTGTTGGTCGAGCGTCGCGTCAAGCACCCGCTGTACGACAAAATCGTCGCCAAGTCGAGCAAGTACCACGCGCACGACGAAAACGGCGATTTCAAGATGGGCGACGTGATTGAAATCACCGAAAGCCGTCCGCTGTCGCGCACGAAAAACTGGGTCGTCTCCCGCTTGGTTCAAAAAGCCAGCGAGGTGTAAGGCCAGCCGGTTCGTCCGGTGCACGCAATGAAAAAGCGATCGATAATTCGATCGCTTTTTTGTTTTTTGTCAGACTATTTTTTTGGAGCTCACATGATCAAAGTTGGAGACACGATTCCCGCCGCTACCCTGATGGAGTACGTTGAGGTTGAAGGCAATGGTTGCAGCATCGGCCCCAATGCGGTGGACGTCAAGGCCGCCGCCGCGGGCAAGACCATCGCCGTGTTTGCCCTGCCCGGCGCGTTCACCCCCACCTGCTCTGCCAAGCACGTGCCAGGCTACTTGGAGCAGCACGCTGCTTTGGTCGCCGCTGGCGTCGATGAGATTTGGTGTCTGGCCGTCAACGATGCCTTTGTCATGGGTGCATGGGCCCGCGAACTGGGCACGGCTGGTAAGGTGCGGATGTTGGGTGACGGCAGCGCCGATTTCGCCAAAGCCACGGGTCTGACCTTGGACTTGACCGCGCGCGGCATGGGTTTGCGCAGCAACCGTTATTCGATGTTGGTGAAAAACGGTGTGGTCAAGAGTTTGAACGTCGAAGCGCCAGCCAAATTCGAGGTCAGCGACGCCGCCACGCTATTGGCACAAGCCAAGAGCATGTGAGCCTCACAGCGCAAGCTTGAGGTAGTGAGCGCCTGGCAGCGGGTTCAAGTAGTAGGGTTCGGTTTCCACGAAGCCCATTGATTGATACAAGCCGCGCGCCATCTCCATCTCGTTGAGGGTGTCCAACAAGACCGTGTTGTAACCAGCAACATGGGCTTGTGACAAGGTGGCGTCGACCAAGCGCCGGCCCAATCCCAAGCCCCGATGTGAGTGGCGAACAAACAGGCGTTTCATCTCGCAGGCATTGAGGTGGTCGCTCAGGGGCAGAGGTCTTAAGGCACAACACCCGGCGGGCTCACCGTCCACGCGGGCCAATAAAAAGACACCGTGGGGTGGTGCGTAGCCGCCAGGCAATTCGGCCAACTCTTGTTCAAAGTTTTGAAAGCACAAGTCGATACCAAGATCGGCTTGGTAGTCGCGAAGCAAGGCGCGGGCCTCATCGATGTCGTCGGGCGACAAGGCATGGATGTCGATCACGGACGCTGGGCTCACGGTGGTCAAGACAGGGATGTCGTCCACAGGACCAAACCCGCACACAGGAGCCAAATCACCAAAGCCAAGAACCGACGGGCGGTGGTGTCGCTGCTGGCGGTGGTCAGGGGCGAGAGGTATTTGTCGCCATGGACCATGGCAGGCACCAAGTTTTTGTGGCGCACCACGGCATAAAAAACCATGGCCAAGAGGTGCATCGCGATCAAGATCAACAGCAAAAATTTGCCGATGTTTTGGTGGTAGTTGGTGGCCCAGCTCACCCAGTTGCTGCTGACCAAGGCAGACCATGGGCCGTAAAACGCGATCTCGTCATCGCTGAGCAAACCCGTGACCACTTGGGTCGATAGCAGGGCCAAAAACAGCAGCACCGACCAAGCCCCCAAGGGGTTGTGGCCCACGGCCGGGGGTGTTTGGCCACGCCAATAGCGCCAAATGGTGATGGGACCGCGAACAAAATTCGCAAAGCGGGACCAGTGGCCGCCCAGCACGCCCCAGGCGAGTCGGAACAGCAGCAAACTCAGGACGAACTGGCCCAAGCGGTAATGCCACTCGATCCAGAGCCCGCCGACATTGCCGGTGATGGCCAAGCCGATGACGCTGAGCACCAAGGCCCAGTGAAACCATCGGGTGGGTAAATCCCAAACACGCACACGTGCTTTCATGCAAAATCCAAATGAGAGTGACAACCCCCACTTTTTACATCAACAGGAGATTTCCATGAAAAAAAGCCTTTCAGTTGTCGCGTTCATCGCCACACTGGCCTTCGCCGTGCCCGCTGTGGCCCAGTTCAAAAACGCCGAAGAGTCCATCAAGTACCGCAAAGCGGCCCTCACGGTGATGGGCCAGCACTTTGGCCAAATCGGCGCCATGGCTAACGGGCGCGTGCCCTTTGATGCACAAAAAGCCAAAGACGACGCGGCTTTGGTGCGCAGTTTGAGTCAATTGCCTTGGGCCGCTTTTGGTCCCGGCACCGACATGGGGGAGACCAAAGCCAAGCCCGAGATCTGGAAGGAACAAGCCAAGTTCAAGGCCGCGGCCGACACGGCCATGGGTGAGCTGAGCAAGCTGGATGCGGCCGCGAAAACCGGCAACATCGATCAAATCAAGGTCGCCTTTGGCGCCGCAGCGCAAAGCTGCAAGGCCTGTCACGACGCCTACCGCAACAAGTGAGGACTTCAGGCGCTCGTCAGCAGCCGATCGAGGAGCTGGTGCAGCGCCACAAAATCGGGTTCGCCCACGTACCGTTTGACGATGCTGCCTTGGCGGTCAACGATGAAGGTGGTGGGCGTGAGCTTGATGTCGCCCCACGCTTTGGCAATGTCACCGCTGTGGTCGAAGGCCACCTTGAAGGGCAATTGGCGAGACTGGGCAAAATTCAAGACCCAAGCTGGCGGGTCGTAGCTCATGGCCACGGCCACCGTTTCGAAGCCCCGGTCTTTGAATTTTTGATGGGTGTCGACCAAGGCGGGCATTTCTTTGACGCACGAGACGCACGTGGTGGCCCAAAAATTGATCAAGGTGACTTTGCCGCTGAGCGCTTGGCTGGACAGGCGGCTGCCGTCGATCAACAGGTATTCGGCTTGCGGTGCGGTGTTCTGGCCCGAGCAGGCCGACAGACCCAAGGCCGAGAGTCCGGCCACGGCCGTGGCGGCCAAACAGGCTTGGCGGCGAGAGGCGTTCAAAACAACAGATGAGGTCATGGTGGGTACAACAACAATGAACATAACAGAGCCAATGGCCAACTCGAAAGTGCCTGTCTGGCAACGCTTATTGTGCGGCAAACCCGGCGCAGGGCTGATCGCGGGTTTGTGGGTGGGCTCGCTCGTCGCGTGCAGTCCCAGCCACAACTGGCGAACCTGGTCGGCGGGCGGCGCACCTGTGCAAGCCATGATTCCTTGCAAGCCCGACGTGGCCCAGCGCGAGGTGAATTTGGGTGGGGCCAACACCGAGTTGCACCTGCACAGCTGCGACAACCAAGGCTTGCGTTTTGCACTGGCGTGGGTGGCGGTGCCAGCCACTGTCGACGCACAGCAGCTGATGGCGCAGTGGCAAAAAGCCAGTGCGCAATCGCTGCAAAGCGAGCAAGCTCCTCAGGCCATGGACCTGTCTGCGGTGCGCGGCGCAACCCACACGGCGTGGTGGTCTATGCAGGGACGGGACCATCGAGGCCAAGCCGTGCAAAGCCAAGCCGTGTACTTCACCGATGGCCAGCGGGTCTACCAAGCCGCTGTGTATGGCCCGCCTTGGGATGAAGCACCGGTGGCCCCTTTCTGGGAAGGCTTGAAGCTGCCATGAACCACACGGATGCATTGGGTACCCGACACGCCATCGGCGTGTTTTTGGTGTTTGCTGGCGCTTATTTTTTATCGACTTTGATTCGCGCGGTCACGGCGACCCTGTCGCCGGTCTTGAGCGCCGAGTTGGGCTTGAGCCCCAGCGATTTGGGGCTGCTGGCGGGCGGTTACTTTTTGGGCTTTGCCCTGACGCAGTTGCCCATGGGTCGGTGGTTGGACCGCCATGGCCCGCGCAAGGTCGTGCTCGCGTTCTTGACGGTGGCGGTGTTGGGTTGTTTGGCCTTTGCCATGGCCGATGGTTTGGTGGCACTGTTGCTGGCGCGGGTGATCACAGGCATGGGCGTGAGCGCGTGTTTGATGGCGCCCCTCACGGGTTACCGGCGTTGGCTCACGCCCGCCACACAAATGCGCGCCAACGCCTGGATGCTCATGACCGGCTCACTCGGCATGGTGGCCGCGACCTTGCCCGTGCAGTGGCTCATGCCCTGGGTGGGCTGGCGAGGCTTGTTCGTGGGCATGGCCGGATGCTTGTTGGTGTCGATGGCGGCCATTGCATGGCTCGCACCGGCTTGGCGCAGATCCGTGGCTGCGGATGAGGCTTCAGCACCACCGGTGGGTTATGCCGAGGTGTGGCGACACCCCTATTTCCAACAGATGTTGCCCTTGGGCTTCATCAATTACGGCGGCATGGTGGCCATGCAAACCCTTTGGGCAGGGCCTTGGTTAGTGGAAGTCGCAGGCTACAGCCCTGCGCAAGCGTCGGCCGGCTTGTTCGGCATCAACTTGGCCATGCTGGTGGCGTTTTCACTGTGGGGATGGATCAACCCGAGTCTGACACGCCGCGGAGTGGCTCCAGAGACCCTCATGCTCTGGGGTGTGCCGGTGAGCGTGCTGCTGCTGGTGACGATGGCGGTGCTCGGTGATCAAGCCGGGTGGGCATGGTGGGCGGCCTATTGCGTGATGAGCACCGTGTTGGCTCAGGCACAACCTGCGGTCGCATTGGCTTTACCTCCACAAGCGGCTGGTCGAGCTCTGTCTGCTTTCAATTTGGCGATTTTCTCGGGTGTGTTTGTGGTTCAGTGGGGCTTTGGTTTGGTGGTCGATGGTTTTGCTGCGTGGGGATGGGAAGGCGCAGCGAGGTTCCAAGGCGCTGTGGCGGTGTTCGCGGCGGTTTGTTTGGTGGCTTACGCCGTGTTTTGGCGACGCGCTCGGCAGGCCGCCGCGCAGGGCCGCTAAACTCAAGCCCATGAACGGTATCCTCATCATCGCCCACGCGCCGCTGGCATCGGCTTTGCGCGCTTGTGCTTTGCACGTGTTCCCGGAGTGCAGCGAGGCCGTGTTGGCCTTGGATGTGCCGCCCAACGAGCCGCCCGAACACACCTTGGTGCATGCCCGAGCGCTCAAGCAACAACTCAACACCGAAGGCACCTTGGTGTTGGTGGATGTCTTTGGCGCGACCCCTTGCAACATCGCCAACAAATTGTTGGCCAGTGGTCAAACCAAGCTCATCACGGGCGTGAATTTGCCCATGCTTTTGCGAGCCGTATCCTACCGGCACGAAGCCTTGGAGGCCCTGGTGCCCAGGGCCATGTCCGGCGCCACGCAAGGCATCATTCCCGTGGCGCCCACCGCGCCACAATTGCAACACAGAAGTCCCAGCCATGATCCAGTCGAGCGTGACCATCAGCAATAAATTGGGCTTGCATGCCCGAGCCTCGGCCAAACTCACCAAGACGGCGGGTGGCTTTGCGTGCGACGTGTGGATGTCGCGCGGTGACCGGCGCGTCAACGCCAAAAGCATCATGGGGGTGATGATGCTGGCGGCGGGCATGGGCACCGAGGTGGTGTTGGGAACCAACGGGTCCGATGAGGTCCAAGCCATGGATGCCTTGTTGGCGCTGATCAACGACAAATTTGGCGAAGGTGAGTGAGCATGACGTTCACGGTCCAAGGTCAAGCGGTGTCCCGAGGTGTGGCGATTGGCCGTGCCGTCATCGTGACGTCGAGCCGCGTGGACGTGGCGCATTACTTCATTCAGCCAGAACAAACCGCGCGAGAAATTGAGCGCTTGTGCCAAGCCCGCCAAGTGGTGGTGCAAGACATTGAGCGCACACAAGGGCAGGTGCAGGCCATGAGCGCGGGCAGTGCGCCGCCGGAACTCTTGGCCTTGCTCGATGTGCACCTGATGCTGCTGCAAGACGAGCAGCTCGACCAGAGCGTGCGTCAGTGGATTGAGGAGCGTCACTACAACGCCGAGTGGGCGCTGACCGCGCAACTCGAGGTGGTGGCGCGACAGTTCGACGAAATGGACGACCCCTATCTGCGCGAGCGCAAGGCCGATGTGGAGCAGGTGGTGGAGCGCATGTTGCGCGTGTTGCAAGGCAACGCCTCACCCGTCATGCCGCCCGTGCTCGACAACGAAGGCAAGGCCGTGGCGCACCGGGAGGACCCTTTGGTCTTGGTTGCTCATGACTTGTCGCCGGCCGACATGCTGCAGTTCAAGCAAAGCGTGTTCGCAGGTTTTGTCACCGACGTGGGCGGTAAAACGAGCCACACCGCCATCGTGGCGCGCAGCATGGACATCCCCGCGGTGGTCGGCGCGCGCACCGCCAGCCAATGGGTCAGGCAAGACGACTGGGTCATCATTGATGGCGATGCGGGCGTGGTGGTCGTCAATCCTTCGCCGGCCATTTTGGACGAATACGCGGTCAAGCAACGCGCCGGTGAGCGCGAACGTGAACGCTTGGCGCGCCTGAAAAATACTCCGGCGGTCACCAGTGACGGTCAGCGCATCGAACTCTTGGCCAACATCGAGCAACCCAGCGATGCCGTCGCCGCATTGAAAGCCGGCGCGGTGGGCGTGGGCTTGTTCAGAACCGAATTTTTGTTCATGGGTCGTAACGGGCAACTGCCAGACGAAGAGGAGCAGTACCGCGCCTATGTCGCCACCGTGGAGGGCATGCAGGGCTTGCCGGTGACGATCCGCACCATCGACGTGGGCTCCGACAAACCCTTGGATCGGGTGGCTGCGCGCACCGGAGAAGAACACCTCAACCCCGCCTTGGGATTGCGCGCCATCCGCTGGTGTTTGTCAGAGCCGGCCATGTTTTTGATTCAGTTGCGCGCTTTGTTGCGGGCAGCAGCCCACGGGCAGGTCCATGTCTTGGTGCCGATGCTGGCGCACGCCAGTGAAATTCACCAAACCCTGACCTTGTTGCAGCGCGCCCGCGACGAACTCGACGCTCAAGGCGCCGTGTATGGGCCCATCAAGCTGGGCGCGATGATCGAGGTGCCCGCCGCCGCATTGACCGTGCCGCTGTTCTTGAAGCACTTTGACTTTTTGTCCATCGGCACCAACGACCTGATTCAGTACACCTTGGCCATCGACCGCGCAGACGAGTCGGTGGCGCATTTGTACGACCCTTTGCACCCCGCGGTGCTGCGCTTGTTGGCCGATGTGATTGCGCAGGGCCGTGCGCAGGGCAAGCCGGTGAGCGTGTGTGGCGAAATGGCCGGTGACGTGGCCATGACGCGTTTGCTCTTGGGCTTGGGACTGCGCAGCTTCTCCATGCACCCTTCACAAATCCTGGCGGTCAAGCAGCAGATTTTGCGCAGTGACGCCCAGCGGTTGGGTGTGTGGGCACACACCGTGCTTGAAGCCGACGACCCGGCGTCCTTGTTGAACGACTGAGTCGGTGCCGGTCAGCGCACCGCAGCACCGCTGTTGAACCACTGAGCAATCAAAGCGCGTTCTTGATCGGTGATGCCCGTGCTGTTGTTCATGGGCATTTGACGTGTCACCACGGTTTGTTGGTACACCGCTTGTGCGTGCTGTTGCAGCGCCTGCGGCGAGTCCAAGCGAACGCCTTTGGATTGCAGGGCCGCACCGTGACACATCACGCAGCGTTGCTCCACCACCTGAATCACTTGCGCCACGTCCACCACCGCGGGCAAAGCCACGGGGGCGGTGGGCGCAGGACGCATCCACGCGATCAGTGCGACCAGCATCACCAAGCCCAGCGCGGCGAAGGGCCAAGGGTTCTTGGCGCGGCCGTGGTGCCAGCCGTGACGTTGCACAAAAAACTGGCGAATCAAGGCGCCGGCCAACATCAGCACAAACAGCACCACCCAGTTGTGTTCGGCGGTGTAGAGAAAACCGTAGTGGTTACTCAACATCGCGATGATCACCGGCAGCGTGAAGTAGGTGTTGTGCACGCTGCGCTGCTTGCCGCGTTTGCCGTGGATGGCCAGCCCGTCGGCGTCGTAGGGTTGACCGGAGGTCATGGCGGCTACCACGGTTTTTTGTCCGGGGATGATCCAGAAAAACACGTTGGCGCTCATGGCGGTGGCGATCATGGCCCCCACCAACAAGAAGGCCGCGCGCCCAGCGAAGAGCTCACACGCCAGCCAAGACGCAAAGGCCACCACCACGATCATCAAACCCGCGACGATGGCTTCGCCGTTTTTCTTGAAGCCAAAGACGCGGCACACCGCGTCGTAGACGAACCAAAACGCCACCAAAAACCCCAGCGAGGTCAGGATGGCCACGGTGGGCGACCAATCGAACACCGTTTTGTCGATCAAAAACGTGCCGGCGTTGAACAGGTAAAGCACCGTGAACAGCGCAAAGCCGCTGAGCCAGGTGGAGTAGCTCTCCCAATAAAACCAGTGCAATTTGTTGTCGATTTTTTGGGGCGCCACCATGTACTTTTGCGGGTTGTAGAACCCGCCGCCGTGCACGGCCCACATCGCGCCATCCACGCCCTTGTCCAACAAGTCCGGCGAGGTGGGCTTGAGGAGGTTGTTGTCCAAAAAGACAAAGTAGAACGACGAGCCAATCCAGGCAATCGCGGTGATCACGTGCAGCCAACGCAAGAGCAGGTTGGCCCAGTCCAGAAGATACGCTTCCATACCAGCAGTCTCCAACCTGCTCACCACCGCGGGCGCTGTGAGCAGTCATGGGTCGCGAACAAAAGACGGGTGTCTTTGGCGCCGCTGCGACCGGTGTTCAGATTGTATACAGGTGCATCAACAGTTGTGCGGCCACGCTGGCCCCAATCACGGCCGGGGCTTTGCCGGTGATGCCCGGCAAACCAATCGGGCAGGTGATGTGTTGCAGTTCGGCGTCGCCGAATCCGCGCTCGCGCAAGCGACGCGAGAACGTGGCCCATTTGGTTTGGCTGCCGATCAAGCCGACCAAGGGCAGGTCGTGGCGCTCGCGTTGGCGCTGCAAGCAGGCTTCCACGATGTCCAGGTCTTCGGCGTGCGAAAAACTCATGATCAACACCCGTGAATGGGGAGCGATGTCCCGCACCGCCAGGTGCACAGGTTCGGAATGCTCGGTGCTGGTTTGATTCGGCAGGTGGTCGGGAAACACGCCGTCGCGGCTGTCCACCCAATGCACCGCGAAAGGCAAGGGGGCCAAGGCTTGCACAATCGCGTGGCCCACATGACCGCCGCCGAACAAGGTCACGGGGTGCAAGGTGGGCAATAGCCGGGCGCTTAGGCGTTCACGGTCTTGGGCCGATATCGGCTCAAAGCGCAAGCGCACACGACCGCCGCAGCACTGCCCCAAGCTGGGCCCCAAGGCCACTTCATCGTGCCAAGGCTCGGTGGCGGTGGGCAGTTGGGCTTGGGCCGAGGCGATGGCGGACCACTCCAAATGGCCGCCGCCGATGGTGCCGATCACCTGGTCGGCAAAGACGGCCATCCATGCGCCGTTCTCTCGGGGCACCGAACCCTGCCCCTGCTCGACCGACACCAAGATGGCCGGGCCGTGGCGCAGGCGCTCAGCGCAAGCGAGCGCATCAGCGGACAGGGTGTGCATGCGTGCGGGTTCAGCTGCCGCGGTAGGTGGAGTAACTCCACGGGCTGACCAACAGCGGCACGTGGTAGTGCTGGTCGGCGTGGGCCACGCCAAAGTCCAGTGACACGCGGTTGAGGAAATTGGGCTCGGGCAGGGCCACCCCTTGGGCGGCGAAATAGCCCGCGACATCAAACACCAAGCGGTAGGTGCCCACTTTCAGGCTGGCGTTGTCGTAGAGCGGGCCGTCTGGGTTGCGTCCATCGCTGTTGAGGGTGAAGGCTTTGATCAAGGTCGCGCGCTCGCCGTCGGTCGTGAAGAGGGACACCGCCATGCCGCCGGCGGGGCGTCCGTGCATGGTGTCCAAAACGTGTGTGCTCAAGCCCATGGTTGCTCCTGTTGGATGGTCGACCAAAGTGTATACAGTTTTGGTTTTTCTGGCTATCATGAACCCATGGATACGACATCAAGCACCCATGTGATCGTGGAGTCGCTCACGCGAGCGATTGTGGACCATCGGCTCTTGCCCGGCACCAAATTGGCCGAGCAAAAACTGGCCGACCATTTCGGGGTCTCGCGCACCTTGGTGCGCCAGGCTTTGTTTCAACTCTCCCAAAATCGGCTCATCCGCATGGAGCCGGCGCGGGGGGCGTTTGTGGCATCGCCCTCGGTCGAGGAAGCCAAACAGGTGTTTGCCGTGCGGCGCATGCTCGAGGCCGAGATGACGCGGGCCTTTGTTCGCCAAGTCACGCCGGCCAAGATCAAGGCGCTCAAAGATCATTTGGCCATGGAGCGCAAAGCCGTGGCCAGTCCCGATGTGTCGGGGCGCATTGAATTGCTGGGCGACTTCCATGTGCGCATGGCCGAACTCATGGGCAATCAGGTGCTGGCCGATATTCTGGGCGACCTGATTTCCCGGTGCTCCCTGATCACCCTCATGTACCAAAGCACCTTGGCCGCAGAGCACTCGACCGACGAGCACGTGGAGATCGTCAACGCCTTGGCCAAGCGGGACGAGGCCTTGGCCGTTCGCCTGATGGACGAGCACTTGCAGCACGTCGAAGCCACATTGACGTTCGACAGAAAAATCCCCAGCCACGACATTTCACACGCCCTGTCATGAGCCACTACGACACCACCCGTCCCTACCCTCGCGACTTGATCGGCTACGGCCGCGAGGTGCCGCACGCGCAATGGCCCGGCGGTGCGCGCGTGGCGGTGCAGTTTGTGTTGAATTACGAAGAGGGTGGCGAAAACTCGGTGCTGCACGGCGATGCCGGCTCCGAGCAGTTCCTGTCGGAGATGTTCAACCCCGCGGCATTCCCCGATCGCCACATCAGCATGGAAGGGATATATGAGTACGGCTCGCGCGCGGGCGTGTGGCGCATCCTGCGCGAGTTTGAAAAACGCGGTCTGGCGCTCACCGTGTTCGGCGTGGCCACGGCCTTGCAAAAACACCCTGAGCTGACGGCGGCTTTTAAAGCCTTGGGCCACGACATCGCTTGCCACGGACTCAAGTGGATCCACTACCAGCACATCGACGAGGCCACCGAACGCGACCACATGGCCCAGGCCATGCAGATCATCCAAGACCTGACCGGTGAGCGGCCACTGGGTTGGTACACCGGCCGCGACAGCCCCAACACGCGCCGCTTGGTGGCGGACTTTGGGGGCTTTGAATATGACAGCGATTACTACGGCGACGACCTGCCGTTTTGGATGAAGGTGAAAAAAACCGACGGTAGCGTGTTGCCGCAACTCATCGTGCCCTACACCTTGGATTGCAACGACATGCGCTTTGCCTTGCCCCAAGGCTACTCGCACGCCGACCCCTTCTTTCAGTACATGAAAGACACCTTCGATGCCCTGTATGCCGAAGGCGACCCGAACGGCGACAACGCCCCCAAGATGATGAGCATCGGCATGCATTGCCGCTTGCTCGGCCGCCCGGGCCGCATCACCG
This sequence comes from Hydrogenophaga sp., assembly GCA_036825935.1. Lineage (GTDB taxonomy): Bacteria > Pseudomonadota > Gammaproteobacteria > Burkholderiales > Burkholderiaceae_C > Hydrogenophaga. Next base: position 16,614 of record DAISXI010000025.1, read on the forward strand.
CACTGCAGCGCTTTTTGGACCACATCCAATCGCACGACCGCGTCTGGGTGGCGCGGCGCATCGACATCGCACGCCACTGGAAGGCTGTGAACCCGTTCAAGGAGTGACCATGCCCCTCACGTTGGAACAACTCAACCGCGCCAGCCCAGCCGAGGCGGCGAAGCTGCTCGACGGTTTGTACGAGCACTCGCCTTGGATCGCCGAGCAGGCCTTGAGCGAGCGGCCCTTGCGTTCCTTGGCCCACCTCAAGCACGCCATGTGTGTGGTGCTCGATCGGGCCGGGCGCGACGCGCAGCTGGGCCTGATCCGAGCCCACCCGGAGCTCGCCGGCAAGGCCATGGTCAGCCAAACGCTCACCGCCGAATCCACCAACGAACAGACCCAGGCGGGCCTGACCCACTGCACGCCCGAAGAGTTCGCCAAGATCCAGCAACTCAACACCGACTACAACAGCAAGTTCGGCTGGCCCTTCATCTTGGCCGTGCGTGGCCCGCGTGGTGTGGGTTTGAACAAGTCGCAGATCATCGACGCGTTTGAGCGCCGCCTGCACGGCCACCCCGACTTTGAATTGCAAGAGTGTTTGCGCAACATCCACCGCATCGTCGAGATTCGCTTGAACGACAAATTCGGTGTCGAGCCCACGCTCGGTCAGCGCGTGTGGGATTGGCAAGAAACCTTGGCGCTGCACAGCGAGCCGGGCTATGCCGAACACGGCCAACTCACCGTGACTTACCTGACCGATGCGCACCGGGCGTGCGCGCGCGACATCGCACAAGGCATGCGCGACGTGGGCTTTGATGAGGTGAGCATCGATGCCGTGGGCAATGTGGTGGGGCGCTACCACGCGGCCACCGCCGGTGCCCAGTACCTGATGACTGGCAGCCACTACGACACCGTGCGCAACGGCGGCAAGTACGACGGCCGCTTGGGCTTTTTTGTGCCCATGGTTTGTGTGGAGCAACTGCACCAACAGCAAAAACGTTTGCCGTTTGGGATCGAGGTGGTGGCGTTTGCCGAAGAAGAAGGCCAACGCTACAAGGCCACCTTCTTGGGCTCGGGCGCGCTGATCGGCGACTTCAAGCCCGAGTGGTTGGATCAAAAAGACGCCGATGGCATCAGCCTGCGCGAGGCCATGCGGCATGCGGGTTTGAACTTGGACGACATCCCCGCGCTTCGCCGGGATCCCGCCCAATACCTCGGCTTTGTGGAAGTGCACATCGAACAAGGCCCGGTGCTCAACGAGGTCAACCTGCCTTTGGGTGTGGTCACGTCCATCAACGGCAGCGTGCGTTACCAATGTGAGGTGATCGGCACCGCCAGCCACGCCGGCACCACGCCCATGGACCGCCGCCGCGACGCGGCCTGTGCCGTGGCCGAACTGGCGCTCTACCTCGAGCAACGCGCGGCCCAAGACGGTGACAGCGTGGCCACCATCGGCCAGTTACAGGTGCCCAACGGTTCCATCAATGTGGTGCCCGGTCGCTGCACCTTCAGTTTGGACATGCGCGCGCCCAACAACGCCCAGCGCGATGCGCTGGAGGCCGATGTCTTGGCCCAATTGAAAGCCATTGCCGAGCGCCGCGCCCTGCGCTGGCGCGCCGACTTGGCCATGCGCGCATCGGCCGCACCGAGCGCGCCCGAATGGCAAGCCCGCTGGGAGCGCGCCGTGAGCGCTTTGGGCGTGCCGCTCTTCAAGCTGCCCAGCGGCGCGGGCCACGACGCCATGAAGCTGCACGAAGTCATGCC
>DAISXI010000026.1:0-15420 GCA_036825935.1 Hydrogenophaga sp.
CGCCCCAAGGCGTTGGCGGCGTAATAAAAGCCCACGTCTTCGGCGGCTTTTTCGCTGCCCGCGTACGCCAAAATCAAATACGAGTGCACCGAAGAATTGACGGCAAAGGCCACGCCAAACACACCCAAACCACCGACCACCCACCACTGCAGGTCGGGCACCTCGGCCCACACCGCGGCGGCGATGCCCATGGGCACCAGCGCCAAAGCCAAGGACCACGCACGGGCCGCAGGCACCTCAGCGCTCAGGCCATCCGGGCTGCGCCGCACCAAGGCCGGCGCCATCGCCTGCACCAAGCCGTAACCGATGGTCCACGCGGCCAAGAAGCCGCCGACCATGGCGAAGTTCCAACCCTGTGAATACAAAAACACCGGCACACCGACCACGAACCACACGTCGCGCGCGCCAAACAAGGCCACACGCGCCGCGGCCAAACCGTTGATGCCAGCGCTTTTGGCGAACAGTTCTTTGGCCGACTTGGACGCCTTGGCCTTGCCCATCAAGGGCGGCACCGCCCACACCACACCGATCAAAACGATCAGCAACAAACCCGCCATCAACCACAGCGAGGGGGCAAAGCCCAAGGCCTGCAGCATCACGCCACCCAAGAAAAAGCCCAGGCCTTTCATGGCGTTTTTGCTGCCGGTGAACCACGCCACCCACTTGAAGAGTTGGTTGTTGCCACCGTCCTCGGCCTTGGCTTGCGCCTGGGTGATTTTGATGGCCGATTTGCTGGCGGTTTTGGTCAGGTCTTTGGCCACGCCACAAATGCCCTGCGCCATCACCACCCACGCCACCGACATTGCCACCGTCCAGCCCGGGTCGAGCAGAGACAACACACCGAAGCCGGTGATTTGTGTGACCAAGCCCACGATGAGCATGCGCTGTATGCCGTAGCGCGTGGCCAACCAACCCCCGATGAGGTTGGCCACCACACCCGCGGCTTCGTAGAGCAAGAACAAAAACGCCAGCGTGAACGGCGAGTAGCCGAGTTGGTAGAAGTGCAGCAACACCAACATGCGCAAAGCGCCGTCGGTGAGCGTGAAACCCCAATAGGCCGAGGTGACGATGGCGTAGTGCCGCGTGGCGCTGTTCATGGCGTCAAAGACCGCGGTCTTGCATGTGCACGGCCAAATCGACCATGCGGCAGGCGTAGCCCATTTCGTTGTCGTACCAGGCGTACACCTTGAGCAAGCTGCCGTCGGTGACCATGGTGGACAAAGCGTCCACGATGGAACTGCGCGTGTCGCGGGCGTAATCGGCGCTCACCAATGGGCGCGTCTCGTAACCCAAGATGCCGGCCAAAGGGCCCGCCGCAGCGGCTTCGAACAAGGCGTTGACCTCTTCGACCGTGGTGTTGCGCTGCAGCTCGAACACGCAGTCGGTGAGCGAGGCGTTGAGCGCGGGCACACGCACGGCGTGGCCGTTGAGCTTGCCTTTGAGCTCGGGGTAGATGAGCGCAATCGCGGTGGCGCTACCGGTGGTCGTGGGCGCCAAGCTCATCATGGCGCTGCGGGCGCGGCGCAGGTCTTTGTGCGGCGCGTCCACCACCAAGTTGGTGTTGGTGGGGTTGTGCAAGGTGGTGATTTGGCCGTGTTTGATGCCGATGGCTTCGTGCACCACTTTGACCACCGGGGCCAAGCAGTTGGTGGTGCAGCTCGCGGCGGTGATGAGGTGGTCGCGGCTGGGTTCGTACAGGTGTTCGTTCACACCCACCACCACGTTGAGCACACCGCCGGTTTTGACGGGCGCGGCCACGATGACGCGCTTGGCGCCACGGTCCAAATGGCCCTGCAGGGTTTCGGGGGTGAGGAATTTGCCGGTGCACTCGAGCACCACGTCCACGCCCAAGTCGCCCCACGGCACATCGCCGGGGTTGGCGTGGCTGCTGAACGACAGCGTGTGTTGGTCGATGCGGATGTGGTCTTCGCCCTCGGCGGCGATGTCGGCGCGCCACTTGCCTTGCACCGAGTCAAAGGCCAACAAATGGGCCGTGGCGGCCGCTCCGCCCTTGAGTTCGTTGAGGTGCACCACCGCCAAGCGGTTGCCCGCGCGGGGATCGTCCGACTGGCGCTCGGCCGCGCCCATGGCCGCACGCAGGGCCAAACGGCCGATGCGGCCCATTCCGTTGATACCGACTTTCATGACAGGTCCTTTCAGGGGGAGAGTTTAACGTTTCAATGAATATTGAACGATTGTCTCCAAGCCCTGTGACCGTTTTGTGACGGCCGATGAACGGCCGCGCTTATTGGAAGGCGACTTCGGCGAAGCTGCGCAGCTTGCGGCTGTGCAGCTGGTCCACCCCGCCCTCGCGCAAACGCTCGATGGCGCGGATGCCGATGCGCAGGTGCTGGTCCACGCGCTCGCGGTAGAAGTGGTTGGCCATGCCCGGCAGCTTGATCTCGCCGTGCAGCGGCTTGTCGCTCACACACAGCAAGGTGCCGTAGGGCACACGGAAGCGAAAGCCGTTGGCCGCGATGGTGGCCGACTCCATGTCCAGCGCCACCGCGCGCGACTGCGAGAAGCGCTGCTGCGGTGTGCTGGCCACGTTGTGGGTGGGCAGCAATTCCCAGTTGCGGTTGTCGGTGCTGGCCACGGTGCCGGTGCGCATGATGCGCTTGAGCTCGGCCGGCGGCACTTGGCTCACATCGGCCACGGCGCCCTCCAAGGCCAGTTGGATTTCGGCCAGCGCCGGGATGGGCACCCACAGCGGCAACTCTTCGTCCAGCACATGGTCTTCGCGCACGTAGGCGTGAGCCAAAACGTAGTCGCCCAAGCGCTGGCTGTTGCGCAGGCCCGCGCAGTGGCCCAGCATCAACCAAGCGTGTGGCCGCAAGACAGCGATGTGGTCGGTGATGGTTTTGGCGTTGGCCGGCCCCACGCCGATGTTGACCATGGTGATGCCGCTGCGGTCGGCGCGCATGAGGTGGTAGCCCGGCATCTGCGGCAAGCGCGGGGGCGCTGCACCCAAGGCATCCGCGGCCTCAGCGGCCAAGCCCACGCGGCGCGTGACCACATTGCCCGGCTCCACAAACGCGGTGTATTCGCTGTTCGGGTTGGCCATCTCGGCGTGGCCCAAGCGGATGAACTCGTCGATGTAGAACTGGTAGTTGGTGAAGAGCACGAAGTTTTGGAACCACTCGGGCGCGGTGCCGGTGTAGTGGCGCAGGCGCTGCAAGGAATAGTCCACGCGCGGCGCGGTGAACAAGGACAAAGGCAAAGGCTCACCCGGCGCGGCACGGTAGGTGCCGTTGGCGATGCCGTCGTCCATGGCCGCGAGGTCGGGCAAATCAAACACGTGGCGCATGAGCGAGCGGCGCTCGGCGCTCAGGTGGCCTTCAACGTGGTCGTGCTCGGCGAACGAAAAATGGATGGGGATGGGCTGGGTGCTCAGGCCCACCTCCAGCGCCTCGCCGTGGTTGGCCAAGAGCAAACGGAACTGCTCTTGGTAGTACTCGGCAAACAGGTCGGGGCGGGTCAGCGTGGTCTCAAAGCGCCCGGCTTCGGCCACAAAGCCGTAGCTCAGGTGCGTGGCCTGTGCGTGATCAAAAGCGCGTCGAGCGTGCAAGCGCACGAAGGGATAACAAGCGCGGATGCGCTGGTCGGGCACGTCGCGGCCGGCCACGAAGTCTTGCATGGCTTGGCGCAAATGCGACACGCTGTGTGCGTACAGCGTTTGAACTTGCTGCCATGCCGTGGCAGCGTCGGTGTGTTGGGTCGGGGCGATGAAAGCGGGTTGGTGGTGCATCGGTTCACAAGCTGAAGGTGACGTTCAAACCATTATGCGGGGGCCGTGTGTCCAAACTGCGAAAATAGCGTTTGTGACCCCCCTAACACTGACCCTTTTGCCCCACCCCAGCCAAACCCCAACGGCCTGTGCGCCCACGGTGGTGGTTCGGTCCGCCGCAGAGGGATTGGACTTGCACTTTGCCATCGCCCAGCCCCAAGACCTGCGCCTGCCCGAGCATGGCCTGCAGGGCGTGGCCGATGGGCTGTGGCAGCACACCTGTTTTGAGTGTTTTGTGGGTTTGAGTGGCCACAGCGCCTACACCGAATTCAACTTCTCCCCCTCCTTGCCCACCGGCCAGTGGACTTGTTACCACTTCAGCCACGAGCGCGTGCGCCAAGACACGGGCGTGCCGCTGAGCCTGAAGCCCCGCACCGAACAGGGCGCCAGCGGTTTGCACCTGCGCGTGCAGCTGCCGTGGTCGCTCTTGCCCGCGCCCCAACAAGCTTGGGACTTGGGCCTGAGCACCGTCACCGAATCGCAAGACGGTCAGATCACCCATTGGGCGCTGCGCCACGACCGCGCCCAAGCCGACTTCCACCACCGCGCCAGTTGGATGCGCATCGCCGCCCCTTGGCCCAACCCCACCCCCACACCATGAAACTCGGCATCGAACGCTTGTTGTCTGAACCCGCTTTGCGCGCGCCACTGCAAGGCCGACGCGTGGCCTTGTTGGCCCACCCGGCCTCGGTCACGCGCGAGCTCACGCACAGCATCGACGCGCTCTCGGCCTTGCCCGAGCTGCGACTGAGCGCCGCCTTTGGCCCACAACACGGCTTGCGCGGCGACAAACAAGACAACATGGTCGAGTCGCCCAACTACGTGGACCCGCGCTGGGGCATCCCGATCTTCAGCCTCTACGGTGAGGTGCGCCGCCCCACAGAAGAGATGATGGCCAGCTTCGACGTCTTGCTGGTGGACTTGCAAGACCTGGGCTGCCGCATCTACACCTTCATCACCACGCTGCGCTACGTGCTCGAGGCCGCGGCCGCGCACGGCAAAAGCGTGTGGGTGCTCGACCGCCCCAACCCCGCGGGCCGCCCCGTTGAAGGCCTGACGCTGCAGCCCGGCTGGGAAAGCTTCGTGGGCGCAGGCCCCATGCCCATGCGCCACGGCATGACCATGGGCGAGCTGGGCCACTGGTTCATAGACACCTTGGGGCTGACGGTGGACTACCGCGTCATCACCATGAGCGACTGGGCGCCTGAGTCCGCGCCCGGCTTTGGCTGGCCCTCCGAGCGCAGCTGGGTCAACCCCAGCCCCAACGCCGCCAACCTGAGCATGGCCCGCGCCTATGCCGGCACCGTGATGTTGGAAGGCACCACGCTGAGCGAAGGCCGTGGCACCACGCGCCCGCTGGAGTTGTTCGGCGCGCCCGACATCGACGCCGACCGCTTGATCGAAGACATGCGCCGCACGGCGCCGCAGTGGCTCCAAGGCTGTGTCTTGCGCAGCTGCTTCTTTGAGCCCACCTTCCACAAACACGCGCACCAGCTGTGCGCGGGCGTGCAGATCCACGTCGAAGACCCCAGCCACTACGACCACCAAGCCTTCCAACCGTGGCGCTTGCAAGCCTTGGCGTTCCGCGCCATGCGCCTGCAACAGCCCGACTACCCGCTGTGGCGCGACTTCCCCTACGAGTACGAACACGACCGCCTGGCCATCGACCTGATCAACGGCGGGCCTGGCTTGCGCGAATGGGTGGACGACCTCAGCGCCCCGCCGGAGGCCTTGGAAGCGCTGGCAGCGCGAGACGAAGCCGCTTGGATCGACGCGCGGCGGCCTTACCTGTTGTACTGACGCTCAGCGGGTGTCAGCCCGCTTGCACGGCCTGCACCAAGCGCTCAGCACAGGACTGGGCTTGTGCCGCGTCCGCGGCTTCAACCATGATGCGCAGCAAGGGCTCGGTGCCGCTGGGGCGGATGAGCACGCGGCCGCTGTCGCCGAGTTCGCGCTCGACGCTCTGGGTGAGGTCGGCCAAGCCCGTGTTGCTGCGCCAATCTTGCCCTGGCTTCAAGCGCACGTTGAGCAAGACCTGGGGGAAGAGCGTGACGCCATCAAGCAAGTCGTCGAGGTTTTTGCCGCTGGCCACACAGGCTTGCAGCACCTGCAAGGCCGACACCAGGCCGTCGCCGGTGGTGTGTTTGTCCAGCACCAACAAATGCCCCGAGCCCTCGCCGCCCAAGAGCCAGCCTTTGTCTTGCAAGGCCTCGAGCACGTAGCGGTCGCCGACTTTGGCGCGCACGAATTGCACCCCGCGCTGGCGCAGGGCCAACTCCACGGCCATGTTGGTCATGAGCGTGCCGACCACGCCGGGCACCTCGGCACCGCTGTTCAAGCGGTGCGCGGCCACGATGTAGAGCAGCTCATCGCCGTTGAACAAACGGCCTTTGGCGTTGACGATTTGCAAACGGTCGGCGTCGCCGTCGAGCGCAATGCCCACGTCCGCGCTGTGTTCGGCCACGGCTTTGACCAAGGCCTCGGGGTGGGTCGCGCCCACACCTTCGTTGATGTTCAGGCCATTGGGCGCGCAACCGATTTTGATGACCTCTGCGCCCAACTCGTGGAACACGGCCGGGGCGATTTGGTAGGCCGCACCGTGCGCGCCATCGACCACGATCTTCAAGCCCTTGAGCGTGAACTCGGTGGGGAAGGTGCTTTTGCAAAACTCGATGTAACGACCCGCGGCGTCGTCCAAGCGGCGCGACTTGCCCAGCTGGGCCGAGTCCACCCAGACCGGGTCTTCTTTGAGCACGGTCTCGACGTCTTGCTCCCACGCGTCGGGCAGCTTGGCGCCTTGGGCGCTGAAAAACTTGATGCCGTTGTCGGCAAAGGGGTTGTGACTGGCCGAGATCACCACACCCAGACTGGCGCGTTGGGCACGCGTGAGGTAAGCAACGGCCGGGGTGGGCACGGGGCCCAAGAGCACCACGTCCACACCGGCCGAGTTGAAGCCACTCTCGAGCGCCGACTCCAGCATGTAGCCCGAGATGCGGGTGTCTTTGCCGATCAGCACCACCGGGTGGGCCTCGGTGCGCTTCAAAACGCGGCCGACCGCATGGGCCAGGCGCAACACAAAATCAGGGGTGATGGGGGATTGGCCCACGGTGCCGCGGATGCCATCGGTGCCAAAGTAGGTGCGTGTCATGCCCACATTATCGCGCCTGTGCCGCCCGCCAAACGGCGGCGGCTTGCACCGTCTGCGCCACATCGTGTACACGCAGCACCCGCGCGCCCCGCTCCAGCGCCAGCACGGCCGCGGCCACACTGGCGGCCACCCGATCGGCCGCCACGCTTTGGCCGGTCACCGAGCCCAAGGACGATTTGCGCGACCAACCCGCCAAGACCGGCCAACCCAAATCCAACAAGGCCGATTGCCGTGACAGCAACTCGAAGTTTTGCTCGACGGTTTTGCCAAAACCAATGCCCGGGTCCAAAACGATGCGCGAGTCGGCCACCCCCGCGTCCCGCACGGCCTGTGCGCGTTCGCGCAAAAACGCCTTCACGGGTTCGATCACATCGCCTTGCATGGGGGCGACTTGCATGGTTTGTGGGTCGCGGTGCATGTGCATCAAACACACGCCACAACGCGGGTGTTGGGCCACCACGGCCAAAGCGCCGTTTTGGCGCAAGGCCCATACGTCGTTGACGATGTCGGCGCCCTCGTCCAAGGCGGCTTGCATCACCTCGGCTTTGTAGGTGTCCACCGAAATCGGCACACCCCAGGCCAAAGCCCCCCGCACCACGGGCAAGACCCGTGCAAGCTCTTCCTCCAAACTCACCACGGGCGCGCCGGGCCGTGTCGACTCGCCGCCCACGTCCAAGATGTCTGCGCCTTCGCGCAGCAGCTGCTCGGCGTGCGCCAAGGCCGCGCTCGCGCTGCTGTGGCGGCCACCGTCGGAAAATGAATCGGGGGTGACGTTGACGATGCCCATGATGCGTGGGCGCTGCAAGTCGATGTCAAAGCGGCTGGTCTGCCAGATCATGGGGCGTACCTTCAATGAAAACGGGGCCGAAGCCCCGTGTGTGAGATCAAGAACGTTGCCGCGCTTTAAGCCACGGTAGGTGCTGGTTCGGTGCTGGGTGCCGCGGCACCGCCATCGCCACCACCCACGGAGGGGTTGCGTGGCGTCCAGTCTTTGGGCGCGCGCGGTGGCTTGCCGGCCATGATGTCGTCGAGCTGGTCCGAGTCGATGGTTTCCCATTCGAGCAGGGCCTTGGCCATGGCGTGCATCTTGTCGCTGTGGTACTCGATGAGGTCACGGGCGAGCTTGTACTGCGCGTCGATGATTCGGCGCACCTCGTGGTCAACCTTGCGCATGGTCTCTTCACTCATGTTCGTGGTCTTGGTGACCGAGCGGCCCAAGAACACTTCACCTTCGTTTTCAGCGTAGACCATGGGGCCCAAGGCGTCGGTCATGCCGTAGCGCATGACCATGTCGCGGGCGATTTGGGTGGCACGCTCGAAGTCGTTGGACGCGCCGGTGGTCATTTGGTTCATGAACACCTCTTCGGCGATACGGCCACCAAACAGCATGCTGATTTGGTTGAGCATGAACTCTTTGTCGTAGCTGTAGCGATCTTGCGCGGGCAAGCTCATCGTCACACCCAGGGCGCGGCCGCGGGGGATGATGGTGACTTTGTGCACCGGGTCGCATTTGGGCAACAGCTTACCGATCAGGGCGTGACCGGACTCGTGATAAGCCGTGTTCTTGCGCTCTTCTTCGGGCATGACCATGCTCTTGCGCTCTGGGCCCATCAAGATCTTGTCTTTGGCTTTTTCGAAGTCTTGCATCTCAACGGTGCGGGCGTTGCGGCGCGCAGCCATCAAGGCGGCTTCGTTGCACAAGTTGGCCAGGTCGGCGCCGCTCATGCCGGGCGTCCCACGGGCAATCACCGAGGGGCTGACGTCTTGGCTGATCGGGATCTTGCGCATGTGCACGTTGAGGATCTGCTCACGACCACGGATGTCGGGCAAGGTCACGTAGACCTGGCGGTCAAAACGGCCGGGGCGCAACAAAGCGGCGTCCAAGATGTCGGGGCGGTTGGTCGCGGCCACGACGATCACGCCGAGGTTGGTCTCAAAACCGTCCATCTCAACCAGCATCTGGTTCAAGGTTTGTTCGCGCTCGTCGTTGCCACCGCCCAAGCCCGCACCACGCTGGCGGCCCACGGCGTCGATTTCATCGATGAAGATGATGCAAGGGGCGTTTTTCTTGGCGTTGTCGAACATGTCGCGCACACGCGATGCGCCCACGCCCACGAACATTTCCACAAAATCCGAACCGGAGATGCTGAAAAACGGCACCTTGGCTTCGCCCGCGATGGACTTGGCGAGCAGGGTTTTACCGGTGCCAGGAGGGCCAACCAACAACAAGCCGCGGGGGATTCGACCGCCGAGTTTTTGAAATTTTTGTGGGTCTTTGAGGAAATCCACGACTTCCTTGACTTCTTCTTTGGCTTCGTCGCAGCCTGCCACATCAGCAAACGTGACTTGGTTGGTGTTTTCGTCGAGCAAGCGCGCTTTGGATTTGCCAAAGCTGAACGCACCACCTTTACCGCCACCTTGCATCTGGCGCATGAAGTACACCCACACGCCAATCAACAAGAGCATCGGGCCCCAACTCACGAGCAGGGACATCAGCAACGAGCCTTCTTCGCGGGGTTTGACATCGAACTTCACGCCGTTGGAAATGAGGTCGCCAACCAAGCCGCGGTCGAGGTAAGTGGCGGTGGTGCGCACGCGACGGTCATCGGTGGTGATGGCCACGATCTCGGTGCCGCCCGAGCCTTCTTGAATGGTGGCCGACTTGATGCGTCCGGCGTTCACCTGATCCAGAAATTCAGAGTAGCCCACAGCACCGGCCGCAGCCGGGTTGGCGCCTTCGAACTGTTTGAAAACAGTGAAGAGGACCATGGCAATGACCATCCACACGGCAATTTTCGAAAACCATTGGTTGTTCAAGACCGACTCCTGACAGCGTTGATAAGTGAGGAAAACAAGATTGAGATCATTTTAGGCTTTTCAAGCCCCCCGTGCGGGGTGTGGGCTTTTGCGATGAACAAAGGCATCTTAGGCGGGTTTAACGGTCATGGCTTTAAGACCCAGGCCCACCAGAAAGGTTTCAGACGATTTTTCACGCGAGGCCTTGGGTTTGATGGCCTTGACCACTTTGAAGGTCTGGCGGAACAGCGCCACCGTGGGATCGTAAGCCCCTCCGTGGAAGAGTTTGACGACCAATGCCCCTTCGGATTTGAGGTGGTTTTTGGCAAAGTCCACGGCCAAATCGATCAGGTCGCTGATGCGGGCCGCATCGGTCGCGCCAATGCCCGACAGGTTGGGCGCCATGTCCGAGACCACCAAATCGACTGCGCTGGCCCCACTGGTGACCAAGGCTTGCTCCAATTCGGCCAAGACCTCGGCCTCGCGAAAGTCCCCCAAAATGAACTGAACCCCCTCCACCGGCTCCATGGGCAACATGTCCAGCGCAATGATGGTGCCGTTCAAAGCCCCCACGGCCGCGCCGTCTGGGTTGAGGCGGCGGCGCAGGTATTGGCTCCAAGCACCGGGGGTGGAGCCCAAGTCGACCACCACGTGGCCTGGCTTGATCAGCCCCAAGGTTTCGTCGAGTTCTTTGAGTTTGTAGGCTGCACGAGCGCGGTAACCCTCTTTTTGCGCCAAACGCACATAGGTGTCGTTGATGTGCTGGTTGAGCCAAGCCTTGTTGACTTTTTTGCTCTGGGTTTTGACTTTCATGGACGAACGCACCTTCGCGGCAAGGGGTGCACAGCGCACCTTGCTCACCGGTAAACGATAATTGTCCCATGTCCCAGATCATTCTCACGCCCGCACAGCGCAAAGTGCACCGAGCCGACGCCCACCACCTCAACCCGGTGGTGCTCATTGGAGGCGATGGTTTGACCCCCGCCGTTCAAAAAGAAGTCGACTTGGCCCTCAAGGCCCACGGCCTGATCAAAATCCGCGTCTTCAACGACGACCGCGCCGAGCGCGAGGCCATTTTGTTGCGTTTGACCGACGAACTCAGCGCCGCGCCCATCCAGCACATCGGCAAGTTGCTGGTGATCTGGCGTCCCGTGGAGGAAAAAGAGAAAGTCGTGGACGAAGACCGCATGCCTGGCCCACGCGACGTCAAAGTGCTCAAATTCAGCTCGCGCGGCGGTCAACGCCCCGAGGTGAAGGTCGTGCGCGTCTTGGGCAATGAGCGCCTGACGGCCGGTGGCCAAATCAAGCGCGCCAAACGAAACCAAACCAGCGTCAAAAAGACCCTGGCCGACAAGCCCAAGCGCTGATCGGTCACACTGATCAGTCACACTGGGGCGCACAGACGCCTTGCGTTCTGCGCTCCAAACCCCATTTGAATCGCCATGAACACATCCCTTCGCCCCAACCCCCTGAGCACCCCCAGCGCCCTGCCCCGCTTTGACGAAATCCAAGCGGCGGATATCGCGCCGGGCATCGACGCCCTGTTGGCAGACGCCGAGACCGCCTTGGCCACCGTCACGACCGAGGAATTCCCCGCCGATTGGCGCCGCATGGCCAGCACCTTGGACGTGGCCACCGAGCGCTTGGGCATGGCCTGGGGCGCGGTCAGCCACCTCAACAGCGTGGCCGACACGCCCGAGTGGCGCGCGGCCTACAACGCCGTGCTGCCCAAGGTGACCGAGTTTTGGACGCGCTTGGGCGCCGATGAGCGTTTGTACGCCAAGTACAAGGCCATGGACCCCCGCAGCCTCAACGCCGAGCAAGCCCGCGCGCACTTCAACGCCATGCGCGGCTTTGTGCTGGGTGGCGCCGAATTGCAAGGGGCGGCCAAAGAACGCTTCGCCGCGATTCAAGAACGCCAAGCCGAACTCTCACAAAAATTCAGCGAAAACGCGCTCGACGCAACCGATCGTTTTGCCCTGTACGTGGAGCGCGATCAGCTCGACGGTGTGCCCGAGGATGTGCTCGCCGCCACCGCGGCCGCCGCACAAGCCGAGGGCAAAACCGGCCACAAGCTCAACCTGAAGATGCCTTGCTACTTGCCGGTCATGCAGTTCGCCAAGAACAGCGCCGTGCGTGAACAGCTCTACCGCGCCTACGTCACCCGGGCGTCCGACCAAGGCGTTGATGCGAGCTTGGACAACAGCGCCTTGATCAGCGAAATCTTGTCCTTGCGCCAAGAGGAAGCGCAGCTCTTGGGTTACGAGAACTTCGCGCAAGTGTCCTTGGCCACCAAGATGGCGCAGTCGCCCGACGAGGTGATGGGCTTTTTGCGCGACCTGGCCCAGCGCGCCCGACCCTACGCCGAACGCGACGTGGCCGAGATGCGCGCTTTTGCTGCAGAACACTTGAGCCTGAGCGACCCGCAAGCATGGGACTGGCCTTATGTGGGCGAAAAACTCAAGGAAGCGCGTTACGCCTTCAGCGACCAAGAGGTTAAGCCCTACTTCCCCGCGCCCAAGGTCTTGGCCGGTTTGTTCAAAATCGTCGAGACCTTGTTTGAGGTGAGCATCCGCCGCGACAGCGCCGCGGTCTGGCACCCCACCGTGGAGTTTTATCGCATCGAGCGCCAAGGCACCTTGGTCGGTCAGTTCTACCTCGACCCCAGTGCCCGTGCGGGCAAACGCGGCGGCGCTTGGATGGACGATGTCCGCGCCCGTTGGTTGCGCCCCGACAGCGGTGAGCTGCAAACGCCCGTGGCGCACCTGGTGTGCAACTTCGGCGAGAGCATCAACGGCAAGCCTCCGCTGCTCACACACGACGACGTGATCACCCTCTTCCACGAATGCGGCCACGGCCTGCACCACATGCTCACGCAGGTCAACGAGCGCGACGTCTCGGGCATCAGCGGCGTGGAGTGGGACGCGGTGGAGTTGCCCAGCCAGTTCATGGAAAACTTCTGCTGGGAGTGGAGCGTGCTGCGCCACATGACCTCGCACGTGGACACGGGTGAGCCCTTGCCGCGCGCGCTGTTCGACAAGATGTTGGCGGCCAAAAACTTCCAAAGCGGTTTGCAAACCCTGCGCCAAATCGAGTTCTCGCTCTTCGACATGCGTTTGCACGCCGAGCCCGAGCACGCCAGCGATTGCATGGCGCTGCTGAGCGAGGTGCGCCAAGAGGTCTCGGTCTTGCAACCCCCAGCCTTCAGCCGCACGCCCCACACCTTCAGCCACATCTTCGCGGGCGGTTACGCCGCGGGTTATTACAGCTACAAGTGGGCCGAGGTGCTGAGCGCCGACGCTTACGCGGCGTTTGAAGAAACCGCCACTGCCGATGGTGAGCCGAGCGTGGAGACCGGTCGTCGTTACCGCGAAGCGATCCTGGAAGCCGGCGGTAGCCGCCCTGCCATGGAGTCCTTCAAGGCTTTCCGCGGCCGGGAGCCGAAGCTCGATGCTTTGTTGCGGCACCAGGGCATGAGCTCCTGAGGCTCCCCCTCAAGTTCGGCCGCACAGCAGGCCTTGCGCCGCTCGTGTCCCCCGCCGCAACGCGAAAGCGTTGCGGCTCCTCCTTGACCTCGCTTTGCAAGGCCTGCCGCGCGTCCGAACGACAAGATCTGTGAGAACACGTAATCGGAGCCCAGACTGCTGAGCCCTGCAAAGCGAGGTAAAGGAGGAGGCTTCGGCCCCGCCGAAGCCGGGGGACACGAGCGTCGCAGGGGTCAGCGGTCTGGGCGGGCGAAGACCCACACAGGCCAGAAAAACAGACTCAGAACGTCAAAGTCCGAACCCCAGAAGCCGTGCCCAGCAAACACACCGCGGCTTTTTGGTGGGCGAACACACCCACCGTCACCACGCCCGGCCAGTTGTTGACCTCGATCTCGAAGGCCAAGGGGTCGGTGATCTTCAGACCCTTGACGTCCACGATGTGCTGACCGTTGTCGGTCACCAAAGGCTGGCCGTTGACTTGGCGCACCACGGCGCTCGCGCCCATGGCTTCAAACTGGCGCACGATGCGGGCGGTGGCCATGGGGATGACTTCCACGGGCAAGGGAAACGCTCCCAAGGCTTGCACCAGCTTGCTTTCATCGGCGATGCAGACGAATTGAGCGGACTGTGCGGCGACGATTTTTTCGCGTGTGAGGGCCGCGCCGCCGCCTTTGACCATGTGGCCTTGGTGATCGATCTCGTCGGCGCCGTCGATGTAGACCGACAAACGCTCGACCTCGTTGCTGTCAAACACCGGAATGCCCAAGGCTTTCAAGCGCAGCGTCGAGGCTTCGGAGCTGGAGACAGCGCCTTTGATCTGGTCCTTCATGGTGGCCAAGGCCTCAATGAATTTGTTCACGGTGGAGCCTGTGCCCACACCGACGATCTCGCCGGGCACAACGTAGTTCAGGGCGGCTTGGCCCACCAGGGCTTTGAGTTCGTCTTGGGTCATGGGGACTTTCGGGTCTGAGAGAATCGAGGCATTGAAACGGAATTATCCAATGTCCTTGATCCCTTACACCCTCGCCCGCGCCGTGCTGTTCCAAATGGACCCCGAAAAGGCCCATGACCTGACGATGGACAACATCGCACGCACGCAAAACACACCGCTCGATCGCCTCTACCGCCAATGCCGCGTCGACGACCCGATCACCTTGGCCGGTCTGCACTTCCCCAACCGGGTGGGCTTGGCCGCCGGTTTGGACAAAAACGCGCGCTGCATCGACGGCTTGGGCGCCATGGGTTTTGGTTTTGTGGAGGTCGGCACGGTCACGCCCAAAGCGCAGCCGGGCAACCCCCAGCCGCGCATGTTCCGCCTGCCGCAGGCCAACGCCTTGATCAACCGCTTGGGCTTCAACAACCAAGGCTTGGACGCGTTCGTGGCCCATGTGCGGCGCGCGCGTTGCCGACAAGCCCCGCGCCACAACCCCATGCTCTTGGGCCTGAACATCGGCAAAAACGCCGCCACACCGATCGAGAACGCCACCGACGATTACCTCATCGCCTTGGCCGGTGTGTACCCACACGCCGACTACGTGACGGTCAACATCTCCAGCCCCAACACCAAAAACCTGCGTGCGCTGCAGAGCGACGCAGCGCTGGACGGTTTGCTTGGCGCGTTGGTGGCACGGCGCGAAACCCTGGCCGCCGAACACGGACGACGCGTGCCCATGTTCTTGAAAATCGCACCCGATTTGGACGAGACCCAAGTCGGCGTCATCGCCGCCACGCTGCGCCAGCACGGCATGGACGGTGTGATCGCCACCAACACCACCCTGTCGCGCGAAGCCGTCCAAGGCATGGCACACGCCGATGAGGCCGGTGGTTTATCGGGTGCCCCGGTGCAAGCGGCGAGCAACCGCGTGATCGCCCAACTGCGCGCCGCACTCGGTGCCGACTTCCCCATCATCGGGGTCGGTGGGGTGATGTCGGGCGCCGACGCCGTGGCCAAACTCCAAGCCGGCGCCGACGTGGTGCAGATCTACACCGGCTTGATTTACCACGGCCCTGCCTTGGTGAGCGAAGTGGCGCGGGCGTTAAAACAACACCGACGCTGACACTCAAGGCTGGGTGGGGCTCAGCAAACGCTCCACGTGCTGCGCGATCGCGAGCGAACTCGTCAAACCCGGCGACTCGATGCCCAGCAGGTTCACCAAGCCCGGCACACCGTGGTCGGCGGGGCCTTGGATGAGGAAGTCGGCCGC
>DAISXI010000026.1:15520-18176 GCA_036825935.1 Hydrogenophaga sp.
GGGTAAATCAGGCGCGAAAACGGCGCCTTGCCCGCCAAGGTGAAGTAATTGCCTTTGGCGAAATGGGCCTGCGGCAAGACCACAGCGTCCAAACCGTGCATGGCACGCGCCAAGGCCACGGCGTTCAGACCGGCGGCGTTGACCAGTTCACGGCAAGCCAGTTCGGTGCCATCCTCGGTGCGCAGCACGATGGGGTGACTGGATGGGCCTTGCTTGACCACGATGGACTGGACAGGCGAAACCAAGGCCAGCAAGCCGCCCGCGTTTTCCAAGTCGCCCTGCAACGCGAGCATCAAACCGTGGCTGTCGACCACGCCCGTGCTCGGTGAGAGCAAGGCCGCTTCACAGACCAAGGCCGGCTCCAAGGCCCGGGCCTGGGCCGCGCTGAGGGTTTGCAGGTCGTGAACGCCGTTGGCTCGGGCTTTGGCCACGATGCCCTCGAGCGCGCCCACCTGCTGCGCCGAGGTGGCGACGATGAGTTTGCCCAATCGCTGGTGCGACACACCACGCTCGGCGCAATAGGCGTAGAGCTGCTCTTTGCCTTGCACACACAGGCGCGCTTTGAGCGAACCCGCCGCGTAGTAAATACCGGCGTGAATCACCTCGCTGTTGCGCGAACTGGTGCCGGTGCCGATGGCGTTTTCGGACTCCAACACCAAGACCTCGCGCCCACTGAGCGCCAGGGCCCGGCCCACGGCCAAGCCCACCACACCAGCGCCCACGATCACGGTCTCAACGCGGTCCATGGTGAAGTCCTCAGGTCCCGTTCAGCACGCCCATCAGGTCCGAAAGCCGCTCGATGCGGGCGTCGGCGCCCCAGGCCTCGGGCTGGGCTTGCGGGCCCAAATAACCGTACAAAGCCGCCACGGTGCGCATGCCCGCGGCTCGGCCAGCCACGATGTCGCGCTCATCGTCGCCCACGTAAACACAGTCGCTGGGCGTCAAGCCCAGGCGGCGGGCGGCCTCGAACAAAGGCTCGGGGTGCGGCTTGGCGTGGGGCGTGGTGTCACCACAGACCGTCACGGCTGCTGATGCCAACAAAGGCAGGCTGGCGATCAAGGGCAGGGCGAAACGCTCGGCCTTGTTGGTGACGATGCCCCAAGGCAGTCCGGCTTGGCTCAGCTGGTTCAACAGAGATGAAACCTCGGCAAACGGCACGGTGTTGAACAGCTCGGCTTCGTAAGCGGTTAAGAGGTCGGCTCTGTGGCGCTCGTAATCGGGGTGGTCTGGGCCGATGTTCAAGGCCACGCGCAGCATGCCGCGCGCGCCCGACCCGGCATAGGCCCGGTAATCGGCGATGGGCCTGATGGGCAAGCCCAGGCGCTTCAATAGGGCATTGGCCGACGCACCCAACTCGGGTGCGCTGTCGAGCAAGGTGCCATCCAGGTCGAACAGAACCGCCTGGGGCCGCCCAGCCACGCTCATGGCTTGCGCGTGGACATCATGTAGTTCACGCTGGTGTCACCGTCGAGCCAGTAGCGGCGGGTCAAGGGGTTGTATTGCAAGCCCTTGGAGGCTTGGTGCGACAAACCCGCTTCGCGGATGTACTGACCCAATTCGCTGGGGCGGATGAACTTGACGTATTCGTGCGTGCCTTTGGGCAGCAGGTTGAGCACGTATTCCGCGCCCACGATGGCGAACAAAAACGACTTGGTGTTGCGGTTGAGCGTGGAAAAGAATACCCAGCCACCAGGTTTGACCAACTGAGCACACGCACGCACGACCGAAGCGGGGTCGGGCACGTGCTCGAGCATTTCCATGCAGGTCACCACGTCAAAGGTCTCAGGGCTTTCGAAGGCCAAGGCTTCGGTGCTGATTTCGCGGTAGCTGATGTTGGGGGTTTGCGCTTCCAGTGCGTGCAGTTGCGCGACCTTCAGGGCTTTGCTCGACAGGTCAATGCCCGTGACGTGTGCGCCGGCGCGCGCCATGGAGTCGGCCAAGATGCCACCGCCGCAGCCCACATCGAGCACCCGTTTGCCCGACAAGCCCACGGCTTGGTCGATCCACTGCAAACGCAGGGGGTTGATTTGGTGCAAAGGGCGGAATTCGCTGTTGGGGTCCCACCAGCGGTGCGCGAGTTCGGAAAATTTGGCCAGTTCGGCGGGGTCGGCGTTGATGTTGGGGGTGCTGGTGTTCATGGGTAGATTATGGCCAAGGCGAAAAAAAACCGCGCCGAAGCGCGGTTTTGAGGACATCGCCCTTGTTATTTGACGGTGCCTTGCACTTCCACTTCGACGCGACGGTTCTGTGCGCGACCAGATGAGGTGGCGTTGTCGGCCACTGGAGCGGTCTCACCCCGACCGCTGGCTTCGATGGCCGAAGCTGGCAGACCTTTGCCCACCAAATAGGATTTGACCGATGCCGCACGGCGCTCAGACAAGCCTTGGTTATAGCTCGCAGGACCGGTGCTGTCGGTGTGACCTACCACCGTCATGGCGGTCCAGTTCAAAGAGGCCAACTTGGCCAACAAAGCGTCCAGCTGTGACTGGCCTTGGGCTTTGATGACGGACTTGTCAAAATCAAAAAGGGCTTCGGCTGCAAAAGTCAGTTTGGTTGGGGCAGCGGGTGCAGCCACAGGCATAGGCACAGGCTGTTGGATAGCGGCGACGACAGGTGCTGGTGCTGGTGCTGGTGCTGGTGCTGGTGCTGGTGCTGG
>DAISXI010000027.1:0-3289 GCA_036825935.1 Hydrogenophaga sp.
CCCGACCCAAGGGTTGATGATGGACTCATGGACCGAAGACCAAGCCCAAGCACAGGCACCGGCCAACACCATCAACACCATGAGTGACCGGTGACCGCTGCTGCCATTGGCTTCGTTGTAGATGCGCGCCTCTGGCGGCAATGCCGGGACCCAACTGGGTTTGACAAAGGCCACCACGATGATGAAGAGCAAATACAAGCCGACCAGCATCAGGCCCGGCAGCAAAGCACCCGCGTACATGTCGCCCACCGAACGACCCAACTGGTCGGCCAAAACGATGAGGACCAATGACGGAGGCAGGGCTTGTGCCAGCGTGCCCGAGGCGGTGATGGTGCCGGTGGCGATGCTGCGGTTGTAGCCGTAGCGCAGCATGATGGGCATGGCGATCAAGCCCATGGAGATCACCGAAGCCGCGACCACCCCGGTGGTGGCAGCCAACAAAGCGCCCACCAAGACCACCGCGATGCCCACGCCGCCACGCAGGGGGCCGAAGACTTGGCCCACGGTCTCGAGCAAGTCCTCGGCCATGCGGCTGCGCTCCAAGATGATGCCCATCAAGGTGAAGAAGGGGATGGCCAAGAGCGTGTCGTTCTGCATGATGCCGAAGACGCGCAAGGGCAAAGCTTGGAACAGGTTGGAGGGAAACAAGCCCAACTCCATACCAATGAAGCCAAAAAACAAACCTGTGGCAGCCAACGCGAACGCCACTGGGAAGCCCACCAACAAGAACACCAGCAAGCCGGTGAACATGATGGGCACAAAACTGTTGGTCACCAATTCGATCATGCTGAGGCTCCTGCCTGGCGGGCTTTTTCTTGTTCGGCAATGTCCCGAGCCAGCAGCTCAGCTTCACTGGGCCCACTGTGGTCCAGGGCGTCGGGGCCCAAACCCATCAAAAAGGCCGCTCGCTTGATCAGCTCCGAGGCACCTTGCAACATCAACAAAGCAAAACCCAAGGGAATCAGGCCATACACCGGCCAACGGACCAGACCCCCAGCGTTGGTGGATATCTCGCCCGAGACCCAGGCGTTTTCAAACGTGGGCCAACCCAAGGTGATCATCATGTAGCACAGGGGGAACAAAAAAATCAGGATGCCGCCAATGTCGATCCAATTGCGAGTGCGGGCGCTGAACTTGGACGAAATGAAATCGATGCGCACATGGGCGTTGCGCAAAAAGGCGTAGCCCGCACCGAGCAAGAACACGGCGGCAAAGATGTACCACTGGATCTCCAACAAGGCGTTGGAGCTGTTGTTGAACACCTTGCGCACGATCGCATTGCCCGCGCTGATAAAAGTGGTGATCAAAATTAACCACATGGCCATCTGGCCGATGCGCACACTCAACGCATCCACCGTGCGTGAAAATTGAAGCAAGGCTTGCATTGATCTGTTCCCTTGAAATCTGGGCCATATGACCCTTCAACAGTTTAGCGGAGTCATAGGGCCCGCCAAATACGTAGATGTCACAAAAAACCCCGCCGAAGCGGGGTTTTTGGCCTAAAGCCATCACAAGCCATCAGAGCTTGGCCGATTGCATGTAGCGATCGAAGGTCGCTTCGGTGAAGCGGAACCACAGGTTTTGTTCCTTGCGGAATGCCGAGTAGTCGTCGTAGACCTTTTTCCAACGGGGGTTGGACTGGCGCAACTCTTCGTAAAGCCCCATGGACTCTTTGAACGCAGCGTCCATCACCGTCTTGGGGAATGGCAAGACTTTGGCACCGCCAGCGACCAATCGCTTCAAAGCGGCTGGGTTGCGGGCGTCATACATCGCTTGCATGGTGGTGTGGGCATGCGATGCAGCGTGCTGAACAATGGCCTTGTTCTCAGCCGACAAACCATTGAAGGCGGTCTTGTTGATGTAGAAGTCGAGCTGAGCGCCACCTTCCCACCAGCCTGGGTAGTAGTAATGCTTGGCGACTTTTTGGAAGCCCAGCTTTTCGTCGTCGTAAGGACCCACCCATTCAACGGAATCGATCGTGCCTTTTTCCAGGGCTTGGTAGATTTCGCCGCCGGGGATGTTTTGTGGCACGCCACCCATGCGGGTCAGCACGCGGCCAGCAAAACCGCCGATGCGCATTTTCATGCCCTTGATGTCGGCCAGGCCCTTGACTTCCTTGCGGTACCAGCCACCCATTTGGGCGCCCGTGTTGCCGCCAGGGAAGTTCACGATGTTGTATTGGTCGTAGAACTCACGGAACAGCTTCATGCCGTTACCGTCGTAGAACCAAGACGTCAACTGGCGGCTGTTCAAACCGAAAGGAATGGCTGTGCCAATGGCGAAGGTTTCGTCTTTGCCGTGGAAGTAGTAAGGGGCGGTGTGGGCCACTTCAACCGTGCCCTGCTGCACGCCATCGACCACGGAGAACGGAGGCATCAATTCGCCACCAGCGTGTGTGGATATGGTGAATTTACCGCCAGAGAGTTCACTGACGCCCTTGGCGAACACATCGGCTGCGCCGAAAATGGTGTCCAAAGCCTTGGGGAAGCTCGAGGCCAAGCGCCAGCGAATGGCGGCCTGAGCCTGAACGGCGGGGGCTGCACCTGCAGCCAACACACCCGCGATACCAGCATGTTTGATTACGGAACGACGATCCATAGAATTCTCCAGGGTTGTTGATCGGAAACCCGCGCAGATGCACTGGGTTGACCGTTAAGTCAGCCTGCATTGTAGAAAGACAAAACGAAAAAATCCGGTGATTGAATCAGGGGTTTTCCCTAAAAGCCCTTGGCTTATCAAAGAATTCAAAACCCTTGAAAGTTCCTCAAGCAACCAAGCTTTGCAGGCGCTCACGCACCGAGGTTTCGATGCCTTTGGCGTCCAAGCCCTGCAAAGCCAGCAGATGGGCGGGGTCGCCATGCTCGGTGAAGGTGTCGTCCAAACCGAGCACCAACACGGGGCGTACCACGCCAGCGGCTTGCAAAGCTTCCATCACGGCGCTGCCCGCGCCCCCCATGCGGCAGCCCTCCTCGACAGTGACGATGAGTTCGTGGTCTTGGGCGATGGACAGCAGCAGCTCCACATCCAGCGGTTTGACCCAACGCATATTGGCCACGGTGGCGTCCAAGGCCTCGGCGGCTTTGAGCGCGGGGTAGAGCAAAGAGCCGAAGGCCAAGATGGCCACCCGCTGGCCTTGGCGGCGAATCTCGCCTCGGCCAAAAGGCAGGCCATTCAAATCGCTGGGCGTCGGCACGCCAGCACCGGCACCACGGGGGTAGCGCACGGTGACGGGCTGGGACTGCGCATAGGCGGTGCTGAGCAACTGGCGCGTCTCAGCCTCATCGGCCGG
>DAISXI010000027.1:3389-17896 GCA_036825935.1 Hydrogenophaga sp.
GGGACTGCGCATAGGCGGTGCTGAGCAACTGGCGCGTCTCAGCCTCATCGGCCGGTGTGGCCACCGCCATGTTGGGGATGCAGCGCACAAAAGCGATGTCGTAAGCTCCCGCGTGGGTGGCGCCGTCGGCGCCCACCAAACCCGCACGGTCCAAAGCAAACACCATGGGCAGGTTTTGCAAAGCCACGTCGTGGATCAGTTGGTCATAGGCGCGCTGCAAGAAGGTGGAATAAATCGCCACCACGGGCTTCAAACCCTCGCAGGCCAAGCCCGCAGCAAAGGTCACGGCGTGTTGTTCGGCGATGCCCACGTCGAAATAGCGTTCGGGAAAACGCCGCTCGAACTCGACCATGCCCGAGCCCTCGCGCATGGCCGGGGTGATGCCCACCAAGCGCGGGTCGGCCTGCGCCATGTCGCACAACCAATGACCAAACACCTGAGTGAAGGTGGTTTTGGGCGCCGCGCTGGGCTTGACCAAGCCGACCGCGGGGTCGAACTTGCCAGGGCCGTGGTAAGCCACGGGGTCGGCCTCAGCAAGCTTGTAGCCTTGGCCTTTTTTCGTGACCACATGCAAGAACTGCGGGCCCGCGCTCTCGTCGAGCAACTGGACGATGTTTTCCAGCGTGGGGATGAGCGAGTCCAGGTCGTGGCCATCGATCGGGCCGATGTAATTGAAACCAAATTTCTCGAACAAGGTGGCGGGCACCACCATGCCTTTGGCGTGCTCTTCAAAGCGCTTGGCCAACTCAAACAGTGGCGGTGCGTTTTTGAGCACCTGCTTGCCCACGCTTTTGGCGGTGGCATAGAAGCGCCCGCTCATGAGCTGGGCCAAGTAGCGGTTGAGCGCGCCCACGGGCGGCGAAATCGACATGTCGTTGTCGTTGAGCACCACCAACAAACGCCCCTCGGACACGCCAGCGTTGTTCAAGGCCTCAAAGGCCATACCCGCGGTCATGGCGCCGTCGCCAATGATGGCCACGGCCGTGCGCTTCTCACCTTGGATGTGCGAAGCCAGTGCCATACCCAAAGCCGCGGAAATGCTGGTGGAGGAGTGGGCGGTGCCGAAGGTGTCGAACTCGCTCTCGACGCGGCGCGGAAAGCCGCTGATGCCACCGAACTGACGCAAGCTGCCCATGCGGTCGCGCCGACCGGTGAGGATTTTGTGCGGGTAGGTTTGGTGGCCCACGTCCCACACCAAGCGGTCGTGCGGCGTGTTAAACACGCGGTGCAAGGCGATCGTCAACTCAACGGTGCCCAAATTGGAACTCAGGTGACCGCCGGTTTGGGCCACGCTGTTGAGAACGTGGTCGCGCAATTCGTCGGCCAATGGCTTGAGTTGGTGGCGCGGCAAGCGGCGCAGGTCAGCGGGGGTTTCGATCGATCGGAGCAATTGGGACATGGGTGCAATCGGTGAGGGTCTCAATGGATGTGCGGCTTCAGTGCGAACGCCGGGCCACCCAATCGGCCAGTTGGTGCAGTCGCTCAACCGCGGTCAAGCCGGTGTGCGCCAAGGCTTGGTGGGCCTCGTCGAGCAAAGCATCGGCGTGTGCTTGGGCTTGTGTGAGACCCATGAGCGAAACAAAAGTGGGTTTGTCGTTGGCGGCGTCTTTACCGGCGGTCTTGCCCAAGGTGCTGGCGTCGGCGGTGACGTCCAACACATCGTCCACCACCTGAAACGCCAACCC
Source organism: Hydrogenophaga sp. (assembly GCA_036825935.1). GTDB lineage: Bacteria > Pseudomonadota > Gammaproteobacteria > Burkholderiales > Burkholderiaceae_C > Hydrogenophaga. The sequence goes on from DAISXI010000027.1 coordinate 5,075, forward strand.
CAAGGCCGCGCCATACCGAGCCAGGGCTTGGGTTTGCGCAGCGCTGATGTCGGCGCAGGCCGCGCCCATCATCACGCTGGCTTGTAAGAGCGCGCCGGTTTTGAGGCGGTGCATTTGGGTCAAAGCGCTTTGATCGAGGGCCACGCCCACGCTGGCCAAATCGATGGCTTGCCCCCCGGCCATGCCGCAGGCGCCAGAGGCCACCGCCAAGAGCCGGCACCAACGCACCGACAAGGCCGCGGGCACGCTGCCGTCCTCGGGCAGCAAAACCTCAAATGCTTGGGCTTGCAGGGCATCGCCCGCGAGCAAGGCACTGGCCTCGCCGAACTGCACGTGCACCGTGGGTTTGCCCCGGCGCAGCACGTCGTTGTCCATGCACGGCATGTCGTCGTGCACCAATGAATAAGCGTGGATCATCTCCACCGCGCAGGCCGCGCGCATGGCCAGGGCCGCGGGGGCACCAACCGCCTCGGCGGTGGCCAACACCAACAAGGGCCGCAGCCGTTTGCCGCCGTCGAGCACGGCGTATCGCATGGCCCGACACAAACCCGCAGGGGCTGCTTGGGGCAAGGCGGCCGACAAAGCCAACTCCACGTTGGCCTGTTGCTCTGCCACCCATGGAGAGAATTCGATCGGCATCGCGCTCACGCTGCAGCGTCCCAAGGTTTGAGGCTTTGACCTTCGAGTACCTGAATTTGCTGCTCCACCGCGTCGAGCCGTTCGCGGCAAAACGCCAGCAAGGCCGCGCCGCGCTGGTATTGGCTGAGCAGCTGGTCCAAGGGCAACTGACCCGCATCGAGCTGGGCCACCAAGCGCTCGAGCTCCTCCAAGGCGGCTTCGTAGCTCGCGGGCGGTTGGCCAGCGGGGGACGTCTGAGGGGTTTTGGGCATGCAAGCGGGTCCGGATCGTCAAATGAAGGCCATTTTAGGCCAGCCACCCAAGCCCGAACGACCCAAGGGCTACAATTCCGGCTCTTTTAACCAACTGACGGGCCACAAGGCCCGGAGGGACGCAAACCCACCCATCCCGCGCTGATTCGTTATTCGTCTCGCGTCTACCCTGCCCCTTCATAGGGGGAGTCTCTAGGTCAGGACCACCATGTCTGATTTAAGTCTTCACTTACAGCAGGCCGCCAGTCAACTGCCGGTTTCCAGCTACTTCGATTCAGCGCTGTTTGAGCACGAATTGCGCACCCTGTTCGACCCGGGGCCGCGCTACGTGGGCCACGCCCAGTCGGTGCCCGAGATCGGCGACTACATCGCCTTGGCCCACGAAGGCGAAGGCCGTGCCTTGGTGCGCACCGCCCAAGGCATCGAGCTCGTCTCCAACGTCTGCCGCCACCGACAAGCGGTCATGCTGCGCGGACGCGGCAACCTCAACACCCCAGCCCCTGGCCACGCCAACGGCCACATGGTGTGCCCGCTGCACCGCTGGACCTACAACGCCGCCAACCCCCAGCGCCCCTTGGGCGAATTGCTCGGCGCGCCCCACTTTGCGCAAGACCCTTGCTTGAACCTGCAGCGCTACCCCTTGCGCGAATGGAACGGCATGCTCTTCGAGGACAACGGCCGCGACATCCGCGCCGACTTGGCCGACATGGGCCCGCGCCAAGCGCTCAACTTCGAAGGCATGGTGCTCGACCACGTCGAGCTGCACACCTGCCACTACAATTGGAAAACCTTCATCGAGGTCTACCTCGAGGACTACCACGTCGGCCCCTTCCACCCTGGCTTGGGCCAGTTCGTCACCTGTGACGACCTGCAGTGGGAATTCAAGCCCGGGTACTCGGTGCAAACCGTGGGTGCGCACAACCTGCAACATGGGGCGGGCAGCCCCGCTTACGAACGCTGGCAACGCGCCCTCATGGCCTACCGCAGTGGCCAAGCGCCCGAGCAAGGCGCGATTTGGCTGACCTACTACCCGCACATCATGGTGGAGTGGTACCCGCACGTGCTCACCATCTCGACCTTGCACCCCATAGGACCGAACGAAACCCTCAACAAGGTGGAGTTCTACTACCCCGAAGAGATCGCCGCCTTTGAGCGCGAGTTCGTCGAAGCGCAGCGCGCGGCCTACATGGAAACCTGCGCAGAAGACGACGAAATCGCCGAGCGCATGGACGCAGGCCGCCGCGCCTTGATGCAACGAGGCGACAACGAAGTGGGCCCCTACCAAAGCCCGATGGAAGACGGCATGCAGCACTTCCACGAGTGGTACCGCCAACGCATGGGAGCAGCCTTCACGGGCTGAGCGCACGGCCCATGCCCTCCTTATGGATGCTGTTGGCGGCGGTGCTGTTCGCCACCATGGGGGTGTGCGTGAAATTCGCCTCTGCACATTTCCACGCCTTGGACATCGTGTTTTACCGAGGCTTGGTGGGTGTGGTGGTCTTGGGCGTGGTCATGCGCCAGCAAGGCACGCCGCTGACCAGCCCCGTGCCCATGATGCACTTTTGGCGCAGCTTGGTCGGGGTGGTGTCGCTGGTGGGCTGGTTTTATTCGATCGGTCAATTGCCGCTGGCCACCGCCGTGACACTCAACTACACCAGCAGCGTTTGGATCGCCACTTTTTTGCTCGGCGGCGCGGTGTTGTTCAACCAGCGTTCCCTGAGCAGCACCCAAACCCCGCTGATGCTCGCCATCGTCCTGGGCTTTGTGGGCGTGGCCTTGGTGCTGCGCCCGACCCTGTCCTCCGGCCAACTGGTGGGTGGCGTGGTGGGCTTGCTCTCCGGCATGTTCGCGGCCTTGGCGTATTTGCAAGTGGCCTCTTTGGCCCGCACGGGGGAGCCCGATTCGCGCACGGTGTGGTACTTTTCACTTGGCTCTGTGTTGGCCGGGGGTTTGGGCATGTGGGTCTTTGGGGGCACGGCCTGGAGCGGCTGGCACACGCTGTGGCTCTTGCCCATTGGCCTCTTGGCGCTGGGCGGACAGCTCTGCATGACGCGGGCCTACGCCAGCGGCGCGACCTTGGTCGTGGCCAATTTGCAGTACACCGGCATCGTCTTCGCCAGCCTGTACGGCGTCTGGATTTTTGGCGACCACATCGACGCCTTGGCCGGCTTGGGCATCGGGCTTATCATCGTCAGCGGTGTGGTCGCAACGGCCTTGCGCGCCCGCGCCATTCCCAAGGCACCGGCAGAGGAACATTGACCATGCACACCAGCCTCATCAGCGCAAGCGACCTGCACAGCCGTTTGACCACCCCAAGCCCGCTGTTCCTGTTTGACTGCAGCAACGATTTGGGCGACGCCGAGCTCGGCCCGCGGCAATACCGCGAAGGGCACATCCCCGGCGCGGTGCATGTTCACTTGGACACCGTCTTGAGCGACCACGAACACGGCATCAACGGCGGACGCCACCCCCTGCCCTCGCGCGAACGCATCGCCCAAACCCTGGAACGCCTGGGCTTCAGCTCCGGCATGCAAGCCGTGGCCTACGACCGCCAAGGCGGCATGTACGCCGGGCGTTGGTGGTGGATGCTCAAGTGGTGCGGCCACGATGCGGTGGCCGTGCTCGACGGTGGCTGGGCCGCTTGGCAAGCCATGGGTGGCGCCATCGAAATTGCGCCACCCGTCCCACACCTGAACAGCGAAGGCTTTGTGCTCAAGCCCCCTTTGGTGCAGATGCTCAGCCAAACTGAGGTGCAAGCCCAACTGGACAGCCCTGGCATGACGCTCATCGATGCGCGCGGCGCGCCGCGCTTTCGCGGCGAAGTCGAGCCGCTGGACCCCGTAGCCGGCCACATCCCCGGCGCCTTCAACCGCCCTTTCACCGACAACGTCGGCCCCGACGGCCGCTTCAAACCCGCCGACCAATTGCGCCAAGAGTTTTTGGCCCTGCTGGGCGATCGCTCGCCCGAGAGCGTGGTCCACCACTGCGGCAGCGGCGTGAGCGCCCTGCCCAACCTCTTGGCCATGGAAATCGCGGGCTTGGGCCGCACCCGCCTCTACCCCGGCAGCTGGAGCGAGTGGTGCACCACCGAAGGCACCCCCAGAACCACCGGCGCTTGAACCCTCAGTGTGCGTGGGCGAGCCCGCTGACCAAGCTCACCAAGGCCACCCCCGCGAGCAACCACAAGACCTGCGCCACCGTGGAGCCCAAGCCGAGCTTTTTTTGCAGCTGCGGGATCAGGTCGGCCAAGGCCACGTAGGCAAAACTGCTGGACGCCAGGACCAAAAAAAATGGCAAAAAGTCTTCGATCTCGCGCACCAAGGTGTAGCCCACCAAACCGCCCAGGGCGGTGACGGTACCGGCCATCGATACCTTGATGAGTGCGGCGCGCTGCGTGCCGCTGGTCTGGCGCAAGACCACCAGGTCGCCCATGTGGTGAGGGACCTCGTGCGCCAACACCGCCAGCGAGGCCACGATGCCCAAACGCATGTCGGCCATGAAAGCCGAGGCGATCAAAATGCCGTCACCAAAGGCGTGCACGCTGTCGCCAGCCAGCACCGCCCAGCCGCCACCGCTTTTACCGTGGCCTTGATGCGCATGTGAATGACCGTGGTGCTCGTGCGCTTGGTGCGCATGATCGTGGTGGTGCTCATGGCCGTGGTGCCAGAGCTCGGCTTTGTCGAGCAAAAAGAAAAACACCAAGCCCACCAAAAACACCGCGAACAGGTCGTGTGCGCTGGCTTGGCTCTCGAACGCCTCGGGCATGAGGTGCATGAAAGCCGTGGCCAAGAGCGCGCCCGCTGCCAAGCTCAGCATGTGCTGGGTGTAACGCGAGAGCACCGAAAAGATCAACAGCGCGGCCAACCACACGCTGCCCACGCCCGCGATCACGGTGCCCAACAAAATCGCCAATAAGGTCATTGCTCGTCCAATCGATACGTAAAAAAAGCCGCTGCGAACAGCGGCTTTTGCTAGGCGCCAGAGCCAACAGGCTCAAGCCACGCCGTGTTGGGCCATCCAAGCCAGGGCCCGCTTCCAACCGTCCTCGGCCGCCGCTGGGCGGAAGCTCGGACGGTAATCGGCGTGAAAGGCGTGCGGGGCATCGGGGTACACCACGAAGGTGGACGCTTTGGCCGCCGGCGTGCCATTGGCCAACACTGCTTTCATCTTATCAAGCGTGTCAAGGGGGATGCCGGTATCGGCCGCACCGTACAAACCCAGCACCGGGGCGTGCAGGGCCGCGCCCACGTCCACCGGGTTTTTGGGCGTCAGCGCCGAGGTTTGGCCGACCAAACGGCCATACCACGCCACACCCGCCTTCACGCGCGGGTTGTGCGCAGCGTACAGCCAAGTTTGGCGGCCACCCCAGCAAAAGCCAGTCACGCCCACCTTGTCGAGGTTGCCACCGTTCTCGCCGGCCCAGCGAACACAGGCGTCCAAGTCACCCATGACCTGCGCGTCGGGCACCTTGGAGACCACCTCGGCGATCAGCTTGGCCATCTCGCCATAGCTTTGGGCGTCGCCTTGGCGGTCAAACAGCTCGGGCGCAATGGCCAGGTAGCCGGCTTTGGCGAAGCGCCGCGCGGTGTCGGCGATGTACTCGTGCACGCCAAAAATCTCGGACAAGACCAAGACCACCGGCAGGTTCTTTTTGCCCGCGGGCATGGCACGGTAAGCCGGCATGGGGTGGCCGTTGGCGGTGATCATCACGTCGCCCGCGACCAAGCCTTCAGCAGACGTCTTGATGGCCGTTTGCGCTTGGATGGGCATGACGGACGCGGCATAGCCCGCGCCCAAGGCCAGCTTCATGGCGGTGCGACGGCTCGTGCCCGCGCTCATGCCGGGCGAGGCGTTCAACAAGGCTTGGGCTTCTTGGATCAGGTCGGTTTTCATGGTCAAGGTCTCCGGGTCAGGGTTGAACAAACTGGCTCATCTTGTCACAGCGAAAAAATCAGTGCGCCTGCTCCCAATTCGGCCCCACACCCACCTCGGCCAACAGCGGCACTTTGAGCTGGGCCACGTCGGCCATGAGGCGCGGCACTTCGGTGCGCACCCAAGGCACCTCGTCTTCGGGCACTTCGAACACCAGTTCGTCGTGCACTTGCATGATCACCAGGGTTTTGCGCTGTTGTTCGTCGATGGCGCGTTGCACGGCCACCATGCTGAGCTTGATCAGGTCGGCCGCGGTGCCTTGCATGGGTGCGTTGATGGCGGCGCGTTCGGCGCCGGCGCGGCGCGGGCCGTTGGGGCTGTTGATTTCGGGCAGGTACAGGCGTCGGCCAAACACGGTTTGCACAAAGCCTTGGCGTTTGGCTTGTTCGCGCGTCTCGTCCATGTAGCGTTTGACGCCAGCGAAGCGATCGAAGTAACGCGTGATGTAGTTTTTGGCGGCGGTGTTGTCGATACCCAGCGCCTTGGCCAAACCAAAAGCGCTCATGCCGTAGATCAAGCCGAAGTTGATCACCTTGGCGTAGCGACGCTGCTCGGTGCTGACCTCGCCCACGGCCACACCAAACACCTCGGCGGCGGTGGCGCGGTGTACGTCCAAGCCCTCGAGAAAAGCCTTGATCAAGGCCTCGTCATCGCTGAGGTGCGCCATGATGCGCAGCTCGATTTGGCTGTAGTCGGCGCTGGCGATCACGCGGCCTGCGGGGGCCACAAAGGCTTCGCGCACCTTGCGCCCCTCCACCGTGCGGATGGGGATGTTTTGCAGGTTGGGTTCGTTGCTGGACAGGCGCCCGGTCACGGCCACGGCCTGTGCGTAGTGCGTGTGCACGCGCCCGGTGCGGGGCAAGGCCATTTGCGCGAGTTTGTCGGTGTAAGTGCCTTTGAGTTTGGCCAGCGATCGGTGCTCCAAGATCTTGGCAGGCAGCGGATAGTCTTCGGCGAGTTTTTCCAAGACCTCTTCGTCGGTGCTGCGCGCACCGGTGGCGGTTTTTTTGACCACCGGCAGGCCGAGCTTATCAAAGAAAATTTCGCCGAGTTGTTTGGGGCTGGCCAGGTTGAAGGGCTGGCCGGCGATCTCGTAGGCCTCGTTTTCCAGCTGAACGATGCGCTGACCCAAGGCGTGGCTTTGCGTGGCCAAGGTGGGGGCGTCGATCAGCACGCCGTTGCGCTCGATGCGGTACAGCGCCTCGCTGCTGTCCATCTCGAGCTGGTACACAAAGGCCAGCTGTGGGTCGGCTTGCAGGCGCGGCCAAAGCACGTGGTGCACGTCGAGCGTCATGTCGGCGTCTTCACACGAATACTCGGTGGCGCGCGCCACATCGACTTGGTTGAAGGTGATTTGGTGCACGCCTTTGCCACACAGGTCTTCAAAGCTCAAGCCTTTGCGGCCCACGTGGCGTTCGGCCAGGCTCTCCAGGCTGTGCGGCTTGTGCACCTCCAACACGTAGCTTTGCAGCAAGGTGTCGTGGGCGTAGCCGCGCACCTCGATGCCGCAGTTGGCCATGACGTGGCGGTCGTATTTGATGTGCTGGCCCAGCTTGCGCGCTTGCGGGTTTTCCAACCAAGGCTTCAGGCGCGCCAGCACCTCGTCTTTGGCCAGCTGCGTGGGCGCGTCGCCATAGTTGTGCCCCAAGGGGATGTAACAGGCTTGGCCGGGCTGCACCGAAAAGCTCAGGCCCACCAGCTCGGCGCGCATGGCGTCGATGGACGTGGTCTCGGTGTCAAAGGCCACCAAGTCCGCCGCTTGCAAGCGCGCGAGCCAAACGTCGAAGGCCTCCCACGTCAGGACACAGTCGTAGGCTTTTTGGGTCGCGGCCGAGGTGCTGGGCGGTGCCTCGTCGAACAAACCCGGGTTGGGCTCGAAACGGGGTTTGGCGGGGCTGGACGCGCTCGGGTTGGTGGCACCGCCCTCGCCCATCGCACGGGCCAAGCCTTTGAAGCCGTGGGCCTCGTAGAAAGCTTGCAAGGCCGCGGTGTCGGGCGCGGCCATGTGCAAGGCGTCCAAGGCCGGCAAGCCGGGCACGTGCGCCGACAAATCGCAATCGGTTTTCATGGAGACCAAATGCCGCCCCGTGGGCAGCCAGTCCACGGCTTGGCGCAGGTTCTCACCGGCCACGCCTTTGATCTCGTCGGCGTGTTGCAGCAAGTTGTCCAGGCTGCCGTATTCCGTGAGCCACTTGGCGGCGGTTTTGGGGCCGACCTTGGCCACCCCGGGCACGTTGTCCACCGTGTCGCCCACCAAGGTTTGGTAGTCGATCATCAGGGACGGGGGCACCCCAAATTCGGCGGTCACGCCGGCCACGTCGCGGCGCTTGCCGTTCATGGTGTCGACGATGGTGATGCGCTCGTTGACCAATTGACTCAGGTCTTTGTCGCCGCTGGAGATCACCACGTTCACGCCTTGGGCGGCGGCGGTGACGGCCAGCGTGGCGATCACGTCGTCGGCCTCGACGCCGGGCACGTCCAGCAAGGGCCAGCCCAAGAGGCGGATCATGCGGTGGATGGGCTCGATTTGCGCGCGCAAATCGTCGGGCATGGGCGAGCGGGTGGCTTTGTATTCGGGGTAAATCTCGTCGCGAAAGGTCGGGCCTTTGGCGTCGAACACACACGCCACCAACGAGGTGGGCACCTCTTTGCGCAAGGCCTGCAGCATGTTGACCATGCCTCGGATGGCGCCGGTGGCCGCGCTGCTGGGGTCGCCGGGCACGGCGCGCAGGTCGGGCATGGCGTGGAACGCGCGGTAGAGGTAGCTCGAACCGTCAACCAGCAAGAGCGTGGGAGGAGTGGGGGCGTGGGTCTCGGACATGGCCCGATTGTCGGGCATTCGCACAGACCTCTGCGCCCATCGATCGCCCTACAATGCGGGCATGAACACATCTCTCCTCAGCCTTGCATGGGCGCGACGTTTGGGTGCCATGGGCTGCATGGCCGCTGGTCTGTGGGTGACGGCTTGCAGCAGCGCCCCCAGCCTGTCGGAAGGTATGGACAAACGCATCGAGCGGCTCTCGCACGAAGACGACCGCTCGCGCATCCAAGAGCTGCGCGTGGGCGGTCAAACCGAAACCATCGACGTGAAACCCAAAAATGGCGCGCCAGCCTACCAGGTCGGTCCCAGCCAAAACAGCCCCACCCCGCAAGAAGGCCGCAGCTTCTGGCGTTTATTTGAGTTCTGACCCCCTTTTTCAAGATGGCCGTTTACACCGAGGTGGCTTTTGCCCAAGCCGCCGCCCTGATGGAGCAAGTTCAGTGCGGCGTGCTGACCGACTTGCGTGGCATTCAAGGGGGCATTGAAAACACCAACTACTTCGCCACTTGCGAGCACGAGGGTCAAACACAGGAGCATGTGCTCACGGTGTTTGAGCGCCTGAGTTTTGAGCAGCTGCCCTTCTACCTGTACTTCATGCGCCACTTGGCCGAGCAAGGTATCCCCGTGCCCAAGCCCGCGGCCGATGCACGCGGCGAGATCCTGCACCGCTTGTGCGACAAGCCCGCGGCCGTGGTCAACCGATTGGCGGGGCGCAGCGAGTTGGCCCCCACGCCCGCGCACTGCGCCGCCGTGGGCGCAATGCTCGCGCGCATGCACTTGGCGGGCCTTGGCTTTGAGCGCCGTCAACCGAATTTGCGCGGGCTGGCTTGGTGGAACGAGACCGTGCCCGTCGTATTGCCTTACTTAAGCCCCGAGCAAAGCCAACTGCTGAGTGCGGAATTGGCTTACCAAAACCACGTCGCCCGCGGCTCGCTCTACGCGGCCTTGCCCCAAGGCCCGATCCACGCTGACCTGTTCCGCGACAACGTGATGTTCGACGGCGATGAACTCACGGGCTTTTTCGACTTTTACTTTGCCGGCTGCGACACCTGGCTCTTCGACATCGCGGTGTGCCTGAACGACTGGTGCATCGAGCTGCGCACAGACGAGCTCGACGGCCAAGCCCGCAGCGACTGCACCGACGCTTTTTTGGCGGCCTACCAATCGGTGCGTCCCTTGACCGCAGCCGAGCGCCAACTCATGCCGGCCCTGCTGCGTGCAGGCGCTTTGCGTTTTTGGCTCTCGCGCTTGTGGGACTTTCACCTGCCTCGCGAAGCCAGCATGCTCAAGCCCCACGACCCCACCCACTTCGAGCGGGTGCTGCGCCAGCGCATTGCCCACGCCCCGCAAATGGCCGCCTCGGCCCTGCCCACCGCCCTCGCGGCCTGAACATGAAACTCAACATCGTCCCTCCCCGTCAAGGCATGCTCTGGGTGCGCTTGGGCATGAAAACCTTTTGGCGCCAACCCTTGGCCATGGCCGGCTTGTTCTTCATGTACATGGCCTCGGTCACGGTGCTGAGCTTGGTGCCCCTGCTGGGTGTTGCCTTGTCTTTGGTGCTGTTGCCCGCGGCCACCTTGGGACTCATGGCCGCCACGCGCGAAGCCGATCAGGGCCGCTTCCCCATGCCAGCGATGCTCATCAGCGCCTTTCGCCAAGGCCGCGACAGCAGCCGCGCCATGATTTGGCTCGGCGTCATGTACGCCGGCGCGTTGCTCAGCGTCATGGGTTTGTCGGCCTTGTTTGACGATGGCCAATTTGCCCGCGTGTATTTGGGTTCGGGCCTGCCCAGCGAAGAGATGGTCAACGCCGAAGGCTTCATGACTGCGCTGTGGGTCGGTATGGCCTTCTACATTCCGGTGGTCATGCTGTTTTGGCACGCGCCGGCCCTGGTGCACTGGCACCAAGTGAGTCCCGCCAAGAGCCTGTTTTTCAGCCTCACCGCGTGCTGGCGCAACAAAGGCGCCATGCTGGTGTACGCGGCCACGTGGATGGCCTGCTTTTTGTTCTTTGGACTGGGCTTGGCCTTGATCGGCGCCTTGATGGGCAGCACCCGCTTGATCTCGGTGATGATGCTGCCGGCCATCTTGCTGATGGCCTCGATGTTTTTCACCTCGTTTTACTTCACCTTCCGCGACTGCTTTGCCGCCGATGCGGGTGATGGCGAAGTGGTGGGCCGCGTGGTGGAGCGCGACGGCCTCTACGACATCGAAAAAGACTGAACTCAGGTGGGGGTGAGTTTGGCCACCGACAAGGCCAACCACTTCACCCCATGGCGCGCAAAGCGCACCTGTGCGCGGGCCTCGGTACCCGCCCCTTCCACGGCCAAGACTTGGCCTTCCCCGAACTTGTTGTGGAACACGCCCATGCCGGCGCGGATCTCGGTGCCGCGGTCGGGCTCGGGGTCGCTGCGGCCCAAACCTTTGGGGTCACCGCGCTCGGCAAAGCCGTTGGACCACGCGGGCTGCACCGCCGTGGGTTTGGGGCCGCGGGCATACGCACCGGGCCACGGCGTGCTGCCATAGGCCATGGAGGCAGGTGCCACAGGCGTGAGCCACTTCAAACATTCCTCGGGCAACTCGTCGTAAAAACGGCTCTTGAGGTTGTAGCGCGTTTGGCCGTGCAGCATGCGGGTTTGCGAATGGCTCAGGTACAAACGCTGGCGCGCCCGCGTGATGGCCACGTACATCAAACGCCGCTCCTCTTCCAAACCGGCGCGGTCGGCCATGGCGTTTTCGTGCGGGAACAAACCCTCTTCCATGCCAGTAATGAACACACCGTCGAATTCCAAACCTTTGGCCGCGTGCACCGTCATGAGCTGCACCGCATCTTGTCCGGCCTGGGCTTGGTTGTCGCCTGACTCGAGCGCGGCGTGCGTCAAAAACGCCGCCAAGGGGCTCATGGTTTCGCCAGTTTCCTCCGATGCATCGGGTGCGGGGCTGGGCGGTTCATCGACCGCGACGCTCAGGCCTTGGCTGACCGGGCTTTGGGTGAGCGCCGGGGCTTCGCGGCCAAAGCCTTCGATGGACACGAAGCTCTCGGCGGCGTTGACCAGTTCTTCCAAGTTCTCCACACGGTCTTGACCTTCGCGCTCGGCGCGGTAGTGCTCCACCAAACCGCTGTGGTCAAGCACCAAGCGCACGATGTCGCGCAAATTCAGGCCCGTGGTTTGTTCGCGCAACACGTCCATCTTGGCCACAAAGCCGCCGATGGCCGCGCCCGCGCGCCCGCTCACGCCGCTGACGGCGTCCCACAAGGAACACCCCGAGGCACGGGCCACGTCTTGCAATTGCTCCACGCTGCGCGCGCCAATGCCGCGCGGCGGGAAGTTGACCACGCGCATGAAGCTGGTGTCGTCGTGGGCGTTTTCAAGCAAGCGCAAATAGGCCAAGGCGTGTTTGATTTCGGCACGCTCAAAAAAGCGCAAGCCGCCGTACACGCGGTAAGCGATGCCGGCGTTGAAGAGCGCGGTTTCCACCACCCGGCTTTGGGCGTTGCTGCGGTAGAGCACCGCGATTTCTTGGTGGTGCATGCCCTCGCGGTGCAGCTGGCGGATTTCGTCGACCATCCACTGCGCCTCGGCGTAGTCGCTGGTGGCCTCGAACACCCGCACCGGCTCGCCCGCGCCCGCGTCGGTGCGCAGGTTTTTGCCCAAGCGCTGGCTGTTGTGCGAGATGAGCTGGTTGGCCGAGTCCAGGATGTTGCTGCAGCTGCGGTAGTTCTGCTCGAGCTTGATTTGGTGCTGCACACGGAACTCGCGCACAAAGTCGGCCATGTTGCCCACGCGCGCGCCGCGAAAGGCGTAAATGCTTTGGTCGTCGTCGCCCACGGCGAACAAGGCGTTGGTGTTGTGTCCGTCTTGCGGGAGCGGGCACAGGAGCTTGAGCCAGGCGTATTGCAGCTTGTTGGTGTCTTGGAACTCGTCGACCAAGACGTGGCGAAAGCGGCGCTGGTAGTGCTCGCGCACGGGAGCGTTGTCTCGCAACACCTCGTAGCTGCGCAGCATCAGCTCGCCAAAGTCCACCACGCCCTCGCGCTGACACTGCGCTTCGTACAAGGCGTAGAGCTCGATTTTTTTGCGCGTCTCTTCGTCGCGCGCCACCACATCGGCTGGACGCAGGCCCTCTTCTTTGCAGCCGCTGATGAAGTACTGCACCTGCTTGGGCGGGTAACGGTCGG
>DAISXI010000028.1:0-17873 GCA_036825935.1 Hydrogenophaga sp.
GCAGCGGATTGCCAGGCGTTTGCGCTGCCAACACGAAGAGGCTTACTCCACGGTCACCGACTTGGCCAAATTGCGCGGCTTGTCCACGTCCGTACCCCGCGCACACGCCGTGTGATAACTCAGCAACTGCAGCGGCACCACATGCAAGATGGGTGAGAGCACGCCGTAGTGTTCGGGCATGCGAATCACGTTCACACCTTCACTGCTTTCAATCTTCGTGTCGCCATCGGCCAGCACGTAGAGCACGCCGCCGCGGGCCCGAACTTCTTGCATGTTGCTTTTGAGCTTTTCGAGCAGTTGATCGTTGGGGGCTACTGTGACCACCGGCATGGCGCTGGTCACCAGGGCCAGCGGGCCGTGTTTGAGTTCGCCTGCGGCATAGGCTTCGGCGTGGATGTAAGTGATTTCTTTGAGCTTCAAAGCGCCTTCCAAGGCGATGGGGTAGTGCGTGCCGCGGCCCAAGAACAAGGCGTTTTCTTTGCTGGCGAATTCTTCGGCCCACGCGATGATTTGCGGCTCCAGCGCCAGCACGGCTTGCAGGGCAGCGGGCAGGTGGCGCATGGCTTTGATGTGTTCGGCTTCCTCTGCATCTGACAAGCGGCCTTTGGTCTGCGCCAGCGCCAGCGTGAGCAAAAACAAACCGGCCAGCTGCGTGGTGAAGGCCTTGGTCGAGGCCACGCCGATCTCCGCCCCAGCGCGGGTGACGTAGGCGTGTTTGCACTCGCGCACCATGGCGCTGGTGGACACGTTGCAAATGGTCAGCGTGTGTGTCATGCCCAGGCTTTGCGCGTGGCGCAGCGCGGCCAGGGTGTCAGCGGTTTCGCCGCTTTGGGTGATGGTGACGATGAGTGTGTTGGGGTTGGGCACCGATTCGCGGTAGCGGTATTCGCTGGCGATCTCCACTTGGCAGGGCACTTTGGCAATCGCCTCGATCCAGTACTTGACCACGCAACCGCTGTAGTAGCTGGTGCCGCAGGCCAAGATCAACACGTTGTCGATGGCCTTGAATGTGGAATAAGCGCCGTCGCCAAACAGCTCGGGCGTGATGCCCTCCACGCCTTCGAGCGTGTCGGCAATGGCGCGCGGTTGCTCGAAGATTTCTTTTTGCATGTAGTGGCGGTAGGGGCCGAGTTCGGCCGCGCCGCTGTGGGCGTGCACGGTTTTCACGGCGCGGGTCACGGCCTTGTGGTCGCGGTCCACCACCCAGTATTTGCCCAGCTGGATGTCAACCACGTCGCCCTCTTCCAAGTACACGATTTGGTCGGTCACGCCCGCCAGTGCCATCGCGTCGCTGGCGAGGAAGGTTTCGCCTAGGCCCACACCCAGAATCAGCGGTGAGCCGGCGCGCGCGCCGATGACGCGCTGCGGCTCGTCTTTGTGGAACACGGCAATCGCATACGCGCCATGCAGTTGGCGGATGGCGGTTTTGACGGCTTCAAAGATGTCGCCGTCGTACACGCTGTCCACCAGGTGCGAGATGACCTCGGTGTCGGTCTGGCTCAAAAACACATAGCCCTTGTCTTGCAAAGCGGCGCGCAGCTCGTCGTGGTTTTCGATGATGCCGTTGTGCACCAACGCCACCTTGCCAGGCTTGCCGTCGGCCGCGCCCGTGCCGTGGCTGAAATGGGGGTGAGCGTTGTGCACCGCAGGCGCGCCGTGTGTGGCCCAGCGCGTGTGGGCGATGCCGGTGCCGCCTTCGATGTGGTCAGCACTCACCTGGTCCATCAGTTCGGCCACGCGGGCGGTGCTGCGCGCGCGCTGCAAGCCCCCCGTGCCGCCGCTCAGGCTGGCCGCGTGCACGGCCACGCCACAAGAGTCATAGCCCCGGTATTCGAGCCGCTGCAGGCCTTGCACCAAGATGGGAACGATGTTGCGGGAAGAAACGGCGCCGACGATGCCACACATGTTGAAGCTCCTGAATGGGGGTTTTTACTGAATTGGTGCGATGTTAGGCCTGCCAGCTTGAAATTTCAGATCAATATTTATTTTAAAATAGTGTATTAATTTCTTTAAAATCAATTTTTGGAATTTTATTTCAATAAAATAATTTTTATGGAATACAACGAACTAGACGCCATCGACCTTCAACTGCTGGACGCCCTGCAACGCGATGCCAGCATCAGCAATGTGGCACTGGCCGAGCGGGTGAATGTGTCGCCGCCCACTTGCCTGCGCCGCGTCAAACGTCTGACCGAGGGCGGCTGGATAGAGCGGCAAGTGGCGGTGCTGAGCGCCGACAAGCTCAGCGTCTCGCTGGGCCACGGCCTGAGCGCCTTGGTGGAAGTGTCGCTGGACCACCAAGGCAGCGAACACCTCAACGCTTTCGAGGCCCGCGCCGTGGCGCACGACGCAGTGCAGCAATGTTGGCGCGTATCCCCCGGCCCCGACTTCATGTTGGTGGTGCAGGCCCGGGACATGCCGCACTACTTGACGATCAGCCAGACGCTCTTCACCCAAGACGCCAATGTGCGCAACGTGAAGGCGTTTTTTGCGACCAAGCGGGCCAAGTTCACGATGGCTTGGCCGGTGTTGGCCCGCGATCAAAGCCCCAAAGCTTCCAGTGCCTGATGGACCGACACCACGTGCAGATTTTGCACGGGGGGCGCTTCCAGCAAATCCTTGTCGCCGCTGACGAGATAGTGGGCTTGGGCCTTCAGTGCAGCCTCAATGAAATGATCGTCATCGCGATCCCGGCAATACCGCCCAGGCTCTCCTGCCTCCACCCAAATTGCACTGGCATTGAAGTCGCCCAACAAGCGCTCGCGGTCATCCAAAGAAATGTAACGGTCAAATTTGGGTCTGAAAATCCGCGTGCGCAGTTCATCAAACGTCACTCGAGAAAAAACCAAACGGTGCCGAACCAGTACACCCATCACCAACTGCGCAGGCGCACCTTGTGCAGACAGTGCGGCGCTGATGAGGATGTTGGTGTCAATGACCAGCTTAAGACTCGTCACGCAACAAGTCTTCCAGCTGCTCAGGGGTCAAGCCCGCACGTTCAGCCTTGGCCGCCGTGTCCACCAAGGCGTGCTGCAGGCGGTTGGCATAGAACTCGCGCATGGCTTCGTAGTCGTGCGCCGAGACCATCACGCCGACCACCCGATCCCGGCGCATGACGCGCACAGGCTCGCGTTGCGCCAAATCGATGAAATGGCCGAACTGGGTTTTGGCCTCGTTGGCGGTCAGGGTTTGCATGACCTCAATATAGCACCAAACGATCGATTCGTTTGATTGGATCGCTTCAAACTCAGGTTTTCGGCTTTTTGGTCGGCCGCTGGTAGTTGGCGATGCTGACCTGCTTGCCGCGCGCCACGCTGAGTGCGCCCGGCTCGGTGCTCTTGGTGATGGTGGAGCCGCCACCCACCGTGCCGCCCGCACCAATGGTCACCGGGGCCACCAAGACGCAGTTGCTGCCGATGTGCACATCGGCTTCGATGACGGTGCGGTGTTTGTTGGCGCCGTCGTAATTGGCGGTGATGCTGCCCGCGCCGTAATTCACCCGCTCACCCACCGTGGCGTCGCCCAGGTACGCCAAGTGGTTGGCTTTGGCGCCCTTGGCCATCGTGGAATTTTTCACCTCCACAAAGTTGCCGATGTGCACCTTGGCCCCCAGCTGCGTGCCGGGGCGCAAGCGGGCAAAGGGGCCGATGAGTGCGCCCGCCCCCACGCTCACACCCGTTTTTTCGCCGTCGATGTGGGTGAAAGGGTGGATCATCGCGCCGGCCTCGATGCTGCAATTGGCGATCACGCAGTTCGCGCCGATGCGCACACCGTCGCCCAAACGCACACAGCCTTCAAACACGCAGTTCACGTCGATGTCCACGTCTTGGCCACACACCAAGCTGCCGCGCACATCGAAACGCGCCGGGTCGGCCAAGCGCACGCCCTCGGTCATGAAGGCCTCGGCCAGACGGCGCTGGAACACGCGCTCGAGCTCGGCCAGTTGCAAGGGGCTGTTGACGCCCGCGACCTGTGCGGCGTCGCTGATGCGGTGGGCTTGCACCGCGCAGCCATCGGCCACGGCGAACTTCACCACATCGGTCAAGTAGTACTCATGCTGGACGTTGTGGTTGTCCAAACGGGCCAACCAGCCGCGCAAGAGGCGCGTGGGCACGGCCATGATGCCGCTGTAAATCTCGGTGATGGCGCGCTGCTCGGGCGTGGCGTCTTTGTGTTCGACGATGGCTTGGACCGAATCGCCTTGGCGCACGATGCGGCCGTAGCCGGTCGGGTCGGGCATGTCCAAGGTGAGCAAGGCCAAGGCTTGGCCGGCGCAGCGGTCGATCAGCGCTTGCAGGGTGCTGGCTTCGGTCAGGGGCACGTCGCCCGACAAGACCAAGGTGATGCCATCGTCGGTCAAGACCGGCACGGCCTGTTGCACCGCGTGCCCGGTGCCGAGCTGCGGCATTTGCCGCACGTACTGCAAACGCAGGCCGTCGGGCGGCGTGAGGCCCGCCTCGACCCCCTCGGCGCCGTGGCCGGTGATGACCACCACCGAGCGGACCGATACCCGTGCAGCGGTGTCGATCACATGCTGGGCCAAAGCGCGTCCGCCCAAACGGTGCAACACTTTGGGCTTCTGGCTTTTCATGCGCGTGCCTTTGCCGGCCGCCATCACCACCACATCCACAGGAATCGACATGAGCACCTCTTGGGTCAACCGCTGGCGCCACCATGGCCACCAGATCGGGCAATCAGCGATTATCGCGCCGCGCTGGCGCATGGTCCTGGCCTTGGTGTTGGTGACCTCGCTCACGGCTTGCAGCAGCCTGCGCCTGAGTTACAACCAAGGCCCCACGGCTGCGTATTGGTGGGCCGATCGCTATGTCGATTTCAGCGAAGCCCAAACCCCAGTGGTGCGCCAAGACCTGAAAGATTTTTGGGCTTGGCACCGCCGCACCGCCCTGCCAGGCTACGCCACCCAACTCACGCGCTGGCAAACCGCGTTGGGTGGTCCTGTCACCGCCGACCAAGTCTGCCGCGAATTCGATGGCGTGATCGCGCAGCTGCGCGCCATGGGCGAACAAGGTGCAGCGCCTTTGTCGCGCTGGGCCGTGGCGCTGCAGCCGCCCCAACTCGACCGCATGCAGGCACGCTTTGACGACCGCAACCAAGACTTCCGTGAAGACCACCTGCAAGGCAACGCCGTCAAGCAACGCGACAAGCGTTTGAAAGACAACCGCCAGCGTTGGGCCGATTGGTACGGTGACTTGACGCCCGCACAAAACGCCTTGGTCGAGCAACACATGAACGCCTTACCGTGGAACCCGAGCGTGACCTTGGAAGAGCGACGCTGGCGCCAAGCCGATTTGATCGCCACGGTACGCCAAGCCCAAGGCCAACCGGCTCAAGCCCCCAAGGCCATGGTGGAACACCTGCAGCGCTACCTCAGCGCCAGCACGCCCGAGCGAGAAGCCCAGCGCCAACAAACGGTGCGCACACGCTGCGCTCAGTTTGCGGCCATGCACAACACGATGTCGGCCGATCAACGCACGCACGTGCAAGCCAAGCTGCAGGGTTACATCGACGATGTGCGGGCGCTGCAAGCGCGCGCACAACCTTGATCGCCGCTCAGCGGCCAGGCCAGGCCACGCCGCTGTCACACAGGATGGCGTCCAGCGGCACGTCGTGCGACTCGGGCTTCAAATCCGGCAGGTAGGCGAAGTCGTAACCCAATCCCACGGTGAAGGGCTTGGGGCTGAGTTCGGCCAAGGTGCGGTCGTAAAAACCGCCGCCATAACCCAAGCGGTAGCCGCCGGGGCCAAAGCCCACGCAAGGCACAAAGATGAGCGTGGGCGTGACGACCTCGGTGTCTTTGGGTTTGGGGATGCCGTAGGCGTCTTCTTCCATCGGGCAGCCGGGGTACCAAGTGTGAAAGGTCAGCGTTTTGGTTTGCTTGTTCACGACCGGCAGGGCGATGCGCCGCTGCAGTTGCGCTTCCAAAGCATCGGCCTCCAGGCCCGCCTCTTGCCAACGAAACAGCGCGGGCAGAGGGTCGAACTCGCCCTTGATGGCCCAATACGCACCGATGACCGCATCGGGTCGGTCGATCAGCCAGCTGCGCATGGTGCGCTGGATCAGGTCGTTGCGCCACGCGCGGTCGACCAATTGCTGGCGTTTGGTCACCAAGGTTTTGCGCCAAGCGGCTTTGGCCAAGGCGCCGTCTGAGGGCTTCGGCGCGCCAGCGCTAGGCTGGTCGGGGTTGTTGTTCATAATCGGCTCATGAAAACAGGGATTGTGACCATTATGGCCGTGCTGGCCATGCAGGCTGCTGGCGCTCAAAGCGCTGGCGATGCGGCGCTGCTGCGCATGCAAGACGCTTTTCGCAAAAACCAAAGTGCAGCGCTGAGCCAAACGCTGCCACAGGTGCGCGGGCATGTGCTGGAGCCGATGGCGGCTTATTGGGAGATGCGCGTGCGCTTAGACACCGCGCCCGTGGGCCAAATCACCCAACGCTTGACCGCGCTTCAAGGCAGTTATTGGGAAGACCGCTTGCGTGCCGATTGGTTGGCCCTGTTGGCCCGCCGAGAACAGTGGGACTTGTTTGACGCGCAGTGGCCGCTCTACCGCATGCGCGATGAGCGCAGCCTCTTGTGCAGTGGCACCCTGCGCGACTGGCAGCGCGGCGTGGTGCCTTCGGCGCGGGCCGCCGCCGACATTGGCCGCTGGTGGCACGCCCAGCGCGAGATCGACCAAGGTTGCGCCCAAGCTGCGCGCTTGATGTTGGCCAAAAAAGCCTTGAGCGAAGTCGTGGTCTGGCGTCGGGCGCGTCTGGCCATGGAGATCAACCAGCCCAGTGCGGCCGAGCAGGCCATGGCGATGGTCGACCCCGCGCGGGCCAAGACCGTGCACACGATCGCCAAACAACCCGAACGCTACCTGAACGAGAAAATCACGGCCTTTCGCACCAGCACCAAAGAGCTGGTCACCTTGGCCTTGATCCGATTGGCCGCCAACGACCCCGAAGCGGCGGTGAACGCCTTGCAGAACAACCGCTGGCGTATCCAACTCACGAGCGAAGAACGCAGTTGGGTGTGGGGTGCGATTGGCAAACGCCAAGCGCAGCGCTTGCAAGACACGGCCTTGGAAACCTTCGCCAAGGGCACAAGCAACGGCATGCACGACGACCACTTGGCGTGGAAGACCCGGGCGGCCTTGCGTGCCGGCCAATGGGGAGTGGCCGACAACGCCATCGCCGCGATGAGCACCGAACAACAAGAAGACCCCACGTGGGTCTATTGGAAGGCCCGTGTCAAATTGGCACAGATGCCGACCCAGGCGCAAACCGAGCAAGCCCAAAGCTTGCTGCGCAGCATCGCCTCCACGCGCCACTTTTACGGCCAACTGGCCACCGAAGCCTTGGGACAGAACATCACCTTACCCACGCTGCCCGAGCCCCTGTCGGTCGACGAGCGCTTGATGGCCCGCAGCAACCCTGGTTTGCAGCGCGCCTTGGCCGCCATCCGTTTGGGCTTGCGCACCGAGGGCAACCGCGAATGGAACTACACCGTGAGCCTGCACACGCCTGGCGGTATGAACGACCGAGAACTCTTGGCCGCGGCCGATTGGGCCTGTGAGCAAGCGCGTTGGGACCGCTGCATTTACACCAGCAAGCGCACGCAAATCGCGCACGAGCCGAGTCAGCGCTTTCCCCTGCCCCACCGCGACTTGGTGGTGACGCACGCCAGCGCCATCGGTTTGGACCCCGGTTTGGTGTTCGGCTTGATTCGACAAGAAAGCCGTTTCGTCACGGATGCGCGCTCACACGTGGGCGCCTCGGGCCTGATGCAGGTCATGCCCCCCACAGCCAAGTGGACAGCCAAGCGCATCGGCTTGAGCAAGTTCCGACCACAAGACATCAACGACCAGCTCACCAACGTGCGCATCGGCACCGCCTACCTGAAGATGGTGATCGACGACTTCGATGGTTCGCTGCCCTTGGCGGTGGCCGCTTACAACGCCGGCCCCAGCCGCTCGCGCACTTGGCGCAACGGCCCCATCTTGGCGGGTGACATTTGGGTGGAGAACATCCCCTTTGAAGAAACGCGCGACTACGTCAAACGCGTGCTCTCAAACAACGTGAACTACAACGCCCTGATGAGCGGCCAGCCGCAATCGTTGCGCGCGCGTTTGGGCACCGTGGGGCCGCGCATCAGCGCCGCACCCGTCAACACCGAATTGCCTTGATTGGCGGGAGACATCGATGAAGAACGCATTGGTTTTGGGCGGCACGGGCTTTGTGGGCCGCCAAGTTTGTGAAACCTTGCAGCGCGAGGGTTGGCGGATCACCGTGCCCACGCGGCGCGCGCGAAACGCGCAAGCCATTCAGCACCTGCCGCGCTTGACGGTCTTGGAAGCGGATGTCCACAACGCCGCTGCGCTGAACGCGCTGGTGGCGGGCCACGACGTGGTGATCAACCTCGTGGCCATCCTGCACGGCAACGCCAACAGCTTTGAACACAACCACGTGCGCCTGCCCAGCCTGATCGCCCAAGCCTGCCGCGCCCAAGGCGTGCGCCGACTCATCCACATCAGCGCCTTGGGTGCCGAGGCGCACGCGCCGTCGCTCTACCAGCGCAGCAAAGCGCGTGGTGAGGCCGTCTTGCAAGCCGCGGCCGAAGCCGGCGACTTGGACCTGACGGTCATCCGCCCCAGCGTCATTTTTGGCGCTGGCGACAAATTCTTGAATACCTTTGCCGCTTTGCAATCGGTCTTGCCTTGTGTGCCGCTGGCCGGTGCGGGCACGCGCTTCCAGCCGGTGTGGGTGGGCGATGTGGCCCAAGCCGTGGTGCACTGCGCCAGCGACGCCCACACCATCGGGCAAACCATCGATGCGGTGGGCCCCGATGTGCTCAGCTTGGCGGACTTGGTGCGTTTGGCCGGTGCGGCCAGCGGCCACTCCCGCCCCGTCTTTGGCGTGCCCGAATGGGTCGGCCAACTCCAAGCCTGGGCCATGGCGCTCATGCCCGGCGAGCCCCTGATGAGCAGCGACAATTTGCGCTCCATGCGCGTGGACAATGTGCGCACGGGCCGCGGCCCGGACTTGCACAGCTTGGGCATCACACCAGCCGGTGTGACCGCCATCGTTCCCACCTACCTCCGTGCCCAACAGGGCACCGCCTGACCATGAGCCTGCAGCTGTACATCGGCAACAAAAACTATTCGTCTTGGTCCATGCGACCTTGGGTCTTGATGCGCCAAGCCGGCATCGAGTTTGAGGAAGTCATGGTGCGCTTTGACTCCTTCAACGCCGACTCGGCCTTCAAACGCCAGCTGCGTGGCATCAGCCCACTGGGCAAGGTGCCAGTCTTGGTCGACGATGGGTTTGTGGTGTGGGACACCTTGTCGATTGCCGAGTACTTGGCCGAGCGATTCCCCGACCGCGGCCTGTGGCCCAGTGACCGTTTGGCGCGGGCCCGCGCGCGCAGCGTCTGCGCCGAAATGCACAGCGGCTTCACCGCCTTGCGCAGCCACTGCCCGATGAACATCGAAGCCCACCTGCCAGAGATGGGCCGCTTGCTCTGGCGCGACCAGACTGCCCTGCGTGCCGATGTGGCGCGATTGTGTGGCTTGTGGGGCGAGCTCTTGAGCGCACAACCGCGCTTGCCCAACGGACAACAACCGTTTTTGTTCGGCGAGTTTGGCATCGCCGACGCCTACTTCGCGCCGGTGTGCATGCGCATCCACACCTACGAATTGCCCTTGCCCGCCGACATGCTGGCCTATGTGGAGCGGGTGCACGAAGCACCGGGCGTGAAGGCTTGGATCGACGAGGCGCTGCAAGAGCACGACTTCCTCGACTTCGAAGAACCCTACCGATTGGGCCGCTGAGGCATGCCCACGTACTTGGTCGGTGGTGCGGTGCGCGATGCCCTGATGGGCGACGCGCAGCACAGCGACCGCGACTGGGTGGTGGTGGGCAGCTCACCCGAGGCCATGGTGGCCCAGGGTTTTGTGCCGGTGGGTCGCGACTTCCCGGTGTTTTTGCACCCCCAAACCCACGAGGAATATGCGCTGGCGCGCACCGAGCGCAAAACCGCGCCAGGCTACCACGGCTTTGCGTTCCACGCAGACCCCAGCGTCACGTTGGAGGATGATTTGGCACGCCGCGACCTGACCATCAACGCCATCGCCGTGCCCGAAGCCCAAGCCGACGACCCGGCGCACGCCGAGCGCATCGACCCCTTTGGCGGCGAGCGCGACCTGCGCGACCAATGCCTGCGACACATCACCCCGGCCTTTGCCGAAGATCCGGTGCGCGTGCTGCGCGTGGCGCGTTTCGCCGCTCGTTGGCCCCACTTTCACATCGCCTCGGAGACCTTGGCACTGATGCGCCAGATGACCGACAGCGGCGAGCTCGACCACCTGGTGGCCGAACGGGTGTGGCAAGAACTCAGCCGCGCCTTGATGGCGGCCCAGCCCAGCCGAGCCTTCCTGACCCTGCGCGAGGTGGGCGCTTTGCCGGTGCTCCTGCCCGAGGTCGAGCGCCTCTTTGGGGTGCTGCAACGCGCCGAACACCACCCAGAAGTCGACACCGGCGTTCACCTGATGATGGTGCTCGACCAATGCGCGCGGCTTGACGCGCCGCTGCCGGTGCGCTTTGCCGCGCTGTGCCACGACTTGGGCAAGGGCAGCACACCCCCAGCCGAATGGCCACGCCACATCGGTCACGAAGGCCGCAGCGTGCCGCTGCTGCGTGCCCTGAGCGCGCGTTGGCGCGTGCCCAAAGACTGCGCCGCCTTGGCCGAGGTGGTGGCGCGCGAACACGGCAACATCCACCAGTGTTTGGGTTTTGGCCCTGCGGCGGTGCTGCGCTTGCTGGAGCGCTGCGACGCGTTTCGCCGACCCGAGCGGTTTGAGCAAGCCCTCTTGGCCTGCGAATGCGACGCGCGCGGCCGCTTGGGGTTTGAGGACCGCGCGTACCCCCAGCGCGCCGCCCTGAGTGCTGCGCTGCAGGCCGCGCTGGCCATCGACACCGAAGCGGTGATGCAAGCCTTGCTGGACCGAGGCGCCCAGCCCCACGGGCCCCACGTGGGCCGCGCCATCGCCCAAGCCCGCACCGAAGCCGTGGCACGCGTGTGGCCAGCACACGGCGGATAATCCCAGCATGGCCCACCTCCTGATTGCCGAAGACGACGAGTTGCTGCGCGACGGTCTGCGCACCATCTTCACCCAAGCCGGTCACGAGGTCAGCACCTGCGTGGACGGTGCGCTGGCCTGGGCCGCTATCCAAACCGAGGCCTTTGACGCCGTGGTGCTGGATTTGGGCCTGCCACACTTGGACGGCTTTCAGGTGCTGACGCGCTTGCGCCAACGCTGGCCCACCTTGCCGGTGCTCATCTTGACCGCACGCGACGGCGTGGAAGACCGCGTGGCCGGGCTCAACGCCGGCGCCGACGACTACTTGACCAAACCCTTCAACCTCGACGAGTTGCTGGCCCGCGTACAAGCCATGCTGCGCCGCGCCAACCTGCCCGCCCACGCCAACCCTTCGTTACCGGTGGCGCAGAGTGCGTTGCGCATCGAAACCGACATGCCCCGCGCATGGATCGGCCAGACCGCCATCGACCTGACCCAACGCGAGTGGGAGTTGCTGCGGCTGTTGTGGACCCATTTGGGCCAGGTGGTCAGCCGCGAAGCGGTCTTGGCCACATGGCAAACCCCCGACGGCGACAACGCCCCGCTGGCCTCCAACGCGCTGGAGGTGTATGTGCACCGCTTGCGACGCAAGCTGGGCGACGCGCCGCTGAACATCCGCAACGTGCGCGGCTTGGGCTATTTGCTCGAAACCACGGGCCATGGCTGAGAGCGCGCCGGCCGGTTTGTCGCTGCGCCGCCAGCTCTTGCTGTGGCTGCTCTTGCCACAGTTGGTGCTGTGGTCGGTGGGCGGTTTGCTGACCTACCGCATCGCCATGGCCTATGCCGAAAAAGGCATCGACCAGTCGCTCACGCAATCGGTGCGCGCCTTGGCCCGCCAAGTCAAACCGCTGGGCTCGGGCCTGCTGATTGACTTCCCCAAGGCCGCGCAAGATATCTTGGAGCAAGACCCGAGCGACCGCGTGAACTACACCGTGACCTCGCCACCGGGGCAGTTTTTGTTGGGCAACGTCACGCTACCCCAACCCGCGGCCAACGCCATGGTGCTCAACGCACCGCTGCTGTACGGCGCAGCCCTCGACGATCAACCCATGCGCATCGTCGCGCTCGATTTGCCCTACGGCGACCCCGACCAACCCCAGACCTTGCGCGTGCAAGTGGGCAAAGGCCTGTCGGCGCAAAACCGCATCGCCGCGGAATTGGTGTGGGACATGCTCGCGCCGCTGTTGGCGCTGGGCGTGGTGCTCAGCCTGATGGTGCACGCCGGCATTCGCCGCGGCTTGTTGCCGCTCACGCGCCTGACCACCCAGCTGGAGAACCGCTCGGTCAACGCCTTGCAGCCCATCGGCATGACCCAAGCCCCCAGCGAGGTGCACGCCTTGGTGCAGGCCATCAACGGTTTGCTGGGCGAAGTCAACCGCAGCGTGAACCAAGAAAAACGGTTTTTGAACGACGCCGCGCACCAGCTGCGCACGCCCTTGGCCGGCCTCATCAGCCAAGTGGAATTGGCGCAACGCGAAACCCAAGACCCCGCGCTGCAAGCGCGGCTGAGCAAGGTCTTGAGCGGGGCGCAGCGCAGCGCGCACTTGGTGCACCAACTCTTGACCTTGGCGCGCTCGGAAACCGTGGCCCAAACCGCACCCTTGGATTTGGCCGACTTGGCGCGCGAGGTGGCGCGTGACTGGACGCCCAAGGCCTTGGCCGCTGGCATGGACTTGGGCTTTGAAGGCGAAGACCACGCCCCCATGGTGGGCGACGCGCTGCAGCTGCGCGAAGCCATGAGCAACCTCATCGACAACGCGCTGCGCTACACCCCTCGCGGCACCGAAATCACCTTGAGCGTGTGGCGCAACGCCGAGGGCTTGACCCTGCGCGTGCAAGACAACGGCCCCGGCTTGGACGAGACCGGCCGTGCGCAGGCCTTTGGCCGCTTTTGGCGCGCCAGCGAACTGCCCGGGGGCTGCGGCCTGGGCTTGTCCATCGTGCGAGAAATTGCGCGCCGCCACGGCGGCGATGCTCACGCCGAAGCGGTGAGCCCTCAAGGCTTGTGCATCAACTTGCTCTTGCCCACCCCCAACACTGTTTGAAAGAAAGACACCCCATGCGACACCTATGGCACGCACTGGCTTTGGGCTTGACCCTGAGCACCTCGGCTGCAGCCCAAAACCCCACCGACGGCTTGACCACCTGCTTGGCCCAACACACCAGCGCCGCCGACCGCCAAGCCATGGCCCGCTGGGTCTTCGTGACGCTGGCCAGCCACCCAGACCTGACGCCCTACGCGTCGGCGCAAGCCACCCAAGAGACGGGCCGCATCCAAGCGAACATGGCGCAAACCCTCACGCGTTTGATGACCGAGAACTGCGCGCGCGAAACCAAACAAACCCTTCGCCAAGGCGGCACCGCCGGCATTCAAAAAGCCTTCACCACCGTGGCCCGTCAAGCCCTGACGGACGTGTTGTCACACCCCAATGTCGCCGCCAGCTTGGGTGACACCGTGTCGCACATCGATCCGAGCCGGTGGGCTCGGTTGTTGTTGATGCCGTGACTTAAATCCGCGCACCCGCCGCGTCAAACCAGCTCACGTGTGCGGTTTGCACGTCCAAGCCCACGGTGTCGCCGGGGCGCAGGGCCACGTTGGGGGCGGTGCGCACAGTGACCTTGCCTTGGGCGGTTTCAATGACCACGTAGGTGTCTGCGCCGGTGGGCTCGACCACGTTGACTTGGCCGCGCCAAGGGGCCGCGTCGCTGAGCACCAAGTGCTCGGGGCGCAAGCCCATCACCACATCTTGACCAGCGGCCACGGGACAGTTCAGCGCCACGTTCGCGCCGTTCAGTGCCACGCCTTGTACGCCCAAAGAACGGCCGTTCAACAAGTTCATGGTGGGTGAGCCGATGAAGGTGGCCACGTAGGTGTTGGCGGGGCGGTTGTAGATGTCGTCGGGGGTGCCGAGTTGCTGCAGCACGCCGTCTTTCATGACGGCGATGCGGCTGCCCAAGGTCATGGCCTCGATTTGGTCGTGCGTGACGTACACACTGGTGATGCCACTGGCTTGGTGCAAGCGTTTGATTTCGGCGCGCATTTCCACGCGCAGCTTGGCGTCCAAGTTGGACAGCGGCTCGTCGAACAAAAACAGCTGCGGCTGGCGCGCCAGGGCACGGCCCATGGCCACGCGCTGGCGTTGGCCGCCCGAGAGTTGGCTGGGGCGGCGGTCGAGCAGGTGCGTGATCTGCAGCATGGCCGCCACTTCGGCGATGCGCTGCTCGCGCTCGGCCTTGGGCACCTTGCGCATCTCCAGCGCAAAACCGATGTTGTCGGCCACGCTCATGGTCGGGTACAGCGCGTAGCTTTGGAAGACCATGGCGATGTCGCGCTGGGCCGGTGGCACACCGACCACGTTGCGCTCGCCGATGTGGATCGCGCCTTCGGTGGGCTCTTCCAAGCCCGCGATGATGTTGAGCAAGGTGGACTTGCCGCAGCCCGAGGGGCCGACCAAGATCAAGAATTCGCCAGGCTCCACCGCGATGTCGATTTTTTTGAGCACTTCCACGCTCTGCTCGCCTTTGCCGAAGCTCTTGCGAATGCCTTGGATGTTCAATGCCGATGCCATGGTGCTTCCTTATCCTTTGACTGCGCCGGCCGTCAGGCCGCGCACAAAATAACGTCCCGCCAACACATACACCGCCACGGTGGGCAAGGCGGCGATCAGGGCCGCGGCCATGTCCACGTTGTAGGCCTTGACGCTGCTGGTGGTGTTGGCGAGGTTGTTCAAGCCCACCGTGACGGGCTTGGAGTCGGCGCCGCTGAAGGCCACGCCGAAGAGAAAGTCGTTCCAAATTTGGGTGAACTGCCAGATCAAGGTGACCATCACGATGGGCGTGGACATGGGCACGATGATGCGAAAGAAAATCTGCCAAAAACCCGCACCATCCAAGCGCGCGGCGTTGAGCAGCTCACCGGGCACGGCCGCGTAGTAGTTGCGAAAGAACAGCGTGGTGCTGGGCAAACCGGCCAAGCAGTGCACCAAGATCAAGCCCCCGATGGTGCTCGACAAACCCATCCAACCGAGCACTTGGCTCATGGGCAAGAGCACCACTTGGAAGGGCATGAACACGCCAAACAGCAAGAGGCCAAAAAAGGTTTCGCTGCCGCGGAATTTCCACAGGCTCAGCACATAGCCGTTGAGCGCGCCCCAAGCGGTGGAGATCAGCACCGCAGGAATGGCCATCCACACCGAGTTCCAAAAGAACGGCTGCAAGCCATTGCATTCCACGCCCGTGCAGGCGGTTGACCACGCTTGGCCCCAGGCCGAGAAATTCAGGCTGCCGGGCAGGCTCAACAGGTTGCCGTTGCGGATTTCATCGGCGTCTTTGAGCGAGGTGATGACCATCACGTACAAAGGTGCCAAAAAGAAGGCCGCGCCGATCAGCAAGGTGCCCATCAAGGCCCAGCGGGCGAGGTGGTGCGAGGCGCTGCGTGAACGCACGGGGGAATTGACGGTGCTCATCGGTTTTTGCTCCGCAGTTCGCTGTACAGGTAGGGCACGACAATGGCGGCCACGGTGACGAGCATGATGGTGGCGCTGGCCGCGCCCAAGCCGATTTGCCCACGCGAGAAGCTCATGGCGTACATGAAGGTGGCGGGCACGTCGGTGGCGTAGCCGGGGCCGCCGGCGGTCAAGGCCATGACCAAGTCAAAGCTCTTGATGGCCAGGTGCGACAGCACCATGAGGGTGGAGAAGAACACCGGCTTGAGCGAGGGCAAGACGATGCGCCAGTAAATGCGCGGCAGGCTCGCGCCGTCGATCTGCGCGGCTTTGATGATGCTGTCGTCCACGCCGCGCAAGCCGGCCAAAAACAAGGCCATGGCAAAACCCGCGGATTGCCACACGCCGGCGATCACCACACAGTAAATCGCCAAGTCCGACTGGACCAACCAGTCGAACGTGAAGGAGGTCCAGCCGAGGTCTTGCATGACTTTTTGCAAGCCGTCGCTGGGGTTGAGGATCCACTTCCACGCCGTGCCCGTGACCACAAAGGACAAGGCCATGGGGTAGAGGTAGACGGTGCGGATGAAGCCTTCACCGCGCACCTTTTGATCGAGCAAGATCGCCAAAAACACCCCCAGCGCCATCGACACACCCACGTAGAGCACACCGAAGATCGCCAGGTTTTTCAGCGCCACCCACCAGCGCTCCATCGCCCACAAACGCTCGTACTGCAACCAGCCGACGAACTCGTAATTGGGCAGCATGCGCGAGGCCGTGACCGACAGCGCACCGTTCCAAATCATGAAGCCGTAGATGAAGGCCAGACCCAGCACAAAAGCCGGGGCCAGCACCAACTTGGGCAAGTGGTGTTCTATAGAGTGTTTCATGGGGGAGCCCCAACACCCACCCGTTGGTGGGCGTTGGGTTCAAGCGAGGAGGGAGAGAAACTTACTTGGCGGTGGCCACAGCGGCGATGCGCTTTTGCGCTTCGGCCACCGAGATCTTGCCGTCGTTCCAGAACGCGGTGACCACGTCTTGCATGCTGCCTTGCTTGGCGGGCTCAATGGCCATGCCGTGGGCCACGGAAGGCACCAGGCCGCCGGACTTCGCGGTGGCCACGAAGTCGGTCGCCGAGAGCTTGGCGCAATCGTCGAACTTGCTCATGTCGTGGCCCAAACGCACGGGAATGGAACCCTTGTTTTGGTTGAACACTTCTTGGAACTCGGTGCTCAAAATCGCCGAGGCCAAATCGCCTTGGGCTTTCTGAGCGCCTTCGTCCTTGAGCTTGAACATGATGAAAGAGTCAACGTTGAAGGTGTAGGCGTTGGCCGTGCCAGGCGCGGCGGCGCACAAGAAACCTTCACCGGGCTTTTTGCCCGCGGCGGTGAACTCGCCCTTGGCCCAGTCACCCATGAACTGGAAGCCGGCCTTGCCCTGAATCACCAAGGCGGTGGTCATGTTCCAGTCGCGGCCTGGGGAGGCGGCGTCGGTGTAGCCCTTGAGCTTGCGGAAGGTGGTGAGCACCTTGGTCATGGTGGGGCTGTTCAAAGCAGCGGGGTCGAGCTTGACCAGCGCGTCGTTGTAGAACTTGGCACCACCCACGCCCAAAGCGACGGATTCAAACACGGTGAAGTCTTGCCAGTTTTGACCACCGTGGGCCAAAGCAACAGCGCCGGACTTCTTGATCTTGTCGGCCGCGACAAAGAACTCGTCCCAGTTGGCGGGCATGCCTTTGACGCCGGCTTTGTTCAGTACTTCGGGGTTGGCCCACATCCAGTTGACGCGGTGCACGTTGACGGGTGCGGCAACGTAGCTGCCATTGGCCTTCATGACATCGGCCACCACTTTGGGCAACAAGTCGTCCCACTTCTCGGCGGTGGCCACGGCGTCGATGTTGGCGAGCATGCCTTCCTTGGCCCACTCTTGTATGGCGGGGCCTTTGACCTGAGCGGCGGTGGGTGGGTTGCCCGACACAGCACGGCTCTTGAGCACGGTCATGGCGTTTTCACCGCCACCACCGGCCACCGCAAAGTCTTTCCACTCGTGGCCTTTGGCTTCGAGCATTTTCTTGAGTTCGGCGGCCGAGGCGGCTTCGCCACCCGAGGTCCAGTAATGCAACACTTCCACCGACTGCTTGGCGGCGGGCGCAGCCGGCGCGGCGGCGGCGGGCGCCTCTTCTTTTTTGCCACACGCGGTGGCCAACATGGCGGCCACCACAGCGGCGCCCAAGGTGTATTGGAATTTCATGAATCGTCTCCGGAGTGGCCGAATGGCCGTTGGTGAATG
>DAISXI010000029.1:0-17552 GCA_036825935.1 Hydrogenophaga sp.
CTCAACGTGCTGTGCGTGGCCATTGCGCTCTCGGGCGTGAACCTGCACCAGTTTTTGATTGCCTTGTTTTTGTTGGGCGTGGGCTGGAATTTCTTGTTCACTGGCAGCACCACGCTGTCGCTGCAAGCCTATGCGCCCGAAGAAAAAGACCGCGCCCAAGGCGCGATCAACTTCTTTGTGTTCGCCACCATGGCGGTGACCTCGTTTGCCTCGGGCGCGCTGGTGACCACCCAGGGCTGGGCTTGGCTCAACATCGGCTCCTTGCTGCCCTTGGCAATGACCGGCGCGGCCTTGGTCTGGCTGGCCGCGGTGCGCGTCAAAACGCCCTGAGCCAATCTTGCAGGCGCGCCCACACCGGTGCGGCCAACTCGGGCGTCTCGTTGAAGATCTCGTGGTACAGGCTTGGGAACTCTTGCGCTTGCAGCATGGACGCCGCTGCGGCACGGGCCCAGCGGCGACTGCCCTCTGGGTCCACCAAGGCATCGTCACCCGCGAACATCAGCAAGGTGGGTATGCGCCACTGCGCAGCCGCTGAGAAAACACCTGGGGCGTTGTCGAGCATGCCGTGGATGAGCCGCGCGGACACGCGACTGTGCACCCAGGGATCGTTCTCATAAGCCGCCACCACCGCAGGGTCGTGCGACAAACGTTCGGGGTGCAAGCCATTGGAGATGGTCACGTCGGGCGCCCAGCGTTGCATGAACGCCAGCAAACGCTGCTGCGGCCACGACAAACCCAAGGCCAGCGCAGGCGAAGACAAAACCAAGCCATCCAACCGTTCTGTGCCTCGTGCCACCAAGGCCGCGGCCACCAAGCCACCCATGCTGTGGCCCAAAACCACGCACGGCAAACCATCGCCATTGGCGGCTTGCATGTGGCGCAGCACCGAGGCTGCGTCGTCGATCAGCGCCGCCGTGTGCGGCAAGACGCCGCGGGCACCATCCGATCGGCCATGTCCCCGGTGGTCGTGTGCCCACACCTCAAAGCCTTGGGCGCGCAGGCGCTGAGCAAGGCCTTCATAGCGGCCTGCATGTTCGCCCAAGCCATGGATCAAGGACACCCGCGCACGCAGCCCCTGTTCGGGTGCTGGCCACCGGTAGGTGGTCAAACGCGTGCCGTCTTCGGTGGTGAAGTCTCCGAGCGTGGCGGTCAGCACACTCACGGCATGCGCACCACCACCTCGGCCACCGAAGCGGTCAAACGGCGGGCGTAGTCGAGGTGCAGAAACTCGTTCGGTCCGTGGGCGTTGCTCTTGGGTCCGAGCACGCCGCAGACCATCATCTGCGCCTTGGGGAAACCTTGGCTGAGCATGTTCATCAAGGGGATCGTGCCGCCTTGTCCGATGGTGCCGCAGGCCGCGCCGAAGTGGGCTTGAGAAGCACTTTGCAAAGCCGACTCAAACCAATCGCTGGTGCTCGGCGCGTTCCAACCGCTGGCCGCACCCGCAGGCGTGAAGGTCACTTTGGCCTGGTAAGGCGCGTTGTCTTCGAGCAAAGTTTTCAACTGCTCCACCGCTTGAGAGGCCTCCACCAAAGGCGGCAGTCGCAAGCTCAGCTTGAAGGCGGTGTAAGGCCGCAGCACATTGCCTGCGTCTTGCAAGGCCGGAAAGCCCTGCGCGCCGGTCACCGACAAGGTCGGGCGCCAAGTGCGGTTGAGCAACGCCTCCACCGGGTCGCTGGTCGTGGGCAAGGCAAAGGCGGTGGAGCCGCCGCAGTCGTGGTGCGCCCACGGGAATCGGCGAAACAACTCGTCGCCCAAAATGTCGGCGGTCACGCGGGCCTGGGCCAACCGTTCGGCCGGCACTTCGCAATGGAAGACATCGGGCAACAAACGGCCGGTGGCGCTGTCTTCCAAACGGTCGAGCACGTTGCGCAAAATGCGAAAACTCGACGGCACCAAACCCGAGGCATCGCCCGAGTGGACACCTTCGGTGAGGATGTCCACGCGCAGCGTGCCGCTGGCCATGCCGCGCAAACTGGTGGTCAGCCACAGCTGGTCGTAGTTGCCCGCGCCGCTGTCCAAACAAATCACCAAACCCACATCGCCCAAACGATTGCGCAGCGCGTCCACGTAAGGCAACAAGTCGGACGAGCCGCTTTCTTCGCAGGTTTCAATCAGGCCCACGATGCGCGGGTGGGCGCGGCCTTGGGCCTGAATGGCTTGAATGGCCGCGATGCTGGCATAGACCGCGTAACCGTCGTCGGCGCTGCCACGGCCATACAACTTGCCGTCCACGACCTTGGGCGTCCATGGGCCCAAATCGCTGCGCCAACCGTCGAACTCGGGTTGTTTGTCCAAGTGGCCGTACATCAAAACCGTCTGACCCGAAGCGGGTGCGGGCGTGCCGTCTCGACCGGCCGAGGCGGGCAATTCAAAAAAGAGGACCGGGGTGCGGGCGACGCCTTGGGCGTTGTTCAGGCGGATGATTTCGCAGCGCAGGCCCGGCACGCGCTGCTGCTCCACCCAATCGGTGGCGCTTTGCAAAACCCGCGCCAAATGGCCGTGTGCCGCCCAATCGGGGTCGAACATGGGCGACTTGGCTGGTACCGCGATGTAGTCGGTCAAAGCCGGCACGATGCGATCGCCCCACGCCGCGTTCACATCGGCTTGCAGCTGGGCAGTGTTCAAAACGGTGGGCTCAATGCGTGCGTTCATGGTGGCTCCTCAACGGGTAAACAAAAACACGGCCGTGCTGGCCCGCCAATTGGGCCAAGCGTGGATCTCTTGGCCTTCGTGCAAACCAAAACTGCGTTCGATGCTCAAGCCGTTGCGGCGGGCGAGCACCTCAAAGTCGGCGTGGGTGCCCACGCGGATGTTGGGCGTGTCGTACCACTGGTAAGGCAGCCGCTTGGTCACCGGCATGCGCCCTTGCATCACCGCCCAACGGTTGGGCCAATGGCCAAAGTTGGGGAAAGCCACGATGCCTTGGCGGCCCACGCGGGCGGTCTCGCGCAACATGGTTTCGGTGTTGCGCAGGTGCTGCAGCGTGTCGATTTGCAGCACCACATCAAAGGAGTTGTCCTCGAACATGGCCAAGCCATCTTCCAAGTTGAGCTGCAGCACGTTGATGCCGCGGCGCAAACTGGCCTGCACCTTGTCGTCGTCGATCTCCACGCCGTAGCCCGAGCAGCCGCGCTGCGCTTGCAGGTAGGCCAGCATGGCACCATCGCCACAACCCAAGTCCAGCACGCGCGATCCCTCGGGCACCAAGCGGGCGATGCTGTGCATCACGTTGTTGTCGCTCATGCCACCCCCTGCGAGACGGTTTGTTCAAAATACGCCCGCACCTCTTGGTGGTAGCGCGCATCGTCGAGCAAAAAGGCGTCGTGCCCGTGAGGCGCGTCGATCTCGGCGTAGCTCACGTCGCGGCGGTTGTCGAGCAAAGCCTTGACAATCTCGCGGCTGCGCGCGGGCGCAAAACGCCAATCGGTGGTGAAGCTGATGAGCAGAAACTTGGCACGGGCTTTGACCAACGCGGTGCTCAAACGGCCGCCGTGTTCTCGCGCTGGGTCGAAATAGTCCAAGGCGCGGGTGATGAGCAAATAGGTGTTGGCGTCGAAATACTCGCTGAACTTGTCGCCTTGGTAGCGCAAGTAGCTCTCGATCTGAAACTCCACCGCTTGGGTGGAATAGCGGTACGCCTGCTCAGCCAAGGCTTCGCTTTGACCCTCAAGGGGTTTTTGTGTGCGCCCAAATTTCTCGTTCATCACGTCGTCGCTGAGGTAGGTGATGTGGCCGATCATGCGCGCGATGCGCAAGCCCCGGCGCGGCAAAGTGCCGTGGCGCAGGTAGTGGCCCTCGTGGAAGTCGGGGTCGGTGACGATGGCGCGGCGCGCCACTTCGTTGAAGGCGATGTTTTCCGCGTTCAGGTTGGGCGCACTGGCCACCACCACCGCGTGCTTCACCCGATCGGGGTATTGCAAGGCCCACGACAAGGTTTGCATACCACCCAAGCTGCCACCCATGACGGCCGCCAGCGTGTGGATGCCCATGGCATCGAGCAAGCGGGCTTGAGCATCGACCCAGTCCTCCACCGTCACCACGGGAAAGTCCGCACCCCAAGGCTGGCCTGTGGCGGGGTTGATGTGGGTCGGGCCGGTCGAGCCAAAGCACGAGCCCAGGTTGTTCACGCCAATGACGAACCAACGGTTGGTGTCCACAGGCTTGCCGGGGCCGATCATGTTGTCCCACCAGCCTTCGCTGCGCGGGATGGGATGGCCTTGCGCGTCGGCGTGGCGACCGGCCACGTGGTGGGACGCGTTGAGCGCGTGGCAAATCAACACCGCGTTGGACTTATCGGCGTTGAGCTCGCCGTAGGTTTCCACCACCAGTTCGTAGGCGGGCAGCACCGCGCCGCTGCGCAGGGTCAGGGCTTGGTCAAATCGGTACGTTCGAGGCGTGACGATCACTTGTGCTTTCCTCGTCGAGCGAGGTCCTGAAACAAAAAAACCCAGTGCCGCTGCCAGCGAGACCGGGGTCTCCCCTTTAGCGGCATTTTTAAACGCGCCCGCAATTCGGATCAAATCGGCGCGGTTCTTAGTATAGAGCCTGGGGCTTTTCCCTTGAAGTGTTGTTATTGAACGTCACCCTTGGTGGGTCAAGGTGGCAAAAGTGAAAAAGTCACTGGCACCCATACATTCAGCGCATAATGCCTTGGCGAGCGTCTGTAGACCTCGCATGACAAGTGATCGGTCAGTTTCGCGTGCTACAGCGTCAATACAGTTTTTGTTGTGCTAACGGGGCCCCATCGCTATTTTTTCTGTGTATTTTGAGGAGTCCCTAAATGGGCAACAAACTGTACGTTGGCAATTTGCCATACACCGTTCGCGACGAAGACCTGCAACAAGCTTTTGGCGACTTCGGTTCTGTTAGCAGCGCCAAGGTCATGATGGAGCGTGACACTGGTCGTTCCAAAGGCTTCGGCTTTGTGGAAATGGGCAGCGATGCCGAGGCGCAAGCCGCTATTGAAGGCATGAATGGCCAATCTTTGGGTGGACGTAGCCTCGTCGTGAACGAAGCTCGCCCCATGGAAGCCCGTCCTCCCCGCACCGGCGGCGGCGGCTTCGGCGGCGGTCGTCGTGAAGGCGGCGGCGGCTTCGGCGGCGGCGGCAACGATGGCGGCTTCCGTAGCCCCTACGGCGGCGGCGGTGCTGGCGGCGGTGGCCGTCGTGAAGGTGGCGGCGGCGGCGGCGGCCGTGGCGGTTACTGATCGCCCCTTTTGATCCGGTTCCAACCGGCTCAAAACCAAAAAGCCCCACGGTTCGCCGCGGGGCTTTTTTTATGTCCTCGCCGCTCAGGGTGCTGTTGGCTATGGCTTGTTTGGGATGAGCTCCACCCGCACTCGACCTTCAAACACCACCTGTTCCTGCTCACCGGAATACTCGAGGCCCTTGGCCGCGATGCGGTCGTTGCCACGCACGATGAGCACCGGTTGGTCCGAAAACAGGCGGCTCGGCTCGGTGTAGATGCGCAAAAATTCGCTTTCAAAACGAACCGGGGCCTTGGCCTGCCCTTTGGCATCAACGCCGCTGCGCAGCACCACGGCGTTACCGGTCAAATCAAACTCGTTGCTCTGGCTGTTGCTGGTAAGTCGGTTGGCCGTGGCATTGGTGACCGCGCCCTTTTCGTCGAGTGAACGCACACGGGCTTGGTCGATTTCAATCGCATCGGTGTCGGGTCGGTGGCGCCCCTCTTGCCCGAACAGCTCGGTGCGCAAGCGGCCGTCGGGCGCAAATGAACGCACGGAAAACTCGCGCATGAAAAAATCGGGCTCCGACGACAAAGGCCGCTCAACGCGTGGCTCTTCGGGCTCTGGCGTGGCTTGCAACAGCGCGTAGGTGCCGGCAGCCAACAAGGCCATTAACAACATCGGCAAATAAGCGGCCAACAGGTCCCAAACCCTGCGCAAATGGGCCATCGGTCGCTTCATTCGCCGTACACCTGTAACAAGCGGTCGTAAGCCCCGGTGGCCGACAACAGCAAATCGCACAACTCTCGCACCGCGCCGTTGCCACCGCTGCGCTGCGTCACCCAATGCGCTTGCGCCAGCACCTCGGCGTGCGCGTTAACCGGTGCACAGGCCAAGGCGGCGCGGCGCATCATCGGTAGGTCGGGCCAGTCGTCGCCCATGGCCGCGGCTTGCGCCCAATCCAGCCCCAACTCGGCCAAGATGGCTTCGGCGGCGGGGCGTTTGTCTTCGGTGCCAAAGCGGGCGTGTGTCACGCCCAAGGCTCGCAAACGCTCACGCAGCGGCGCGCTGTCTCGTCCCGTCACCACCGCGGGCGTGATGCCCGCGCGTTGCAGCAACTTGATGCCGTGGCCGTCTAAGGTGTTGAAGCGTTTGAGCGTTTCGCCCTGGTCGCTGAACAACAAGCCGCCATCGGTGAGCACCCCATCCACATCGAAAAACACCACGCGCACCGTTTGGGCGCGCTGCAGCAAAGCCGCGTCGAAAGACAGCACCGGTTTGAGTGTGGGCAAGGGGTTGCTCATATGACTTTGGCCCGCATCAAATCGTTGCTGTTGAGCGCACCGCACAAGCGACCTTCGGCGTTGACCACCAAGACGCTGGTGATGCGGTGCGCTTCCATCAGGTCGGCGGCTTCCGCGGCCAAGGCGTCGGCTCGCACGGTGCGGGGCTGCGCCTTCATGACATCGGCAGCCGATAGTTCGCGCAAATCACCGTGCGTACCTTGTTCGATCAAGCGGCGCAAATCGCCGTCGGTGAAGATGCCCGCCACCCGGTCCTGCGCATCGACGATGGCGCAAGCGCCCAAACCTTTGGCGCTGATTTCTTTCATGAGCACCATCAAGTTGGCCTTGGGAGATACCTTGGGCACGCCATCACCGCTGCGCATGACATCGCTCACCAAGGTCAGCAATTTGCGGCCCAACGCACCACCGGGGTGCGAGCGGGCAAAGTCGTCGGCCTTGAAAC
The DNA here is from genome assembly GCA_036825935.1 of Hydrogenophaga sp. Taxonomy (GTDB): domain Bacteria; phylum Pseudomonadota; class Gammaproteobacteria; order Burkholderiales; family Burkholderiaceae_C; genus Hydrogenophaga. The sequence goes on from DAISXI010000029.1 coordinate 6,938, forward strand.
CGCGCGCATCGAGCAGCGACACGGCCAGGGCATCGCCCATGGCCAACTGCGCCGTGGTGCTGGCGGTGGGGGCTAGGTTGTGTGGGCAGGCTTCTTTGTCGACCGAGGTGTCGAGCACCACGTCGGCGTGTCGACCCAAGGCCGAATCGCGGCGCCCGGTCATGGCGATCATGGGCACACCCATGCGTTTGATGAGCGGCAAGATCGCCGTGAGTTCTTCGCTCTCGCCGCTGTTGCTGATCGCCACCACCACGTCGGCGGCGGTGATCATGCCCAAGTCGCCGTGGCTGGCCTCGGCCGGGTGCATGAACATCGCGGGCGTGCCGGTGGAGGCCAAGGTGGCGGTGATCTTGCGGCCCACGTGACCGCTCTTGCCCATGCCGGTGACGACCACCCGGCCCGTGCAGGCCAAGAGCAAACCGGTGGCTTTGACGAACTCTTCGCCCACACGGCCCGCCATGGTGGTCAAGGCTTGTGCCTCGATGCTCAAGGTTTCTTGGGCCAAAGCAATCGCTCGCAGGGCATCAAAGGGTGTTGAAGGGCGGGTGACCATGGGTCAATTATCGGTTATCCACAGGCCATAATGGCCCGATTCTGTTTCTCACAGGCCCTGCCATGGATTCCTCTGCTTATCTGCGCGAACACATCCGCACCGTGCCCAACTGGCCCGCCCCCGGCGTGCAGTTCCGCGACATCACGCCCTTGCTGCAAAACCCCAAGGTGTTTCGCGTGTTGATCGACACCTTTGTGCACCGTTACATGGACCCGGCCCTGCGCCCCACGGTGGTGGCGGGCTTGGACGCGCGTGGTTTCATCATCGGCTCGGTCTTGGCCTATGAGCTCGGCGTGGGCTTTGTGCCGATCCGCAAAAAAGGCAAGCTGCCCTTCACCACGGTGGAAGAAACCTACGAACTTGAATATGGCAGCGCCACCGTCGAGCTGCACACCGACGCCGTCAAAGCGGGTGACCGCGTGGTGCTGATCGACGACCTGATCGCCACCGGCGGCACCATGATGGCGGGCAAAAAACTGCTCGAGCGTTTGGGCGCCGAGATCATCGAAGGCGCGGCCATCGTGACCTTGCCCGAGCTCGGTGGAGAAACCAAACTGCGCGAGTCGGGCCTTTCGCTGTTCACCTTGGTGGATTTTTTGGGGCACTGAAGCGCCCCGCTCGGCCTCACTTGCCGATGCAAAAACGCGAGAAGATCTCGCCGAGCAAATCGTCGGCGGTGAATTCGCCCGTGATCTCGCCCAAGGCCTGCTGCGCCAAGCGCAGCTCTTCGGCCAACAAATCCAAATGCTCGGCTTGTGCCTGCAGCCAATGCTGCGCTTGGGTGAGGTGACTGTCCACCCGCGCCAAGGCTTGCAAGTGGCGTTCACGCGCCATGAACACGCCTTCGCTGGCGGGCTGCCAACCGGCCCACTGCAACAAACGCTGACGCAAATCGGTCAAGCCCTCACCCGAGAACGCCGACAAAGCCAAAGCACCCTCGGGCAAACGCTGCGCAAGGGCTTCGGCGCTCACCTGGTCGCGCTTGCTGCCCACGTGCAGCACCTGCACGCCGCTGGGCAAGGCCGCGGCGATGGCCGCGTCATCGGCTTGGTAGGTGGCTTCGTTGCAGCGCGTGAGGTCGTGCAAAAACAGCACCGCATCGGCTTGGCGAATTTGATCCCACGCACGCTCAATGCCGATTTGCTCGACCACATCGACCTCGGGGCTCTCACGCAAGCCAGCCGTGTCGATCACGTGCACCGGCACGCCTTCGATCTGGATGGTTTGCTGCACCACATCGCGCGTGGTGCCCGCAATCGGGGTGACGATGGCCAACTCGGCACCGGCCAGCGCGTTGAGCAAGGAGCTCTTGCCTGCGTTGGGCTGACCGGCGATCACCACCGTCACGCCTTGGCGCAAAAGCGCGCCTTGTTGGGCTTGGGCTCGCACCTGCGTGAGCTGGCCCATCAGGCGCGACAGCTGACCTTCGGCGTCCGCTTTTTTCAGGAAGTCGATTTCTTCTTCGGGGAAGTCCAGCGTGGCCTCGACCAACATGCGCAGGTGGATGAGGGCATCGCGCAGCGTGTGCACCTCGTGTGAAAACGCGCCAGCCAAAGACCGACTCGCGCTGCGCGCCGCCGCTTCGGTGCTGGCGTCGATCAAATCGGCCACGGCCTCGGCTTGGGCCAAGTCCATCTTGTCGTTCAGGAATGCGCGCTCGGTGAATTCGCCCGGGCGCGCAGGGCGCAAGCCCACCAAACGCGGCTGCCTCGTCACGGGGTCGAGCTCGGCGGCCACCGCCAAACAATGCGCCATGAGCAGCTGCAGCACCACCGGCCCGCCGTGCGCTTGCAGCTCCAACACGTCTTCACCGGTGTAGGACTGCGGCGCCACAAAGTGGATCGCCAAACCGTGGTCGATGGGCGATCCATCGGTGTTCAAGAACGGCAAGTAGGTGGCTTGGCGCGGCACCAGACCTCGACCGAGCAGCGCCTGCACAAAACCCGACAAGGAGCGCCCCGACACGCGCACGATGCCCACCGCACCGCGTCCGGGCGCAGTGGCAATGGCGACGATGGGCTGGGTCGATGCGCTGAGCATGGGGCTGGATACAAAAGGGCCGCTTGCGCGGCCCTCTGTGCTTACTTCTTGAAGTCTGGCATGCTGAACTTCAGCGGCACACCCATGCGGTGGTTGATGTGCGCTTGTTGGAGGATGGTCAGCACGTTGTTCGTGATCCAGTACAGCACCAAGCCTGCGGGGAAGAAGAAGAACATCACCGAGAACATGATGGGCATGAGCCACATCAGCTTGGCTTGCAGTGGGTCCGGTGGCAGCGGGTTGAGCGCCGTCTGGATCACTGTGGTGATGGCCATGACCAAAGGCAAGATGAAGTAGGGGTCGGGTGTGGACAGGTCAGAGATCCAAGCAATCCAAGGCGCGTTGCGCATTTCCACCGACGACAAGAGCACCCAGTACAAAGCAATGAACACGGGGATCTGGATCAGGATGGGGAAGCAGCCGCCCAAAGGATTGACCTTTTCGTCGCGGTACATCTTCATCATTTCCTGCTGCATTTGCTGCGGGTTGTTCTTCAGGCGTTCTCGCATTTCCATGATGCGCGGGTTGATCTTCTTCATCTTGGCCATGCTGCGGTAAGCGCTGGCGTTGAGCCAATAGAACGCCGCCTTGATCAGCACCACCAACAACACGATCGCCCAACCCCAGTTGCTCACAAAGCCGTGGATTTTTTCCAGCAACCAGTACAGGGGCTTGGCCAAGATGGTCAACCAGCCGTAGTCCTTCACCAATTCCAAGCCCGGGGCCATGACCTCAAGCAGTTTCTCGGCCTGAGGGCCCACGAACAGCGGTGTGTCGATGGCTTTGGATGCGCCCGGGGCAATGCTGCCCATGGGGATCTTCATGCCCACACGGTAGAGATTGGTGCTGTTGGGCACTTTCTCGACGTAGTTGCTGCGGGCCACGCCATCGGCCAGCGTCCAGGCTGTGATGAAGTAGTGCTGCACCATGGCGACGTACCCGTCGTTGGACTGCTGCACAAAAGTGGCCTTGTTTTTGTCGATCTCTTCGAACTCGACTTTTTGGTACTTCTCGGTGCCGCTGTAAATGGCGGGGCCGGTGAAGGTGGAGTAAAACGGCGTTTCGTTGGTCACCGAGCTGCTGTCGCGCACCAGTTGCACGTAGAGCTCAGGGCTCTGGGCTTGTTCGCTCACGTTGCGCACCTCGTGCTTGACGGCGATGTCGTAACGACCACGGCCCAAGGTGTAGGTTTTGACCAACTGCAAACCGTTCACGGCATCAGAGGCGAACGCCACTTCCAAGCTGTTTTGGCCATCGGCCAAGGCCTTGGCGGTGCCGGTCCAGCGCATGGGGGTCTTGTGGTTGGGAAACACGCCACCGATCAAACCGGTTTGCACCACATAGGTTTTGTCGCCGCTTTGCTGCAACAAGGTCAGGGGGTCGACCTTCTCGCCTTTGTCCACGCCCGTGATGGCCGCGTGGTCCAAGAGCTGTGCGCCCACCAAAGAGCCGCCTTCGCTGCTGAACACCAAGCGGTACACGTCGGTCGTGACCTCAAAGGTCTGAACCGGCATGGCCGATTCGCCGCCAGCGGGCGCACTGGCCGAGCTGGCCACACTGGCGCTGGCTTGCGGCAAAGCGCCGGCAGCACCGGTGGCGGTGGCGGGTGCGTTGGCCGTCGCTGGGGCGGGGGCCTTTTGGGATGCGCCAAAAAAGAAGGGTGGTTGACCGTTGTGAATCTGCCATTTGTCCCAGATCAGGACCATGGACATACCAAAAATCACCCACAGGATGGATCGACGAATGTCACTCATGACGGCTTCTTTTCTGAGGAGTTGGAGGTAAAACGGGAAAACAAAGTCTGGCTGGGCACCGGATCGCAACCGCCTTGGCACCAAGGATTGCAACGCACCAAACGGTGCACCATTAAATACGAGCCCACGGCCACACCATGGCGCTCCATGGCTCCGATGGCATAGACCGAACACGTAGGCTCAAAGCGACAGCTGTTGCCCAACCAGGGGCTGAGCAACAATCGGTAGACCTTGATGAAACCCACCATGAAGCGGCGCGGCCATTCAAACATGGGCGACACCTTGGAGCTTGAGTTGCGCAAAAAGTTGCTGCAACTCGGCGCGCGCAGCCGCCTTCAGTGCCGGCGACGTGGCGCTGATGAACTGCTGACGGTTGAATTCGCTGCGCAAACGCACCACCCAAGCCTTGGCCGGCAAGGGCGTGGGCAGGGAGCGGTTCACTTCGTAAATTTGGCGGCGCAAGGCGTTGCGCGTCACCGCGCGCTTGGCCCACCGTTTGGGCAAGACCACACCCAACCATGCACCGACGTGTGGAAACAAGTCGTGCCCGGCGTGTTGGCCCGAGAGCGGCGCGCTGTGCAATGCGAAGTGGGGGGTTTTGGCCACGGTCTGTCCCGCCATGACGGCTTGGAACTGAAGCCGAGACGTGATGCGGTGGGTCACCGGTACGCCTCAGGCTTGGAACGGTTGCGGGCGCAGCGGTAGGTCTGCGTCCCGCGCACGGCGAACCCGCTTAGACGGCCAAGCGCTTGCGGCCCTTGGCGCGGCGTGCGTTGATCACAGCACGACCGCCACGGGTTTTCATGCGAACGAGAAAACCGTGGGTACGGGCGCGGCGAATTTTGGAAGGCTGGTAAGTGCGTTTCATGATGGGTCTTCTTAATCAGACAAAGAACCCAAGATTATCGCAAAAAAAACACCGTGCTGGCAAATACTTGGCGCAAACAGCAACAGCATCACCTCCAAAATGCGAAATTCGTCATTTAGGGACTTCCCTAGGCTTTCTCAGCTTGTGGATAACTTGCCAGGCGGACTACAATGGGCCGCCTGCCCAAAGCGATTTATCCACAATTTTAAGAACACCGGTACCCGACATGAGCGAGGGCAACACCCCCAACCCCCAGCGCGACGCAGCGCCCGATTTGTGGCAAGCCTGCCTCGACGTTTTGGCCCAAGACATCCCCGAACAGCAGTTCAACACCTGGATCCGCCCCCTCGTGGCGCAGGTGTCCGCCGACGCCACCCAAGTCACGATTCAGGTGGCCAACCGCTTCAAAATGGACTGGGTCCGCACCCAATACGCCCACCGCATCAGCGAAACCCTGAGCAACTTGGCCAACCACCCCGTGACCGTGGAGTTAGCACTTGCTACCCGCGAAGGTGCAGCCAAATCAACGCCTCGAACACCCGTCGTCAACGACGACCTCTTGTCGGAGTTGCCCGACATGGCCCTGGTGGCCGCGTCCAACAGCGGCGGCCCGAAGTCGCGCCTGAACCCCGCGCTCACCTTTTCTGCGCTGGTCGAAGGCACGGCCAACCGCATGGCTCGGGCCGCAGCCATGCACGTGGCCGGCAGCTTGGGGCAGCTCTACAATCCACTGTTCATTTATGGCGGTGTTGGCTTGGGCAAGACCCACTTGATGCACGCCATCGGCAACCATTTGCTCGCCGACCGCCCCAAAGCCAAAGTTCTCTACATCCACGCCGAGCAGTTCGTCTCGGATGTGGTCAAAGCCTATCAGCGCAAGACCTTTGACGAATTCAAAGAGCGCTACCACTCGCTCGATTTGCTGCTGATCGACGATGTGCAGTTCTTCGCCAACAAAGAGCGCACCCAAGAAGAGTTCTTCAACGCCTTTGAGGCGCTGCTGGCCCGCAAGAGCCACATCGTGCTGACCAGCGACACCTACCCCAAAGGCCTGGCCGACATCCACGAGCGACTGGTCTCGCGCTTCGACTCGGGCCTGACCGTGGCGATCGAGCCGCCCGAGCTGGAAATGCGCGTGGCCATCCTGATCAACAAGGCGGTGGTCGAAAACACGCATTTACCCGAAGATGTGGCCTTTTTCGTCGCCAAACACGTGCGTTCGAACGTTCGCGAGCTCGAAGGCGCCCTGCGCAAGATCTTGGCTTATTCGCGTTTCAACCAAAAAGAGATCTCCATCCAATTGGCCCGAGATGCGCTAAAAGACCTCTTGTCCATTCAAAATCGCCAGATCAGCGTCGAAAATATCCAAAAAACCGCCGCCGACTTCTACAAAATCAAAGTCGCCGACATGTACAGCAAGAAGCGCCCCGCCAGCATCGCCCGGCCGCGCCAAATTGCCATGTTTTTGGCCAAAGAACTGACGCAAAAAAGCCTGCCCGAGATCGGCGAATTGTTCGGCGGGCGGGACCACACGACCGTGCTGCACGCCGTGCGAAAAATCGCCGCCGAACGCCAAACCAACACCGAACTCAACCAACAACTGCACGTGCTGGAACAGACCCTCAAAGGCTAAAATACCAGCTGTTTGCCCCATTCAAACGAAAGAGCCCGAGACATGATCGTTTTCAAATCGACCCAGGACAAAATCCTCACCGCCATGCAATCGGTCGCGGGCATTGTTGAGCGTCGTCAAACCTTGCCGATCTTGGCCAACGTTTTGTTGCGCAAAACCGGCTCGCAAGTGCAGCTGACCACCAGCGACTTGGAAATTCAAATCCGCACCAACGCCGAACTCGCGGGCGACGAAGGCAACTTCGCCACCACCTTGGGCGCGCGCAAACTCATCGACATCTTGCGCACCATGCCCGCCGACCAAACGGTCAGCCTGGAAAACACCGGTGGCAAGCTCATCCTCAAAGGTGGCAAGAGCCGCTTCACGCTGCAAAGCATGCCCGCCGAAGATTTCCCCCTAGTGCAAGAGTCGCCCAGCTTCGGCCCCGTGTTCAGCGTGCCACAAAAAACGCTCAAGAGCTTGGTCAGCCAAGTCTCGTTCTCGATGGCCGTGCACGACATCCGTTACTACCTCAACGGCATCTTGTTCGTCGCCGAAGGCAAGCAGCTCTCACTCGTGGCCACCGACGGTCACCGCTTGGCGTTTTCGTCGGCCACGCTCGACGTGGACGTGCCCAAACAAGAAGTCATCTTGCCGCGCAAGACGGTGCTCGAGTTGCAGCGCTTGCTGTCCGACAAAGACGGCGCCATCGAGATGCAGTTCGCCGCCAACCAAGCGCGCTTCAGCTTCGACGGCATGGAGTTCGTGACCAAGCTGGTCGAGGGCAAGTTCCCCGACTACAACCGCGTCATCCCCAAGAACCACAAGAACATCGTCACCTTGGGCCGCGTGCCGCTGTTGGCTTCGCTGCAGCGCACCGCCATCATGACCAGCGACAAGTTCAAAGGCGTGCGACTGAACATCGAGCCCGGCACCTTGCGCGTGGCCTCGAGCAACGCCGAGCTGGAAGAGGCTGTTGACGAGCTCGACATCGACTATGGCGGCGACGCCATCGAAATCGGTTTTAACGTCACCTACCTGATCGACGCTTTGCAAAACATGTCGCAAGACATGGTGCGCATCGAACTGTCCGACGGCAACAGCTCCGCGCTGGTGACCAACCCCGAAGACAGCGCCTTTAAATACGTTGTCATGCCCATGCGCATTTAAGCGAACAGTCCCCAGAAGAACTTGCCAACCCGCTGCCCAGCGGGTTTGGCGTTTTTACAGCACCAGAGAAAAGCCAACATGTCCGAAGCCAACCAGAACAACGACGCCGTCAACACCGGCGCAGCCGCCGCCGACAGCTCCAACTTTCAGCCCACCATCGACGCCCACCAAGCCGGTGCCAGCGAAGGTTACGGCGAAGGCGCGATCCAAATCTTGGAAGGCCTGGAAGCGGTGCGCAAGCGCCCCGGCATGTACATCGGCGACACGTCGGACGGCACGGGCTTGCACCACTTGGTGTTCGAGGTGGTCGACAACTCCATCGACGAAGCGTTGGCCGGCCACTGCGACGACATCTTGGTGACCATCCACTCCGACAACTCCATCAGCGTGGTGGACAACGGCCGCGGCATCCCCACCGGCGTGAAGATGGACGACAAGCACGAGCCCAAGCGCTCGGCCGCCGAAATCGCTTTGACCGAACTGCACGCGGGCGGCAAGTTCAACCAGAACAGCTACAAAGTGTCCGGCGGTTTGCACGGCGTGGGTGTGTCCTGCGTGAACGCGCTGTCCATCTGGCTGCGCCTGACCGTTCGCCGCGAAGGCAAGGTCCACCAAATCGAATTCGCACGCGGCTTTGTGCAAAACCGTTTGCTCGAAACCACCAAAGGTATCGAAGTCTCGCCCATGCGCGTGACCGGCGAAACCGAGAAGCGTGGCACCGAAGTGCACTTCTTGCCCGACACCGAGATCTTCAAAGAGAACAACGACTTCCACTACGAGATCTTGGCCAAGCGCTTGCGCGAACTGAGCTTCTTGAACAACGGCGTGCGCATCCGCCTCAAGGACGAGCGCAGCGGCAAAGAAGACGACTTCTCGGGCGCCGGTGGCGTCAAAGGCTTTGTGAACTTCATCAACAAAGGCAAAACCGTTTTGCACCCCAACGTGTTCCACGCGCTGGGCGACCGCCAAAGCGACCAGGGCACCAACATCGGCGTTGAAGTGGCCATGCAGTGGAACAGCGGCTACAACGAGCAAGTGCTGTGCTTCACCAACAACATCCCCCAACGCGACGGCGGCACACACCTGACCGGCTTGCGCGCGGCCATGACCCGCGTCATCAACAAGTACATCGAAGAAAACGAGCTGGCCAAAAAAGCCAAGGTCGAAGTCACCGGTGACGACATGCGCGAAGGCCTGTGCTGCGTGCTGTCGGTCAAGGTGCCCGAGCCCAAGTTCTCCAGCCAAACCAAAGACAAGCTGGTGTCCAGCGAAGTTCGCGGCCCCGTGGAAGACGTGGTGGCGCGTTTGTTGTCGGACTACCTGCAAGAAAAACCCAACGACGCCAAGATCATTTGCGGCAAGATCATCGAAGCCGCTCGCGCCCGCGAAGCCGCCCGCAAAGCACGCGAGATGACTCGCCGCAAAGGCGTGCTCGACGGCATGGGCTTGCCCGGCAAGCTGGCCGACTGCCAAGAAAAAGACCCAGCGATGTGCGAGATCTACATCGTGGAGGGCGACTCCGCCGGTGGCTCGGCCAAGCAAGGCCGTGACCGCAAATTCCAAGCCATCTTGCCCCTGCGCGGCAAGATCTTGAACGTGGAAAAAGCCCGCTACGAAAAGCTGCTCACGTCCAACGAAATCTTGACGCTCATCACCGCGCTGGGCACCGGCATCGGCAAAGCCGGTGGCGAAGGCGGCAACGCCGACGGCAAAGACGACTTCAACGTCGCCAAGCTGCGCTACCACCGCATCATCATCATGACCGACGCCGACGTCGACGGCGCGCACATCCGCACCCTGCTGCTGACCTTCTTCTACCGCCAAATGCCCGAGCTGGTCGAGCGCGGCCACATCTACATCGCGCAGCCACCGCTCTACAAAGTCAAGGCCGGCAAAGAAGAGCTGTACCTGAAGGACGGCCCCGCGCTGGACGGCTTCTTGCTGCGCATCGCGCTCAAAGACGCCAGCGTCTTCACCGGCGGCCCCAACGGCAGCACGATCAGCGGCGACACGCTCAACGAACTGGCGCGCAAGCACCAAGTGTCAGAAAACGTCATTGCCCGTTTGTCCAACTTCATGGACACCGAAGCCTTGCGCGCCATGGCCGACGGCGTGTCCCTGAACCTGGACAGCATGGAACAAGCCGAAGCCTGCGCGCCCGCGCTGCAAGCCAAGCTGCGCGAACTCAACACCACCGGCGTGCCCGCCGAAGTGTCCGCCGAGTTTGACGCCCGCACCGACAAACCCATTCTGCGCATCAGCCGCCGCCACCACGGCAACATCAAGAGCAGCGTCATCACACAAGACTTTGTGCACGGCGCCGACTACGGCGCCCTGGCCGAAGCCGCCAACACCTTCCGCGGCATGTTGGCCGAAGGCGCGCGCGTCATGCGCGGCGAAGGCGACAAGCAAAAAGAAGAAAAGGTCGGCGACTTCCGCCAGGCCATGCGTTGGCTCATCGGTGAGGCCGAGCGCACCACCAGCCGCCAGCGCTACAAGGGCTTGGGCGAAATGAACCCCGAGCAGCTGTGGGAAACCACCATGGACCCCAGCGTGCGCCGCTTGCTGCGCGTGCAGATCGACGACGCCATCGAAGCCGACCGCGTGTTCACCATGCT